>NZ_JAOXMC010000017.1:0-136172 GCF_026343815.1 Pseudomonas sp. BJa3 | reverse complement strand
CCATGCCCGTCACCTCCCTCCGCAAGACCTGCGTTCGGCCTCCTGAAGTCGCGAAGTTACGGGCGGCGCCTGGGCTGACGCAGCTGTCGCTAGCTGGGTATGGCGCTAGACTCTTGATCGGCAACGGCAACGGCAACGGCAACGGCAACGGCAACGGCAACGGCAACGGCAACGGCAACGGCAACGGCAGAACCAAAGGTAATTTGAGCGTTCGTCGGCGCGCCGACGTGGTCGGCTATCACTTCTCTGTCACGTAACTGTATTGTTGGCTATTCTCCGATCTGTCCCAGTACACTTCGTAACTGTTACGGTATTCTGGCCCCGCAGTGAGCCACACAAGAACAATGACCCGTCAGCGCTTCGAGAACACGCCATGACCAACCTGCTGCTGTACCAGCGCATTGCCCAGCAACTGGCCGATGACATCCGTCGGGGTGTCTACCAGCCGGGTGAGCGGGTGCCGTCGGTGCGCAAGATGAGCGCGCAGCTCAATGTCAGCCATGCCACCGTACTGCAGGCTTACGCCAATCTCGAGGATCAGGGTCTGATACGTGCTCGGCCGCAGTCCGGCTACTACGTCCACCAGACCCCGGCGTTGACGGCGCAGACCCCGGATATCGCGCGGGTCGAGCGCCCGGGCCTGGTCACCCGGGCAAGCATCATCCAGCAAGTGCTAGTCGAGGCGCGGCGCGATGGGGTTTTCCCGTTCGGCGCCGCGGTGCCGCATGTGGACTACCTGCCCGTGCGTGCCCTGCACCAGCAGTTGGCCAAGGTAACGCGCTTCCATAGCCCGCGTGCCTTCAGCTACATGTTCAGCCCGGGGTTCGAACCCCTGCGCCGACAGATCGCCATACGCATGCGTGATGCCGGCGTACTGGTCGATCCACGTGAGGTGGTGGTCACCCATGGCTGTGTCGATGCGCTCCAGATGGCGCTGCGGGTCCTTACCCGGCCGGGCGACCTGATCGCGGCCGAGTCGCCCACTTACTACGGCCTGCTGCAATTGGCCGACCTGCTGGGGCTCAAGGTCATCGAAATCCCCAGCGATCCCTCTACCGGTATCAGCCTGGAGGCCCTGCAACTGGCCGCCAACCAGTGGTCAATCAAGGCGCTGGTGTTGACGGCGCGTTTGAGCAACCCGCTGGGCGGCACCATTCCTGAGGAGCGGCAGAAGCAACTGCTGCGTTTGGCATCGGATTTCGACATACAGATCGTCGAGGACGATATCTACGGCGAACTGATGTTTGAGCAGGGGCGCACCAAGGCGCTCAAGGCGTTTGATCGTCTTGACCGGGTGATCTACTGCTCGAGCTTCTCCAAGACCTTGTCACCAGGGGTGCGGGTCGGCTGGATGATCGCCGGGCGCTACCAGGACGAGATCCAGCGCCTGCAGACCTTCACCACGCACTCGGCCTGCAGTGTCACGCAGATGGCGGTGGCCGCCTACCTGGAGAACGGGGGCTACGATCGCCACCTGCGCTACATTCGCCAGGAATATCGCAAGAACCTCAGTGCCTACCAGCTGGCGGTGCAGCAGCATTTCCCTGAGGGCACGCAGATGACCCGGCCCACAGGTGGCTTCATCCTCTGGGTGAGCCTGCCAGGGCGAGTCAATACTCAGGAGCTGCATGTGCGGGCGTTGGAGCAGGGGATCAGCATTGCGCCGGGCCTGATCTTCAGTAACACCGAGCAGTTCAACCACTGTATCCGGCTTAATTGCGGCATTCCCTGGAACCGCGAGGCGGAGCGCGCGGTGATGACCCTGGGGCTGCTGGCCCAACAATTGTGCCGTGAACCTACAGGTTCACTTTTGTAGGCTTGTCAGATGAGTGGGGAACAGGGAGCATACGCGTTTTGCAGCTTACGTTCCCGGTACCCATGAACCTGTTTCGTCCTCTTGTCATTGCCCTGTGTTGCGCGTTGCCCTGGCTGCCGGCCGGAGCGGTGCAGGCTGCCGAGCCTGCTGCCAAGGCGCAGGGGGTGCACAAGTCGGCGGCGAAGGCTGCAGCCAAGCCGGCAGTCAAGCCCAAGGCCAAACCAAAGACCAGGCCCAAGGTGAAGGCCAAGCCTGTCAGCAAGGCTGTCGCCAAACCGCTGCACAAGCCGAAGATCGACCTGAGCCTGCCGAGTGAGATGGTCAGGCATCTCGAGCCGGACCTGGGGGGCGGGCCGGTGGTGCGCAAGCCTCTGCTGCCGTCGATGTTCCCCACCAAGCCGGAATCCGAAAGCAGCCCGTTCCAGCTCAACGGCCGACTGATCAGCAACGAAATGCAGCTGCAGTTGCGCAACGACAGCCGGCGCGATGTCGAAGGTGCAGCGATCGATTTCGAGTTTCGTAACTGACTGCCGGGTCACGGTCTTTTTCATTCGTTCGGCAATTTCAAACATATGTTTGAGCGGTTAGTATCCAGGGACGTTCGTCCCGTTTTGCTCCTGGGAGTCCTGTTGTCATGAAATGCCGCGAGGGCTGCGGTGCCTGCTGCATCGCCCCGTCCATCAGTTCGCCTATACCCGGCATGCCCCAGGGCAAGCCGGCCGGCGAACGCTGTCTGCACCTTAATGTCGAAAACCTCTGTGCGCTGTTCGGCAAGCCCGAGCGACCGCAGGTGTGTGGCGGCTTCAAGGCGGAAGCGGACATCTGTGGCAACGATCGTGACGAGGCCATCCGCATCATCGGGTGGTTGGAGCAAATGACGGCGGCATGACAGGTTGGATCCTCGACAACAAGGAACAAGATGATGAGATCGATCAAGCGTATTGCACTGCTGTGTGGCATGGGTGTCGTGCTGGCACCCACGGCCTGGGCCGAGAACTGGCAGGTGGCCAAGGACGAGGAGGGGATCAAGGTGTCCCTCAGCGAGGTGGCCGGTTCCAAGTACAAGGCCTACCGTGGCGTGACCGTGATCAAGGCACCACTGGCCAAGGTCAAGGCGTTGCAGGAGGACGTGGTCGGGGCCTGCGCCTGGATCCACGAGTGCAAGTCGCAGAAACTGCTCAAGAGCGAGGGCGACCAGAGCTGGACCTACACTCAGTTCAATACGCCATGGCCGGTGACGCCACGCGATTCCGTCCTGCATGTGACCACTGTCCAGGAGGCTGATGGTAGCCTGACCCGCAAGCTTGAGGAGCAGCCGAAGTATCTGCCGGAGGAAAAGGGCTTCGTGCGCGTCGCCCAGGTAGAGGGCTACTGGAAGCTGGTGCCCAAGGGTGACAGCACCGAGGTGACCTACCAGGTGCACACCGAACCAGGTGGCAGCGTGCCGTCCTGGCTGGCCAACAAGTTCGTGGTGGATGCACCGTTCAATACCCTGAAGGGGTTGAAGGAGCGTGCCGAGAAACAGTGATCGGCGCTGGTAATGCAGAAACAAGAAAGGCTGCCCGAGGGCAGCCTTTTTGCGTTCGGCCGAAAAGGCTTACTTGCGGTCTTTCAGCTCGACGATGTCACGCTGCTCGTAGCCGGTGTAAAGCTGGCGCGGGCGGCCGATCTTGTACGGGCTGGAGAGCATTTCCTTCCAGTGCGAGATCCAGCCGACGGTCCGCGCCAGGGCGAAGATCACAGTGAACATGCTGGTCGGAATGCCGATGGCCTTGAGAATGATGCCCGAGTAGAAGTCGACGTTCGGGTACAGCGAGCGCTCGACGAAGTACGGATCGGTCAGGGCGATCTCTTCCAGGCGCATGGCCAGTTCCAGCTGCGGGTCGTTCTTGATGCCCAGCTCGTTGAGCACTTCGTCGCAGGTCTGCTTCATCACGGTGGCGCGCGGGTCGCGGTTCTTGTACACGCGGTGACCGAAGCCCATGAGCTTGAACGGGTCGTTCTTGTCCTTGGCCTTGGCGATGAACTTGTCGATGTTCGAGACATCGCCGATTTCATCGAGCATGGTCAGTACGGCTTCGTTCGCACCGCCGTGGGCAGGGCCCCACAGTGCGGCGATACCGGCGGCGATACAGGCGAACGGGTTTGCGCCCGAGGAGCCCGCCAGGCGCACGGTGGAGGTGGAGGCGTTCTGCTCGTGGTCGGCGTGGAGGATGAAGATCCGGTCCATCGCCTTGGCCAGCACCGGGCTGATCGGTTTGATTTCGCACGGGGTGTTGAACATCATGTGCAGGAAGTTTTCCGCGTACGACAGGTCGTTGCGCGGGTACATCATGGGCTGGCCCATGGAGTACTTGTAGACCATCGCGGCCAGGGTCGGCATTTTTGCGACCAGGCGTACCGCGGAGATTTCGCGGTGCTGCGGGTTATTGATGTCCAGCGAGTCGTGATAGAACGCCGACAGAGCGCCGACCACGCCGCACATCACCGCCATCGGGTGGGCGTCGCGGCGGAAGCCGTTGAAGAACGACTTCAGCTGCTCGTGAACCATGGTGTGGTTCTTCACGGTGCTGACGAACTGGGCCTTCTGCTCGGCATTCGGCAATTCACCGTTGAGCAGAAGGTAGCAGGTCTCGAGGTAGTCCGACTGTTCGGCGAGCTGTTCGATCGGGTAGCCGCGGTGCAGCAGCACGCCCTTGTCGCCATCAATGTAGGTGATCTTCGACTCGCACGATGCGGTCGCCATGAAACCTGGGTCGAAGGTGAAGTGGCCTGATGCCCCCAACCCGCGGACGTCGATAACATCGGGACCAACGGTGCCGGTTAAAATGGGCAGCTCGACGGGGGCAGCGCCCTCGATGATCAACTGCGCTTTTTTGTCAGCCATGTGGCCTCCTATTAATGCTTGAAATCATCAGACAGACCCCCCACGCAGGGCCCGCACCACTATAGAGGGATAAATTCGAATGTCAATTTGCCTAAAGGCTGGTTGAAACGCCCTCTGAGGCCTGATTTTTCACGAAATTCTCGCCCGTTTACGCCTTTTGTCCGTTAAAGGCAATGCGCTATTTGGGCTAGCCCCTCACGTTGTCATAAGCAGCCTAACTGTCTATACTCGGCAGCCGACTCCCAGGGGCTTTCAAGCCCGCCCTGCTGGGTGTCGTCGCTCTCCTGGGTGGTGGGTACCTGACCAGTACACTTACCAACAACTTTGCCCTGTTAGCTAGGGGCTCTTCAGTGTGAAAAAAGCCGTGAAAAGCCAACGACCTGTAAACCTAGACCTAAGGACCATCAAACTCCCGATCACCGCGTACACGTCCATTCTTCACCGTATTTCCGGCGTCATCCTCTTCCTCGGCCTTGCCATCATGCTGTACGCACTGGGCAAGTCGCTGGGTTCGGAGGAAGGCTTTGCCGAGGTGAAGGCGTGTCTGACCAGTCCGCTGGCCAAACTGGTGACCTGGGGCCTGCTGTCCGGCCTGCTGTACCACCTCGTGGCAGGTGTGCGCCACCTGATCATGGACATGGGGGTCGGTGAGACGCTGGAAGGCGGCAAGCTGGGCTCGAAAATCGTGATCGTCATCTCCGTGGTGCTGATCGTTCTGGCAGGAGTTTGGGTATGGTAACTAACGTCACGAACCTGTCGCGTTCGGGCCTCTACGACTGGATGGCGCAGCGCGTCTCGGCGGTCGTTCTCGCGGCTTACTTCATTTTCCTGATCGGCTACCTCGCCGCCCACCCGGGCATCGACTACGCCCAGTGGCATGCTCTGTTCACCAACAATGCGATGCGCATCTTCAGTCTGCTGGCCCTCGTTGCCCTGGGCGCACACGCCTGGGTCGGCATGTGGACCATTGCCACCGACTACCTGACGCCGATGGCGTTCGGCAAGTCGGCGACTGCGATTCGTTTCCTGTTCCAGGCGGTATGCGGCGTTGCGATGTTCGCTTACTTCGTCTGGGGTGTGCAGATTCTCTGGGGTATCTGATTCATGGCTAACATTCCAACCATTTCCTTCGACGCCATCATCATTGGTGGTGGCGGCGCGGGCATGCGCGCAGCACTGCAACTGGCTCAAGGCGGCCACAAGACCGCCGTAGTCACCAAGGTGTTCCCGACCCGTTCGCATACCGTTTCCGCCCAGGGCGGCATCACCTGCGCCATCGCTTCGGCCGACCCGAACGACGACTGGCGCTGGCACATGTACGATACCGTCAAGGGTTCCGACTACATCGGTGACCAGGACGCTATCGAGTACATGTGTCAGGAAGGCCCGGCCGCGGTCTTCGAGCTCGACCATATGGGCCTGCCGTTCTCGCGTACCGAAACCGGCCGTATCTACCAGCGTCCGTTCGGTGGCCAGTCCAAGGACTTCGGCAAGGGCGGCCAGGCTGCCCGTACCTGTGCAGCCTCCGACCGTACCGGTCACGCGCTGCTGCACACCCTGTACCAGGGCAACCTGAAGGCAGGCACCACCTTCCTCAACGAGTACTACGCCGTTGACCTGGTGAAAAACCAGGACGGCGCTTTCGTCGGTGTGATCGCGATCTGCATCGAAACCGGCGAAACCATGTACATCAAGTCCAAGGCCACCGTGCTGGCGACTGGCGGTGCTGGTCGTATCTACGCCTCCACCACCAACGCCCTGATCAATACCGGCGACGGTATCGGCATGGCCCTGCGTGCCGGCGTACCGGTGCAGGACATCGAGATGTGGCAGTTCCACCCGACCGGCATCGCCGGCGCCGGTGTATTGGTCACCGAAGGTTGCCGCGGTGAGGGTGGCTACCTGATCAACGCCCACGGCGAGCGCTTCATGGAGCGTTACGCGCCGAACGCGAAAGACCTGGCCGGCCGCGACGTGGTCGCTCGTTCCATGGTCAAGGAAATCATCGCCGGCAACGGCGTGGGCCCGAACAAGGACCACGTGCTGCTGAAGCTGGATCACCTGGGCGAGGAAGTGCTGCACAGCCGCTTGCCAGGTATCTGCGAGCTGTCCAAGACCTTCGCCCACGTCGATCCAGTAGTCGCCCCGGTACCGGTCGTGCCGACCTGCCACTACATGATGGGCGGCGTCGCCACCAACATTCATGGCCAGGCCATCACCATGGACGCCGAAGGCAAGGATCACATCATCCCGGGCTTGTTCGCCGTGGGTGAAGTGGCTTGCGTATCGGTCCACGGCGCCAACCGCCTGGGCGGCAACTCGCTGCTCGACCTGGTGGTGTTCGGCCGTGCCGCCGGCCTGCACCTGGAAAAGGCGCTGACCGAAGGCGTCGAGTACCGCGATGCCAGCGACACCGACGTCGATGTTGCCCTGAACCGCCTGAACAAGCTCAACGAGCGTACCAGCGGCGAAGACGTGGCAAGCCTGAAGCGCGAACTGCAGAGCTGCATGCAGAACTACTTCGGTGTATTCCGTACCGGTGAATACATGCAGAAGGGTATCGAGCAACTGGCTGGCCTGCGTGACCGCATCGCCAACGTCAAGATCAACGACAAGTCCCAGGCCTTCAACACCGCGCGTATCGAAGCGCTGGAGCTGCAGAACCTGCTGGAAGTCGCCGAAGCTACCGCCATCGCGGCCGAAGCCCGTAAAGAGTCCCGTGGCGCACACGCCCGCGAAGACTTCGAAGACCGTGACGACGAAAACTGGCTGTGCCACACCCTGTACTACCCGGGTGAGAAGCGCGTCGCCAAGCGTGGTGTCAACTTTGCGCCGAAGACAGTTCCTGCCTTCGAACCAAAAGTCCGGACTTACTAAGGGTGGCTGCTATGTTGAAAGTCGAAGTTTATCGCTACAACCCCGACACCGACTCGGCGCCCAAGATGGAGTCGTTCGACGTCGATACCGGCGGCAAGGACCTGATGGTTCTGGACGTGCTGGCACTGATCAAGGAAAAGGACGAGGGCTTCTCGTATCGTCGCTCCTGCCGTGAAGGCGTGTGCGGTTCCGATGGCATGAACATGAACGGCAAGAACGGCCTGGCCTGCATCACCCCGCTGTCGGGCGTGGTCAAGGGCAATAAGCTGGTACTGCGTCCGCTGCCTGGCCTGCCGGTCATTCGTGACCTGGTGGTCGATATGAGCATCTTCTACAAGCAGTACGAGAAGGTGAAGCCATTCCTGCAGAACGACACGCCGGCCCCGGCCATCGAGCGTCTGCAGTCGCCGGAAGACCGCGACAAGCTGGACGGTCTGTACGAGTGCATCCTGTGTGCTTGCTGCTCGACCTCCTGCCCATCGTTCTGGTGGAACCCGGACAAGTTCCTGGGCCCCGCCGCCCTGCTGCAGGCCTACCGCTTCCTGGCCGATAGCCGTGACACCAAGACTCAGGAGCGCCTGGCGTCCCTGGATGACCCGTTCAGCGTGTTCCGCTGCCGCGGGATCATGAACTGCGTGAACGTTTGCCCGAAGGGTCTGAACCCGACCAAGGCGATCGGCCACGTACGTAACATGCTGCTGCAAAGCGGCACCTGATTCAAAGCGTTGTACCTGCAGTAAGCCGAGGTGCGGGTGGTGAGCCCGCACTGAGGTAAAACCCGAGCAAGGGCTCACAAAGCCCGCGCTCATTACCTATGAAGATATGAGACCAGCAGGGGCTTCCGGGCTGGTACCCGGAAAATCAGCAGGATCCAGGTGGCGTGGTTCAGTCGCTGTGTTCGGACTTTTCCAGGTTTGCTGTGGCTCTCGCCGATCAGTCCCCTAACCGAGGGTGACCAAGCATGCAAGAAAGCGTGATGCAGCGCATGTGGGAAAGCGCCCACCTTTCAGGTGGTAACGCTGCATATGTGGAAGAGCTTTATGAGCTCTACCTGCACGACCCTAACGCTGTGCCAGAAGAGTGGCGCACTTACTTCCAGAAGTTGCCCGCCGACGGCAGCACCGCTACCGATGTCTCGCACTCGACGATCCGCGACCATTTCGTACTGCTGGCAAAGAACCAGCGCCGCGCCCAACCGGTTTCCGCCGGGAGCGTGAGCACAGAACACGAGAAGAAGCAGGTTGAAGTGCTGCGACTGATCCAGGCCTATCGTATGCGCGGCCATCAGGCTGCCAAGCTCGACCCGTTGGGGTTGTGGCAGCGTCCTGCGCCCGTAGACCTGTCGATCAATCATTACGGCTTGACCAATGCCGATCTTGATACGACCTTCCGTGCCGGCGACCTGTTCATCGGCAAAGAGGAAGCGAGCCTACGCGAAATTTTCGAGGCGCTCGAGAAGACATATTGTCGCACCATTGGTGCCGAATTCACCCACATCGTCGATTCCGAGCAGCGCAGCTGGTTCCAGCAGCGCCTGGAAAGCGTGCGTGGCCGCCCCGAGTTCTCCGCCGACGTGCAGGCACACCTGCTCGAGCGCGTCACGGCCGGTGAGGGCCTTGAGAAGTATCTGGGCACCAAGTACCCGGGCACCAAGCGCTTTGGCCTGGAAGGCGGTGAGAGCCTGATCCCGATGCTGGACGAAATGATCCAGCGCTCCGGTTCCTACGGTACCAAGGAAGTCGTGATCGGCATGGCCCACCGTGGCCGTCTGAACGTGCTCGTCAATACCTTCGGCAAGAACCCGCGCGAGCTGTTCGACGAGTTCGAAGGCAAGAAGATGAACGAGCTGGGCTCCGGTGACGTGAAGTACCACCAGGGGTTCTCCTCCAACGTGATGACCCCCGGTGGCGAAGTCCACCTGGCCATGGCGTTCAACCCCTCCCACCTGGAAATCGTCTCGCCAGTGGTGGAAGGTTCGGTTCGCGCCCGCCAAGATCGCCGCAACGACAGCGTTGGCGACAAGGTTCTGCCGATTTCGATCCACGGCGACGCAGCGTTCGCCGGCCAGGGCGTGGTCATGGAAACCTTCCAGATGTCGCAGACCCGCGGTTTCAAGACCGGCGGCACCGTGCACATCGTGATCAACAACCAGGTCGGCTTCACCATCAGCAATCCGCTCGACGCGCGTTCAACCGAGTACGCCACCGACGTTGCCAAGATGATCCAGGCGCCGATCCTGCACGTGAACGGCGACGATCCTGAAGCGGTGATGTTCGTCACCCAGCTGGCCATCGATTACCGCATGCAGTTCAAGCGTGATGTGGTCATCGACTTGGTCTGCTACCGCCGCCGCGGCCACAACGAGGCCGACGAGCCGAACGGCACCCAGCCGCTCATGTACCAGCAGATCAGCAAGCAGCGCACCACCCGTGAGTTGTACGCCGAGCAACTGATCAGCGCCGGCCGCATCGATGCCGAACGCGCCCAGGCCAAGATCGACGAGTATCGCAACGCCCTGGACAACGGCCTGCATGTAGTCAAGAGCCTGGTCAAGGAGCCGAACCGCGAGCTGTTCGTCGACTGGCGTCCCTACCTGGGCCATGCCTGGACCGCGCGTCATGACACCCGCTTCGACCTCAAGACCCTGCAGGAACTGTCGGCCAAGCTGCTGGAGCTTCCAGAAGGCTTCGTCGTCCAGCGTCAGGTCGCCAAGATCTACGAAGACCGCCAGAAGATGCAGGCCGGTGGCTTGCCGATCAACTGGGGCTACGCCGAGACCATGGCCTACGCCACCCTGCAGTTCGAAGGGCACCCGATCCGCATGACCGGCCAGGACATCGGCCGTGGCACCTTCTCGCACCGTCACGCGGTGCTGCACAACCAGAAGGACGCCAGCACCTATGTACCGCTGAAGAACCTGTTCCCGGGCCAGCCGCGCTTCGAACTGTACGACTCCTTCCTTTCGGAAGAAGCCGTGCTGGCCTTCGAATACGGCTACTCGACCACCACGCCGAACGCGCTGGTGATCTGGGAAGCTCAGTTCGGCGACTTCGCCAACGGTGCGCAAGTGGTGATCGACCAGTTCATCACCAGCGGTGAGCACAAGTGGGGCCGCCTGTGCGGTCTGACCATGCTGCTGCCACACGGTTATGAAGGGCAAGGTCCGGAGCACTCCTCCGCGCGTCTGGAGCGTTACCTGCAGCTGTGCGCCGAGCACAACATCCAGGTTTGCGTGCCGACCACCCCGGCCCAGATCTACCACCTGCTGCGTCGCCAGGTCATCCGTCCACTGCGCAAACCGCTGATCGTGCTGACGCCGAAGTCGCTGCTGCGCCACAAGCTGGCCATCTCGACGCTGGAAGATCTGGCCGAAGGTTCGTTCCAGACCGTGATCCCGGAAATCGACAACCTCGATCCGGCCAAGGTCGAGCGCCTGGTCCTGTGCGGTGGCAAGGTCTACTACGACCTGCTGGAAAAACGCCGTGCCGAAGGCCGCGAAGACATCGCCATCGTGCGTATCGAGCAGCTGTATCCGTTCCCTGAGGACGACCTGGTCGAAATCCTGGCGCCTTACACCAACCTCAAGCATGCAGTGTGGTGTCAGGAAGAGCCGATGAACCAGGGCGCCTGGTACAGCAGCCAGCATCACATGCGCCGTATCCTGGGCCGCCACAACAAGGCACTGGTTCTGGAATACGCCGGCCGCGACGCTTCCGCCGCGCCAGCCTGTGGTTACGCATCGAAGCACGCCGAGCAGCAGGAAAAACTGCTGCAAGACGCGTTCACCGTCTAACGCCTTCGCGCACCTGAAACCGAATTTAAGGAAACACAGATAATGGCTATCGAGATCAAAGCCCCAACCTTCCCGGAATCGGTTGCCGATGGCACCGTTGCCACCTGGCACAAGCAGCCGGGCGACGCCGTCAAGCGTGACGAGCTGATCGTCGACATCGAAACCGACAAGGTCGTCCTTGAAGTCCTGGCCACTGCCGACGGCGTGCTGGGCGCCATCGTCAAGGGCGAGGGCGACACCGTCCTGTCCGACGAAGTGCTGGGTTCGATCGTGGAGGGCGGCGCTGCCGCTGCTGCTCCGGCTGCTGCCCCGGCCGCTGCCGCTCCAGCCGCCGTTGCCGCCGACGCTGGTGAAGACGACCCGGTTGCCGCCCCGGCTGCGCGCAAGCTGGCCGAAGAGAACGGCATCGACCTGGCTACCGTTGCCGGCACCGGCAAGGGCGGTCGCATCACCAAGGAAGACGTCGTTGCCGCCGTCGCCAACAAGAAGTCCGCCCCGGCTCCAGCGGCCAAGCCTGCCGCCGCAGCCGCCGCTGCCCCGGTTGTCGTTGCCGCCGGCGACCGTACCGAGAAGCGCGTGCCGATGACCCGTCTGCGCGCCAAGATTGCCGAGCGTCTGGTCGAAGCCCAGTCGAACATGGCGATGCTGACCACCTTCAACGAAGTCGACATGACCGAGGTCATGGCCCTGCGTTCGAAGTACAAGGACTTGTTCGAGAAGACCCACAACGGCGTGCGCCTGGGCTTCATGTCGTTCTTCGTCAAGGCCGCCACCGAGGCGCTCAAGCGCTTCCCGGCAGTCAACGCCTCGATCGACGGCAACGACATCGTCTACCACGGTTATGCCGACGTCGGCGTCGCCGTGTCCAGCGACCGTGGCCTGGTGGTGCCGGTACTGCGTAATGCCGAGTCGATGAGCCTGGCTGAGATCGAGAACGGCATCGCCACCTTCGGCAAGAAGGCCCGTGACGGCAAGCTGGCCATCGAAGAGATGACCGGCGGTACCTTCACCATCACCAACGGTGGTACCTTCGGCTCGATGATGTCGACCCCGATCGTCAACCCGCCGCAGGCCGCGATCCTGGGTATGCACAACATCATCCAGCGCCCGATGGCCATCAATGGCCAGGTCGTGATCCGTCCGATGATGTACCTGGCGCTGTCTTATGACCACCGCCTGATCGACGGCAAGGAAGCGGTAACCTTCCTGGTGACCATCAAGAACCTGCTGGAAGATCCGTCTCGCCTGCTGCTGGACATCTAATCAACTAGCTGCGCGCCGCCGGCCCCGTTCTTCAAGAGACGGGGCCGTGCGGTACGCGGCTTGTAGCTTGTAGCTGATAAGGAATCTTTTATGACCCAGAAATTCGACGTAGTGGTGATTGGTGCAGGTCCTGGCGGCTATGTTGCCGCCATCAAGGCTGCCCAACTCGGTCTGAAGACTGCCTGTATCGAGAAATACACCGACGCCGAGGGCAAGCTGGCCCTGGGCGGCACCTGCCTGAACGTAGGTTGCATTCCTTCCAAGGCACTGCTGGACAGCTCCTGGAAGTACAAGGAAGCCAAAGAGAGCTTCAACGTCCACGGTATCTCCACGGGTGAAGTGAAGATGGACGTCGCCGCGATGGTTGGCCGCAAGGCCGGCATCGTCAAGAACCTGACCGGCGGTGTTGCCACCCTGTTCAAGGCCAACGGCGTCACTTCGATCCAGGGCCACGGCAAGCTGCTGGCCGGCAAGAAAGTCGAAGTTACCAAGGCTGACGGCACTACCGAAGTCATCGAAGCCGAGAACGTGATCCTGGCTTCCGGCTCGCGCCCGATCGATATTCCTCCGGCTCCGGTCGACCAGAAAGTCATCGTCGACTCCACCGGCGCACTGGAATTCCAATCGGTTCCTAAGCGCCTGGGCGTCATCGGTGCCGGCGTTATCGGCTTGGAACTGGGTTCGGTCTGGGCGCGCCTGGGTGCCGAAGTCACCGTGCTCGAGGCCCTGGACACCTTCCTGATGGCTGCCGACACTGCCGTGTCGAAAGAGGCCCAGAAGACCCTGACCAAGCAAGGCCTGGACATCAAGCTGGGCGCTCGCGTCACCGGCTCGAAAGTCAACGGCGACGAAGTCGAAGTTACCTACACCAATGCCGAAGGCGAGCAGAAGATCACCTTCGACAAGCTGATCGTCGCGGTCGGCCGTCGCCCGGTGACCACCGACCTGCTGGCCGCCGACAGCGGTGTGACCATTGACGAGCGTGGCTACATCTTCGTTGACGATCACTGCGCCACCAGCGTTCCTGGCGTGTTCGCCATCGGCGACGTGGTGCGCGGCATGATGCTGGCGCACAAGGCCTCGGAAGAGGGCATCATGGTCGTCGAGCGCATCAAGGGCCACAAAGCCCAGATGAACTATGACCTGATTCCTTCCGTCATCTACACCCACCCGGAGATCGCGTGGGTCGGCAAGACCGAACAGGCGTTGAAAGCCGAAGGCGTTGAGGTTAACGTGGGCACCTTCCCGTTCGCGGCCAGCGGCCGTGCGATGGCAGCCAACGATACCGGTGGTTTCGTCAAGGTCATCGCCGATGCTAAAACCGATCGTGTGCTGGGTGTACATGTGATCGGCCCATCCGCTGCCGAGCTGGTCCAGCAAGGCGCGATCGCAATGGAATTCGGCACCAGTGCCGAGGATCTGGGCATGATGGTCTTCAGCCATCCGACCCTGTCCGAAGCGCTGCATGAAGCAGCGCTGGCGGTGAATGGCGGTGCCATTCACGTCGCCAACCGTAAGAAGCGTTAATTATAAGAAACCACGGCGGGCTGCCCGTCGTGGGTCTTGCGTGCAAGACTCACCGCGGAACGTCCGCCGGACCGGATCACATGGGAAAACCCAGGGTCAACGGTCACAGGTGGTGCGGCGCCAGTAATGGCGCAGCGCCGAAGCGCAGTACCTAACGAAGACGGTAAAAAGCATGAATCTTCACGAGTATCAGGGTAAGCAGCTGTTCGCTGAGTACGGCCTGCCAGTTTCCAAGGGTTTCGCAGTCGACACCCCTGAAGCTGCAGCAGAAGCCTGCGACAAGATCGGCGGTTCCGAGTGGGTTGTAAAAGCCCAGGTCCACGCCGGTGGTCGCGGTAAAGCGGGCGGCGTCAAGCTGGTTCGCAGCAAGGAAGACGCCAAGGCGTTCGCTGCACAGTGGCTTGGCAAGAACCTGGTTACCTACCAGACCGACGCCAATGGTCAGCCAGTTTCCAAGATCCTGGTCGAGTCCTGCACTGACATCGCCAAAGAGCTCTACCTGGGCGCTGTAGTCGACCGTTCGAGCCGCCGCATCGTGTTCATGGCCTCCACCGAAGGTGGCGTGGACATCGAGAAAGTCGCTCACGACACTCCTGAGAAGATCCTCAAGGCCACCATCGATCCACTGGTCGGTGCCCAGCCGTTCCAGGGTCGCGAGCTGGCGTTCCAGCTGGGCCTGGAAGGCAAGCAAGTTCAGCAGTTCGCCAAGATCTTCGTAGGCCTGGCCAAGCTGTTCAAGGATCACGATCTGGCCCTGCTGGAAGTGAACCCGCTGGTGATCAAGGCCGATGGCGATCTGCACTGCCTCGATGCCAAGATCAACATCGACGCCAACGCCATGTACCGTCAGCCGAAGCTGAAGACCTTCCACGATCCGTCGCAGGATGACGCCCGTGAAGCCCACGCCGCCAAGTTCGAACTGAACTACGTTGCCCTCGAAGGCAACATCGGCTGCATGGTCAACGGTGCCGGCCTGGCCATGGGTACCATGGACATCGTCAACCTGCACGGCGGCAAGCCTGCCAACTTCCTCGACGTTGGCGGCGGGGCTACCAAAGAGCGCGTTACCGAAGCGTTCAAGATCATCCTGTCCGACAGCAATGTCGCGGCCGTACTGGTCAACATCTTCGGCGGCATCGTTCGCTGCGACATGATTGCCGAAGGCATCATTGGCGCGGTGAAAGAGGTCGGCGTCAAGGTTCCGGTCGTCGTTCGCCTTGAAGGCAACAACGCCGAACTGGGCGCTAAAGTACTGGCAGAAAGCGGTTTGAACATCATTGCGGCAACCAGCCTGACCGACGCTGCTCAACAAGTTGTCAAAGCTGCGGAGGGCAAGTAATGAGCGTCCTGATCAATAAAGACACCAAAGTCATCTGCCAGGGCTTCACCGGCTCGCAGGGTACTTTCCACTCCGAACAAGCCATCGCCTACGGCACCAAGATGGTCGGCGGCGTCACCCCGGGCAAGGGTGGCACCACCCACCTGGGCCTGCCGGTGTTCAACACCGTGAAAGAAGCTGTGGAAGCTACCGGCGCTGACGCGTCGGTCATCTACGTACCGGCTCCTTTCTGCAAGGACTCGATCCTGGAAGCCGCCTTCGGTGGCATCAAGCTGATCGTCTGCATCACCGAGGGTATCCCTACCCTCGACATGCTGGACGCCAAGGTCAAGTGCGACGAGCTGGGCGTGACCCTGATCGGCCCGAACTGCCCAGGCGTGATCACTCCGGGCGAGTGCAAGATCGGCATCATGCCAGGTCACATCCACCTGCCAGGCAAGGTCGGTATCGTTTCGCGTTCCGGCACCCTGACCTACGAAGCTGTCAAGCAGACCACCGACGCCGGCTTCGGCCAGTCGACCTGCGTCGGCATCGGCGGTGACCCGATCCCGGGCTCCAACTTCATCGACATCCTGAAGCTGTTCCAGGAAGACCCGAAGACCGAAGCGATCGTCATGATCGGTGAAATCGGCGGTTCCGCTGAAGAAGAAGCCGCGGCCTACATCAAGGCCAACGTGACCAAGCCTGTCGTTTCCTACATCGCCGGTGTTACCGCACCTGCTGGCAAGCGCATGGGCCACGCTGGCGCCATCATCTCCGGTGGCAAGGGTACTGCGGACGAGAAGTTCGCCGCCCTGCAGGACGCTGGTGTGAAAACCGTGCGTTCCCTGGCTGACATCGGCAAGGCCCTGGCCGAGCTGACTGGCTGGGAAGTCAAGAAGTAAGTAACACGCAATACCCCCCACGCGCACAAAGGCCACCTTCGGGTGGCCTTTGTCGTTAACGGGGATCGCTTGGAAGATGGGGCTGCACACCTTCGGAAATTCCGATGGTCGCTATCAGGATTTTCAACCAGACATTCGTTTGAATACGCAATAAATTGTCGCTGAACACGTTCAACAAGACGACAAACACATACGCACATCGGACAAGCAGCACTGTGCCAGTGCGTTTGTCAGGCAAAACAGGTAGGCTACGCGTTCACTCTGTGCCCGTACCCCAAAAGGGAACGACACGCTAAACGGGTCTGGCTCACCAAGCCGGGCAGCATTTCCCTTCATCCTATGGGAAATCCCCTCCGACTCCCGATTTCAGCAGTGTGGTATTTCCTTAAATGAAAGTGTTAAAAGGCCAGGATATCCTGGCGCTTGGCTTTATGACGTTTGCGCTTTTCGTAGGCGCCGGCAACATCATCTTCCCGCCTATCGTCGGCCTGCAGTCTGGCCCGAACGTATGGATGGCCGCACTCGGCTTCCTGGTCACCGCCGTGGGCCTGCCGGTCATCACCGTGATCGCCCTGGCCAAGGTCGGTGGCGGCATGGATGCCCTGAGCAGCCCGATCGGCAAGTTCTTCGGCGGCCTGCTGGCGGCGGTGTGCTACCTCTCGGTCGGCCCGCTGTTCGCCACCCCGCGCACTGCGACCGTGTCGTTCGAAGTGGGCGTGGCACCGCTGACCGGTGAAAGCCCGCTCGCTCTGCTCATTTACAGCGTGGTGTACTTCGCGGTGGTCCTGGCCGTGTCCATGTACCCGGGCAAGCTGCTCGACACCGTAGGGCGTTTCCTCGCGCCGTTGAAGATCATCGCCCTGGCTGTGCTGGGCATCGCGGCGTTCGCATTGCCGGCCGGCACCATCGGTGAGGCCCAGCCTGCCTACGCCGCCGCTGCGTTCTCCAAAGGTTTCTCCGATGGTTACCTGACCATGGACACGCTGGGGGCACTTGTCTTCGGTATCGTCATCGTCAATGCCATCCGTTCGCGTGGTGTCGAGTCGCCGAAGCTGATCACCCGCTATGCCATCATTGCGGGCCTGATTGCCGGCCTGGGTCTGGTCCTGGTGTATGTCAGCCTGTTCCGCCTCGGCGCGGGCAGTCATGACATCGCAGCCGATGCCACCAACGGTGCGATGGTATTGCATGCCTATGTGCAGCACACCTTCGGTTCGCTGGGCAGTGGTTTCCTGGCGGTACTGATCGCGCTGGCCTGCCTGGTCACCGCCGTGGGTCTGACCTGCGCCTGTGCCGAATACTTCAGCCAAATCCTGCCGCTGTCGTACCGTGCGCTGGTGGTGATCCTGGCTGGTTTCTCGCTGGTGATCTCCAACCTGGGCCTTACCAAGCTGATCATGTTCTCGATTCCCGTGCTGACGGCGATCTATCCGCCGTGCATCGTGGTCGTGGGCCTGAGCTTCGTGAAGGACCTGTGGAACTCGCCAACCCGCATCCTGGCGCCGGTCATGCTGGTGTCGCTGGTGTTCGGCGTTGTCGACGCCATCAAGGGCAGCAGCTTCGCCCACGCACTGCCTGACGCCCTGGCTCACCTGCCGTTCAGCAACGAAGGCATGGCCTGGCTGGTGCCTTCGGTGGTGACCCTGGCTGTCGCCGTGGTCTGCGACCGCATGCTGGGCAAGCCGCGCGAGGCGCTGGCCTGATGGATTGAAACCTGATGGACGGGGCGCTGGCCAAAAGCCAAAGGGCCCCCGTCAAAGGTGGTTATCGAGACCCCGCTGCCGAAAGGCGCGGGGTTTTTTGTGGCCTGGACCGACGCTATCGCGCGATGGCGTATCTTTTAACGAATCCGGGCGTCGAACACCGGTCTGTTTCTCTTTAAGGGATTCCTGCATGACCTTCATCCAAAACAACCTTGGCAACCTCCTGGCCGTCTGCTGGTTCGCCATCTGCTGGGGCGGCTACACCCGCTATGCCACCTGGAAGGGGCGCGACACCGCGTGCCTGGCCAGCGTGTTGCACCTTTACCGCGAGGATTGGATGCGCCGCATGCTGCTGCGCGACAACCGCATCGCCGATGCCAGCGTGATAGGCAACCTGGAGCGCAATGCATCGTTCTTCGCCTCCAGCACCCTGATCATTCTTGCCGGCATCCTCACCGTGCTCGGTGCGTCCGACCGCGCGTTGTCGCTGCTGGCCGACCTGCCGCTGGTACAGCAGGCGTCCCAAGGCATGTCAGAAATCAAGCTGCTGTGCCTGGCGACGGTGTTCGTCTATGCGTTCTTCACGTTCAGTTGGTGCATGCGTCAATACAACTTCGCCGCAGTATTGGTGGGCTCGGCGCCGATGATAGGCGAACGTCAGGTCAACGAACTAGAACGCAAGGCTTTCGCCTCCCGGGCGGCGCGGGTGCTGTCGCTGGCCGCCAACCAGTTCAACCTGGGGTTGCGCTCGTATTACTTCGGCATGGCCATGTTGAGCTGGTTCATCAGCCCCTGGCTGTTCATGGCCATGAGCGTGGGTGTGGTGTTCATCCTGTATCGCCGTGAGTTCCACTCCCATGTACTGGAAGTGATGGTGTTCACGCCCACCGAAAGTGCACCGGTAGAGGCGAGCAGGGACACTTCCGAAAGTGCAGGCTGAAGCCTTTCAGCGTTAAATGACAGGCATAAAAAAACCCGACAGTGTCGGGTTTTTTTATGTCGCGAGATTACTGCTTGGCAGGCTCGGCAGGTGCAGTGGCCGGCGCTGGAGTGGAAGGCGCGGCTTCCTCGGCGGCCTTCTGCTGCGCTTCGGCCTGATCTTTGGCGGCTTCGGCGTTTTCCTTGGCGGCGTCGTTCATCTTATCCTGAGCTTCGTCCATCTTCTCTTGGGCTTGCTCGGCATGTTGCTGTGCGTCCTGGGCTTTGTCTTCGCTCGCTTTATCGCAAGCAGCCAGGCCCATGGCAGCGGCCAGCATCAGAGCAAAAGCAAAAGGTTTACGCATGGGGTGTTTCTCCTGGGTGGAATAACTTTGTATGTTCCTTCGAGTACCCTGCCGGCGAATAAGTTCAACGCAGGTTACAGATATATAACTGCCTGGCCTATATAGACTTTTTACCCATTTTATGCGGCGGCGGACAATGAACGAGACACCATTGATGGCGATGGCCGAGCGCTTTCTGTCGGCATTGAAACATTGCCAGGTACTACAGATGCGGGTGCAGCATGCCGACGCCGATGGCATGACCCTGGTGCTGCCCTGGTCGCCGGCCATTGTCGGCAATCCGCAGAATGGCGCGGTGCATGGTGGTGTGCTGACCACGCTGATGGACACCACGTGCGGCATGGCTACGCTCTGCGCGCTGCCCAGCTTCGAGGTATGTCCGACCTTGGACCTGCGCATCGACTACATGCACCCGGCCGAGGCGGGCAAGGACATCCATGGCCATGCCCAGTGCTACCGTGTGACCCGCGATGTCATCTTCACCCGGGGGACAGCCTACCAGGATGACCCTGTGCAACCGATCTGCCAGGTAGTCGGCACCTTCATGCGCCTGGGGCAGGACGTCAAAGGCGGCATCCGCTTCGGTAACAGCCTCAAGGAGCGCCGCACGTGATCCCCAGCGATATCCGCCAGCAGCTGAACCAGGCCCACGCCCGGGGTGATTACCAGCCCTTGCTGGCGTTGATCCCCTATGCCGGATTGATCGGTATCGAATGCGAGCGCCAGGGCGAAGACCTGCTGTTCCGTCTGCCGGCCAATCCGGACAATATCGGCAACCCGTTGCTGCCAGCGATCCATGGCGGCGTGATCGCCGGGTTCATGGAGCTGTCCGCGGCGCTCTACCTGCTGATCTACAGCGAAAGCGCGAGCATTCCGAAGATCATCGATTTCTCCATCGATTACCTGCGTGCTGGCCTTTACCGCGATACCTACGCCCAGTGCCAGCTGTGGCGCCAGGGGCGGCGGGTGACCAACGTCGCCATTACCGCCTGGCAGGGTGATCGCGACACCCCGATCGCCACGGCGCGCGCGCATTTCAAGATTGAACCCGAAAAGCCCTTGAAATAGTCAGGGCTGCCCCCATCTGCTGGACATCCGCCATCAAAACGGCCCGCTGGCCGCCAGGCGTCACCAACCAACAGATTGGAGTTTTGAAGACCATGAGTGTGGAGACTCAAAAAGAAACCCTGGGCTTTCAGACCGAGGTAAAGCAACTGCTGCACCTCATGATCCATTCCCTGTATTCGAACAAGGAGATCTTCCTGCGCGAGCTGATCTCCAACGCCTCCGACGCCGCTGACAAGCTGCGCTTCGAGGCCTTGGCCAGGCCTGAGTTGCTCGAAGGCGACGCCGACCTGAAGATCCGCCTCAGCTTCGACAAGGCTGCCAACACCGTTACCCTCGAGGACAACGGCATCGGCATGAGCCGCGAAGACGTGATCGCGCACCTGGGTACCATTGCCAAGTCCGGTACCGCCGACTTCATGAAGAACCTCACCGGTGACCAGAAAAAGGACTCGCACCTGATCGGTCAGTTCGGTGTGGGCTTCTACTCCGCGTTCATTGTCGCCGACAAGGTCGACGTGTTCAGCCGTCGCGCCGGCCTGCCGGCCGCCGAGGGCGTGCACTGGTCATCCAAAGGCGAGGGCGAGTTTGAAGTCGCCACCATCGACAAGCCGCAGCGCGGTACCCGCATCGTCCTGCACCTGAAGAAGGGCGAGGATGAATTCGCCGATGGCTGGCGTCTGCGCAACGTGGTCAAGAAGTACTCCGACCACATCGCCCTGCCGATCGAGCTGCCCAAGGAGCAGGCCGAGGCCGCCGAAGGCGAGGAAAAGCCGGAGCAGGAATGGGAAACCGTCAACCGCGCCAGCGCCCTGTGGACCCGTTCGCGCACCGAGGTGAAGGACGAGGAGTACCAGGAGTTCTACAAGCACATCGGCCATGACTTCGAGAACCCGCTGGCCTGGAGCCACAACAAGGTCGAAGGCAAGCTCGAGTACAACTCGCTGCTGTACGTGCCGGCCCGCGCGCCGTTCGACCTGTATCAGCGCGAAGCGCCACGCGGCCTGAAGCTGTACGTGCAGCGCGTGTTCATCATGGACCAGGCAGAGTCGTTCCTGCCGCTGTACCTGCGCTTCATCAAGGGCGTGGTCGACTCCAACGACCTGTCGCTGAACGTTTCCCGCGAGATCCTGCAGAAAGACCCGATCATCGACTCGATGAAGACCGCGCTGACCAAGCGTGTGCTGGACATGCTGGAGAAACTGGCGAAGAACGAACCCGAGCAGTACAAGGGCTTCTGGAAAAACTTCGGTCAGGTGCTCAAGGAAGGCCCGGCCGAGGACTTCGCCAACAAGGAGAAGATCGCCAGCCTGCTGCGCTTCGCCTCCACCCATGACGACAGCGGCGAGCAGAGCGTCGCCCTGGCCGACTACCTGGCCCGCGCCAAGGAAGGCCAGGACAAGATCTACTTCCTGACCGGCGAATCCTACGCCCAGGTCAAGAACAGCCCGCACCTGGAAGTCTTCCGCAAGAAAGGCATCGAAGTGCTGCTGCTCACCGACCGCATCGACGAGTGGCTGATGAGCTACCTCAACGAGTTCGACGGCAAGGCCTTCGTCGACGTCGCCCGCGGCGACCTGGACCTGGGCAAGCTGGACTCCGAAGAGGACAAGAAGGCCCAGGAAGAAGTCGCCAAGGACAAGGAAGGCCTGGTCGAGCGTCTCAAGGGCGCGCTGGGTGACAGCGTTGCCGAGGTGCGTGTATCGCACCGCCTGACCGACTCGCCGGCGATCCTGGCCATCGGTGAACAGGACCTGGGCTTGCAGATGCGCCAGATCCTCGAGGCCAGCGGGCAGAAGGTGCCGGAGTCCAAGCCGATCTTCGAGTTCAACCCGAGCCACCCGCTGATCGAGAAGCTCGATGGCGAGCAGAGTGAAGATCGCTTCGCCGAGCTTTCGCACATCCTGTTCGACCAGGCGGCCCTGGCGGCCGGTGACAGCTTGAAGGATCCGGCGGCCTACGTACGCCGTCTCAACAAGCTGCTGGTCGAGCTGTCGGCTTGACCTGAGGCAAGAAAAGCCCGCTTCGGCGGGCTTTTTCATGTCTGCCGTTGCCACGAATACATCTATCCTGTCCTGACCCGTGAACGCCCAAG
The DNA here is from genome assembly GCF_026343815.1 of Pseudomonas sp. BJa3. Taxonomy (NCBI): domain Bacteria; kingdom Pseudomonadati; phylum Pseudomonadota; class Gammaproteobacteria; order Pseudomonadales; family Pseudomonadaceae; genus Pseudomonas; species Pseudomonas sp. BJa3. The sequence continues at coordinate 113,640 of NZ_JAOXMC010000017.1, read as the reverse complement.
GAGAGCTGAATGAGCAAGGTCATCGTCGAGTCGTTGGTTTATCACCTGTCAGGCAAGGCTTACGAAAGCCGCCTGGCCTACGCCCCGGGCGCGCTGCCGCAGCCGGGCCTGGTGATGGCGCCGAACTGGATGGGTATCGGCGAGGGCGCCGAACGTATCGCCAAGGAAGTGGCCGAGCAAGGCTATGTGGTGCTGATTGCCGACTTGTATGGCCAGTCGGTGCGGCCGTCCAATGCTGACGAAGCCGGTACGGCGATGATGCCGCTGAAGAACGACCGCGCCGAACTGCGCAAGCGCATGCAGGAAGCGTTGGCGCAATTGCTCGGACAGTCCAAGGCGCTGCTCGAGCCAGGCAAGGTCGCGACGTTCGGTTTCTGCTTTGGCGGCTGCTGTGCCCTGGAGCTTGCCCGCACCGGCGCCGATCTGAGGGCGGCGGTGTCGTTCCACGGCACGCTGGATACCCCGAACCCCGAGGATGCCAAACGCATCAAGGGTTCGGTGCTGGTGCTGCATGGTGCCTCCGACCCATTGGTGCCAAGGGAACAGTTGCCAGCCTTCGAAGAAGAGATGAATGCTGCCAAGGTTGACTGGCAGTTGCTCAGCTATGGCGGGGCGGTGCACTCGTTCACCGATCCGAACGCCAATGTGCCGGGCAAGATGCAGTACGACCGGCGCACCTCGGAGCGGGCATTCCGCTCGATGCATAACTTGCTCAAGGAAGTGTTCGCAAGCTGAAGGCTCAGGGGCCGCCAAGCGGCCCCAATCAGCGCGGCAGTTCGATCCGCCCGCTTTCTCCCGGCACCACCGGCCAATCCCCAGCCGCCCAGCGCGCCCGTGCCGCTTCTATCAATCCCGGGTCACTGGCGACGAAGTTCCAGTTCATCCGCCGCGGCCCGTCTAGCGGCGCGCCGCCGATCAGCACCAGCTGGCACTCATCTTCGGCATACAAGCTCACGGCTTCGCCCTCGGGTAGCACCACCAGGCTGCATGGCTCGACGTCCTCGTTATCCAGCAGCAACTCACCTTCGAGCAGATACAGCGCGCGCTGCACGTGTTCCGTCGGCACGATCAGGGTGGTGGCCGCCTGCATGTGCACATGGGCGTAGAGCGTGGGGGAGAGCACCGGTACCGGTGAGGCCAGGCAGAAGCCTGTGCCGGCGATCATGCGGATCCGCACGCCGAGGCTGTCACTGGCCGGCAGGCTGTCGGCCGGGTGATGGCTGTAGCTTGCCGGGCCCTGCTCGTCGGACTCCGGCGAGGCCAGCCAGACCTGCAGCCCATGCAGCCGCGAGCCGCGCTCGAACACCTCGGCCGGCGTGCGCTCGACATGCGCCACGCCCGCTCCGGCGGTCATCCAGCTGACGTCTCCTGGGCGCACGCGCTGGTCCGAGCCGAGGCTGTCCTTGTGCTGGATTTCACCCTCGAACAGGTAGGTGAGGGTGGAAAGGCCAATATGAGGGTGCTGGCGAATGTCCATGCCATGACCCGGCGCGTAGTCGGTTTCCAGCATATGGTCGAAGAACACGAAAGGGCCTACGCTGCGGCACTGCGCCGAGGGCAGCGGGCGCAGGATCGGCTGGCCCTCGACCGATTCGGCGCGTGGGCGGATGACCAGGGGGCTGCCCATGGCGACACTCCTTGAGGGATGCCTGCAAGCATAGCGTTTTGCCGTCCGTGGCTGAACCGTCGCGAGCGCTGCCCGGTCTACTCTTGCGGTACCGGCAAAGGAGCCTGAGATGATTGCCCGCACATTGGCCTGCCTGCTGTTGAGTGCAAGTCTGTTCGACACTGCGCAAGCCCGCGACTACCGCTACAGCGACGCCCATCTGCACTACGTGGATTTCTTCCAGGAAACCGAAGGCATGCCGGCCTTGCTCAAGGCCATGGACGAGGCCGGGGTGGAGCAGTCGATGATCTCGGGCATCCCGGTGGCGAAGAAATGGCACGAGGACGAACCCAAGCGTCCGCGCTACTATGCTGGCGACGATGCCGATGCCTACTGGTACAGCGCCACCGACCTGTACGTCGCCGCCGCTCTGGAAAAGCTGCCTGCTGAGCAGCGCAGGCGTTTCCACCCGTTTCTCACCGGCTTCAACCCGGTGGACAAGAACGCCGTCAGCCATATCGAGCGCATGCTCGAGCTTTATCCGGGGTTGTGGCAGGGCATCGGCGAGGTATTTACCCGCCATGACGACCTCACCGCCCTGACCAGCGGCGACACGCCTCGCGCCAACAACGAGGCCATGACCCGCATCTATCACCTGGCTGCCGAGCGCGACCTGCCGGTGTTGCTGCACTCGAACATTACCTCCAAGCGCGAGCGCAACCCACTCTACTTGGCGGAAATCGAAGAGCCGTTGCGTAACCACCCGCATACCCGCTTCATCTGGGCCCATGCCGGCAGCAGCATGGAGATTCACCGGCACCAGGAGCGCATGGACTTTCTCCTGCCGGTGCTCAACCGATTGCTCGAGGACTATCCCAACCTGTACGTGGACCTGTCCTGGAGCGTGCTCGAGCCCTATCTGCTGGATGAGCAGGGCGTGCCACGCCAGGACTGGGTCGAGTTGGTCGTGCGCTTTCCCGAGCGCTTTATGCTCGGGTCCGATGTGGTGGGGCGCTTTGGCAGCATCGGCGAGCAGATGCACGCTTTCGATCCATTCCTCGATGCCTTGCCCGAAGCGGTGGCAGAGCGGGTGAGCAGGAAAAATTTTATTGAGCTGCTGCCAAAACGCGCGAAATAGCGAGTTTCATGAGCAGATGTCGTTTTGATATCGCCTTTTCGTCTTACGCAATTTCCATGTGGCCCGATACCTTTTTTAAGCAACGGACTATCACGCTTGGGAGGGATCCTGGAAATGAGCTTGAGACGCTTGAATATAGCGCCGCGCGCTGGGCTTGGCTTTGGCATCATGGCGCTGCTGGTGGTGGCGCTGGGTGGCTTCGCATTGCAACAGATGACCAACATGCGCCAGCAGTCCGAGCAGGTGGACAACAACTGGCTGCCGAGCGTGATCTCGGTGGGCAGCATGACCCAGGACATGTTACGCATCCGCGCCTTGACCTTGCGGTTGTTGGTCAATACCGACCCGGTTGCCCAGCAGCAGAACCGTGCTCGCATAGACGAGGTCAAGGGCGGCCTGAGCAAGGCGCAGAGTCACTACGATGCCTTGATCGTGCTTCCTGAAGAGCGGACGTTGTTCGATCGCTACCAGGTTCTCGAGCGCCAATACATGACCTTGCAAGGGCAAGTCGTACAACTGGCCACCGATGGGCATGTCCAGGCGGCGGCGACGCTGGTCAACGGCGAGATGAACCAGTTGGCCGATCAGATGACGGCGACCCTCAACGAGTTGATCGAGCTTAACAACCATCAGGCCAACTCAGCCACCGACATGGCCGAGGCTGTGTACAACGGTGCGAAAGTATGGGTCGGCGTGTTGCTGGTGATTGCCCTGAGCCTGACTGTGGTGCTCGCCCTGGCTTTGACCCGCAGCATCGTGCGGCCGCTAGGTCAGTCGCTGAGGGTTGCCGAGACGGTCGCCACCGGCGACCTCACACCGCAGATCACCGTGCAGGGCGACGATGAGCCAGCACGCTTGCTGGCAGCCCTCAAGAGCATGCAGCAGAGCCTGCGCGAGACCATTGGGAGAATCTCAGACTCGGCCAACCAGTTGGCCTCGGCTTCCGAAGAACTGAGCGCGGTCACTGAGGACGCGACCCGTGGCCTGCAGCAACAAAGCATGGAAATCGAGCAAGCCGCCACTGCGGTTAACCAGATGACTGTGGCAGTGGAGGAGGTGGCGAGCAACGCGGTGGCTACCTCCGAGGCTTCGCGTGAGTCAGACCAGATCGCTCGCCGCGGGCGCGAGCAGGTGCAGGCCACGGTCACTGCCATCGAGGCATTGGCCAGTGGCGTGGCGGGCAACGCCGAGGAGGTGGGGCAGTTGGCCCAGCAGGTGCACGACATCAGCAAGGTGCTGGATGTCATCGGCTCGATCGCCGAGCAGACCAACCTGCTGGCGCTCAACGCTGCCATCGAGGCAGCGCGCGCCGGCGAAGCCGGGCGAGGATTCGCCGTGGTCGCCGACGAGGTGCGGGCGTTGGCTCACCGTACGCAGACCTCGACGCAGGAGATCGAGCAGATGATCGTGGCCATCCGTAGCGGTGCCGAGCGGGCGGTGCAGGGCATGCAGCATAGCGATGCCCAGGCCCGTTCGACCCTGGACGGGGCCCATGCCGCGGGCCAGGCGCTGGAGGCGATCGCTGCGGCCATCGGCCAGATCAACGAGCGCAACCTGGTGATCGCCAGTGCCTCGGAGCAGCAGGCCCAGGTGGCGCGGGAGGTGGACCGTAACCTGACCACTATCCGCGACCTGGCGCATCAGTCGTCGGCGGGGGCCGAGCAGACGTCTGCAGCGAGCCAGGCCCTGTCGCGGCTGGCGGTGGACCTCAATACCCTGGTGCAGCGCTTCTCGGTGTAAGGGCCCTCGCGGGGCAAGCCAGCTCCCACGCCATCGGCTCAATGTCATGTGGATGTGGGCTGCCCCCAGAAACTGGACATCAATCCAACCCTGGCGGGCAGTCCATGGCGTGGGAGTGGGCTTGCCCCGCGATGAGGGCCGGCAGGGCACAAACAAAAACGCCCGGACCAAGGTCCGGGCGTTCTCGTTCAGCGTGTCAGCCTATCACTTGCCTTCCCAGCGCTTGAGCACCAGGGTGGCGTTGGTGCCGCCGAAGCCGAAGCTGTTGCTCATCACGGTGGTGAGCTTGGCGTCTTCGGTCTTGCGCACGATCGGCAGGTCCGCGACTTCCGGATCCAGCTCGTCGATGTTGGCGGAGCCGGCGATGAAGTTGTTTTCCATCATCAGCAGGCAGTAGATCGCCTCGTGCACGCCTGCGGCGCCCAGCGAGTGACCCGACAGGCTCTTGGTCGAGCTGATCTTCGGTGCCTTGTCGCCGAACACTTCACGTACGCCCTTCATCTCGGCGACGTCGCCGACCGGGGTGGAGGTGCCGTGGGTGTTCAGATAGTCGATCGGGGTATCGACGGTGGACAGCGCCTGCTGCATGCAGCGGATAGCGCCTTCGCCGCTTGGAGCGACCATGTCGTAGCCATCGGAGGTCGCGCCGTAGCCGACGATCTCTGCGTAGATCTTGGCGCCACGGGCCAGGGCGTGCTCAAGTTCTTCGACCACGACCATGCCGCCGCCGCCGGCGATGACGAAGCCGTCACGATCGGCGTCGTAGGCGCGCGAGGCCAGTTCGGGGGTTTCGTTGCGCTTGGTCGACAGGGCGCCCATGGCATCGAACAGGAACGACTGGCTCCAGTGCTCTTCTTCACCGCCGCCGGCGAACACGATGTCCTGCTTGCCCCACTGGATCTGCTCCATGGCGGTGCCGATGCAGTGTGCAGAGGTCGCGCAGGCCGACGAGATCGAGTAGTTGATGCCCTTGATCTTGAACGGGGTGGCCAGGCACGCCGACACGGTGCTGCCCATGGTGCGGGTGACGCGGTACGGACCAACGCGCTTGACGCCTTTCTCGCGCAGGGTGTCCAGAGCTTCCATCTGGTTCAGGGTGGAAGCGCCGCCGGAGCCGGCCACCAGGCCGGTGCGCGGGTTGGAGATCTGCTCTTCGCTCAGGCCAGAGTCCTTGATCGCGTCCTGCATCGCCAGGTAGGCGTAGGCTGCGGCATGGCCGACGAAACGGTAGACCTTGCGGTCGATGAGCTCTTCGAGGTTCAGGTCGATGGAACCGGAAACCTGGCTACGCAGCCCCATTTCCTTGTATTCCGGGTTGTAACGGATACCCGGACGGCTGTTGCGCAGGTTTTCGGTGACGGTCTCTTTGTCATTGCCCAGGCACGATACGATGCCCAGACCAGTGATAACGACGCGGCGCATGCGAATAACCCTTAGAAATTGTCAGTGGAGGTGAACACGCCGACCCGCAGGCCTTCGGCGGTGTAGATCTCGCGGCCGTCGACGCTGACCGAGCCATCGGCGATGGCCATGTTCAGTTTGCCCTTGAGGACGCGCTTTATGTGGATGTTGTAGGTGACTTTCTTGGCGGTAGGTAGTACCTGGCCGAAGAATTTCACTTCGCCCGAACCCAGCGCACGACCGCGGCCCGGCAGGCCCTGCCAGCCGAGGAAGAAGCCGACCAACTGCCACATGGCGTCGAGGCCCAGGCAGCCTGGCATTACCGGGTCGCCTTCGAAGTGGCAGGCGAAGAACCAAAGGTCTGGATTGATATCCAGCTCGGCGACCAATTCACCTTTGCCGAACTTGCCGCCTTCCTCGCTGATATGGGTGATGCGATCGACCATCAGCATGTTCGGGGCGGGCAGTTGCGCATTACCGGGGCCGAACAGCTCACCGCGACTGCAGCGCAGCAGGTCTTCCCGAGTAAAGGCGTTTTGTTTGGTCATGCGAGCTCCTCAATAACCCCCTGTGGCAGGGGACGAATCTTCCCGGCCGGCCCGAAGCGCTTTGCATCCGAGGCGGCAGCCTACAGGTAGACTATTGCGTTGTGGTGAAAGTCACAGCGCACCTGGCAAAAGAAGTACAGGTGTGCACTGAAATGTTATTTTCCGGCCCAGCGACGGTCCTGTCCAGTCCTTAAGACTGCCGCAATTTAGCATTTATCGCCAGTCGCAACTGCCTGACCGGGCAACCAACGCCGCAGGATGCGCTGCAGGTCGGTACGTTTGAATGGCTTGCTCAGGTAATCGTTCATTCCGGCGGCCAGGCAACGTTCACGGTCGCCCTGCAGCGCGCTGGCGGTCAGGGCGATGATCGGCAGCCCTTCTGCCTGGGGCAGCAGGCGGATGCGACGGGTAGCCTCGTATCCGTCCACCTGGGGCAGGCGGCAATCCATCAGCACCGCGGCGAAACGCTGCTGGCCGACCAGGTCGATCGCCTGGGCACCGTCCATGGCCAGGCTGACCTCAAAACCCAGGCTGCGCAGCATCGCTTCGATGACGCTCTGATTGACCGGATTGTCCTCAACCAGCAGGATCCGCCCGCCGTCGTCAGCCGCAGCGCTGTCCACTAGCGTGCTGCCGGGCAGGACGGAAGTGGCGCTGGCCAGTACCAGCGGCATTTCCAGGGTGAAGGTCGAGCCCAGGCCTTCGCGGCTTTCGCCGCGCAGCTGGCCGCCCATGCGTTCGGCCAGGGTGCGGGCGATCGACAGCCCCAAGCCGGTACCGCCGTAGCGTCGGGAGATGGTGTTGTCGGCCTGCTGGAAGGCCACGAACATCATTTCCAGGCGGTTGCTGTCGATGCCGATGCCGGTATCGCGCACGGTGCAGGTCAGCCAGATCAGTTGGCGGTCGAGCACCTGCCAGCGCGCGTCGATGGCCACCTCGCCTCGCTCGGTGAATTTCAGCGCATTACCCACCAGGTTCAACAGGATCTGGCGGATCCGCGTCGGGTCGCCCACCACCTGAAGCTGGTTCATGGCGCAGGGCAGTTGCAGGCGCAGGTCGAGGTCGCGCTGCTGGGCGGTGTGCTGGAACGACTGCACGCTGCTGGTGATCAGGTCGCCCAGGTTGAACTCGATGTGCTCCAGTTCCAGCGCCGCGCGCTCGATCCGCGAGAAGTCGAGGATGTCGTTGATCACCTTGAGCAAGTGCCCTGTGGATTCGCTGGCCACGGCGGTGTATTCGGCCTGCTCGCCAGTCATCTCGGTGGTTTCGAGCAACTGCAGCATGCCCAGCACGCCGTTCATGGGTGTACGCAGCTCGTGGCTCATCATTGCCAGGAAGTCGGACTTGGCGCGGTTGGCTTGCTCGGCCTCTTCGCGCGCCTGGATCAGCTGGCCCATGGCCTGCTGTTGTTCATGGGCGGCCTGATCGAGGGCGCTGGCGAGGTTGTTGATGTGCCGTGCCAGGTGGCCCAGTTCGCTGTCGTCGACCACTGGCAGGGGGGCGTTGAAGTCGCCCTGTTGGATGGCGCGAACCGCGTGGCCCATCTCGCTGATCGGCCGGGACAGGCTGGTGGCCAGGCGACGGGCTAGCAGGAAGGTGAACAGCAGGGCGAACAGTGCGAGGATCGCGGCCTTGATCACGATTTCCTGCTGGCGCTGGCTGAAGGCGTCGTCGGACATCCCGACGATCACTCGCCCGAGGTAGTCGTCGCCAATGTTTGGTGGCGCCGCCTTGCCCTGCAGGAAGTCGTTGTCCAGGCGGATTTGCTGCAGGCGGATCGGCGCCTGAAACACCTCGACTCGTTGGGCGCGGTTGAGGCTTTCATCGGGCTGCTCGACATACACCAGAATATGGTTGCGGCTGTCCTGGACCTCGAGAAAGCGCACGTGGGGAATGCTCAAGGTCGCGCGCATGAGGCTCTCGAGCACTTCGTTGTTGCCCGAGATCACCCCGTATTCGGACGCCGGCGCCAGCTGGTTGGCAATCAGTTGCCCGGTGTGGTTGAGCTCCTGGCGCAAATCCTGGATGCGCACGAAGGTGAAGAAACTGATCAGCAGCAAGGTCAGCAGCAGGGCGGGACCCAGGCTGATGATCTGGGTGCGCGTATGGATATCCCAGCTCAGGCGCTTGCTCATGGCGTGGAGGCTCCTGCGGCGAGGGCCAGTGCGGCGGCGTCCGGATCGATCGCTTCCAGACCCAGCGCCCGGGCCACCTGTTGGTTCCCGCTGACACCAAAGTGCGCGGGGTACAGGCTGCGGGGCCAGCGGGCCGACGGTTGCTCGAGCAATTGCTCGAGTACCGCCAGCCAATCGTCCTGGTCGCTGTAGGTGCTGGCCAGGGCGCCGGCGCGGACGAAACCGACGTTGGGGCCGATCAGCGCCATCTGCCTGCCATAGCTGCTGAGCAGGACGTTCTTGGCTGATTTCGAGTTGTACAGGTCCGGGTCGTCCAGCCCGAGCAGCACGTCACTGTTATTGAGTACGTGTTGCAATGGCCGACTGTCGCGCAGGTCGGGCCAATCCTGGGCGACGATTTCCAGCCCCAAGGGGTGGGCGGCCTGGCGCAGTTCGTCGAGCAGGAAGCGGCTGTGTTCGCCATACAGCACGCCAATGCGCCGGGCCTGCGGCAGCAGATAGCGGGCCAGGCGCAATTGGCGGGCCAGCGGCGGGTCACTCCACAGCAGGGTGAGATAGGCGGGACGCGAAGTGCCCAGGCGTTGTTCGGCCTGGACCCGGCTGACCCGCAGCGCCAGGGCTGAAGGGCCTGCGGCCTCCGCAAGGCGCCATTCCAGAGCTGGGGTGTCGAGCAGTACCAGTCGCGTGTCAGCCTTGAGTTTACCTGGGCCAGGTAGCTGTTCGACGGTCTGGAACCGCACCTGGTCGTGGGGCCTGCGCTTTTCCAGGGCTGCGACGAAGCTGCGGATGCCGGGCTGGTCTTCGCCGCCGACCAGCAGGATTTCGCTGGCCGACAGTGATCCCAGGGGCCACAGGCACAGCAGCAGCAGGCGCAGCAGGCGCACCATCAGAACTCCAGCTCCGCGCTGACGCTCAGGCGGTGGCGGCTGTCATAGCGGTTCTGCTCGAGGGTGACCGGTTCGTCATCCAGGCGCTGCTGCCACAGTGCGGCCAGTTCCAGGTTGCTGCCGTGGATCTTGAAGCGCTTGGCCACGCGCAGGTCGACCCGCTCGTAGCGGTACTGGTTGAGGGCATCGTCGCCGTAATAGAAGAGGGCGCTGGACCAGCCCTCGCCCCAGTCGCGCAGCCAGCCGGCCGAGCCGCTGTTGCGGGCACTCAGGCGGCGATCGGCCGGGTTGCTGGCCCAGGCGTCGACATAGGCATAGGTCAGGCGCAGGCGGTCGCGCTGGGTGGCGCGCCAGTCGAACTGCGCCTCGCTGCCGCTGAAACGGGCCTTGTTGGCGTTGCTGGCGATGAACTGGTTGTTCTTTAACGGCTCGCTGATCATGCCGGTGATTTCGTCGTAGAACAGTTTCACGTCGACGTTCAGGTCGATGTCGCTGAAGGCGCCGTTGTAGCCGAGTTCTCGCGAACGCATGCGCTCCTGGTCGAGGTTGCCGGGGCCGCGGGTCTTGACGAAATATTCGCCGTTCTGCAGCCCGTACAGGTTGGGCGAGAGGTTCTTGACCGTGTAGCTCCAGTTGACGTTGTTCTCGAACATGTCCGGCGAGCGAATGGCCTCGGAATACACCGCGCGCAAGCCATGGCGAGGAGTGATCAGGTAGTTCACCGCCACACGCGGGGTCAGCGAGTTGCCCGACAGCTGCGAATGTTCGTACATGGCGCCGCCCTGGAGGATCCAGTGCTCGTCGGCGCGCCATTCGAGCTGGCCGAACAGGCGCCAGGTCTGGTCGTCGATGCTGCCGTTGAAGTAGGTCTGCGAGTCGGCGCGGTCGTAGCGGTAGTTCATGCCGCTGACCAGGCGCAGGCTGTCGGTGAGGCTCAGGGTGTCCTGGATTTCCAGGTCATAGCGGGTTTCGCGGGTGCTCTGGTCGACGTCGCCGCAGATCGTGTTGCGCCCGCCGCTGGCCCACTGGCTCTGCACCTGGCCCATCAGCGAGCCGAGCACCGGATTGGTGGTGCTGGGCAGGTTGCCGGTGTACAGATTGCGCGCGACCTTCTCGGCGAAGTTCGGGTCGAGCTGCCACAGGCGTGTCAGCTCGGGGCTGAAGGCAATTGCCGCATCGCAGGCGCGCCACACCTGTTGACGGTCGAAGTGCTGCGCCGAACCCTGCACATAGAGGCTGTGCTCGGGGTTGAGGTCGAGGTTCCAGCGCACCGAGCCTGCGTAGTCCTTGGCGTTGACGTCGGCGTTGTCGCCGGCGCGGTAGTTGCCGAACACCGGCTGGTAGGTGTAGGGGCGCTGGTTGCTGCCTTCCTTGGCCGCCAGTTGCCATTCCAGGGTCTGGTCGGGCGCCAGGGTATGCACGGCATTGATGTTGATGCGGTTGGCACGGCGGCTGTCGCGGTAGTCGTGGCCGAACTGGTCCTGGTCGAAGCCGTCGTCCTGCTGGCCGGAGAGCGACAGGCGCAGGTCGCCGCTGTCCCAGCCGAAGCCCTGGCTTGCGTAGTAGTCGTTGATGCCGTCCTGGCCGCGAGTCAGCTTGACCCGCGTGCCATGGCTGTCGGCGGGGTTGCGGGTGAGGATGTTGACCACCGCCATCAGCGCGTTGGCGCCGTAGCTGACGGTGTTCGGGCCGCGGAACACCTCGATGCGCTCGATATCCTCGATGGCCACCGGGATGTCGCTCCAGTCCACCGTGGCCAGCCCTGCGCGGTACACCGAGCGGCCATCGATCAGCACCTGCATGCGCCGGGCGTCGCTGACGTTGCTGCCGTGGTAGTTGACCGTCGGCTGGTTTCCGGCGCCGTAGCCGATCATCATGCCCGGCACCAGGCGCAGCAGCTCGGGGATGTCGCGGGCACCGCTGGCACGGATCAGCTCGTTATCGAGCACGGTCATGCTGCCTGGAACCGCCGCCGGGGATTGTTTCAGGCGCGTGGCGGTCAGAACCTGCGGCAGGTCCTGGTTGTCGATGAACAGGTCCTCGGCCATGGCCGGGCCGCCCAGCAGGGCAGTCAGCAACAGCAGGCGTGGATAGGGTGGCGTGCCAGGGAACACGAAACGGCCTTGTTTCAGAAATTTATCAGGCATGTTAACCGACCATGCGGCTTTTGCCAGTGCGACACCATGACAGGCCCGCCCTGCAATGGGCAGGTACTGCCACTGGCTCTGGCGCATGCGCGCCGTATAATGCGCACGTCGCCACTTACTTTATTGGTTAACGGATTGGATATGACTGAACAGCAACCTGTTGCAGTTCTTGGAGGCGGCAGCTTCGGCACCGCCGTGGCGAACCTCTTGGCACAGAACGGCCATCCGGTGCGGCAGTGGATGCGCGACCCGGCGCAAGCCGAGGCAATGCGCGTCGACCGCGAGAATCCGCGTTACCTCAAGGGCATCCGCCTGCATGACGGCGTCGAACCGGTCAACGACCTGCTCGCCACCCTCCAGGGCAGCGCACTGATCTTTGTCGCCTTGCCCTCCAGCGCTTTGCGCAGCGTGCTGGCGCCCCACGCCGAGCTGCTGCGCGGCAAGGGCCTGGTCAGCCTGACCAAGGGCATTGAGGCGAACACCTTCAAGCTGATGAGCCAGATCCTCGAAGAGATCGCCCCCCAGGCACGCATCGGCGTGCTGTCAGGCCCCAACCTGGCCCGCGAGATTGCCGAGCATGCGTTGACCGCCACCGTGGTCGCCAGCGAGGACGAAGCGCTGTGCCAGCAGGTGCAGGCCGTGCTGCATGGCCGCACGTTCCGTGTCTACGCCAGCAGCGATCGCTTCGGCGTCGAGCTGGGCGGCGCGTTGAAGAACGTCTACGCCATCATCGCCGGCATGGCCGTGGCCCTGGGGATGGGCGAGAACACCAAGAGCATGCTGATTACCAGGGCCCTGGCCGAGATGACCCGCTTCGCCGTGAGCCAGGGCGCCAACCCCATGACTTTCCTCGGGCTGGCCGGGGTCGGTGACCTGATCGTCACCTGCTCCTCGCCCAAGAGCCGCAACTACCAGGTCGGCCATGCGCTGGGCCAGGGCCTGAGCCTCGAGCAGGCGGTCAGCCGACTGGGTGAAGTTGCAGAAGGTGTCAACACTCTCAAGGTGCTCAAGGCCAAGGCCCAGGAGGTGGGCGTGTACATGCCGCTGGTGGCGGGCCTGCACGCGATCCTGTTCGAGGGCCGCACGCTCAACCAGGTGATCGAGCACCTGATGCGCGCCGAGCCGAAGACCGATGTCGATTTCATTTCCACCAGCGGTTTCAACTGAGGGAGAAACGTATGAACGATACCCCGGAGCGCGCCCAGCGCGAGTCGATCATCCTGCGCGTGCTGTGGATGCTGGTGTTCCTGGTGGCCTGGCAACTGGCCGAGCTGCTGCTTGGCGGCCTGGTGCTGGTGCAACTGATCTACCGCCTGATCTACGGCGCGCCCAGCGCCAGCCTGATGAACTTCGGCGACAGCCTGAGCCAGTACCTGGCACAGATCGGTCGTTTCGGCACCTTCCACAGCGACCAGAAACCCTGGCCGTTCGCCGACTGGCCGACCCCGCGCACCCCGGAAGGCGAAGCGCCCCACGCCGTGGCCCCGGCGCCACACCCGGTGCGTGACGAGGAGCCCAAGCTGTGAAGCTGTGGGTGCTGCGCCATGGCGAGGCCGAGCCACGGGCCAACAGCGACGCCGAGCGGCGCCTGACCGCCCACGGTCGCGAGCAGGTGCTGCGCAGCGCCGCGCACCTGTTGGGCCAGCCGTTGCAGGCAATCATTGCCAGCCCGTACGTGCGCGCCCAGCAGACCGCCGCCCTGGTGCACGGCGCCCTCGGTTTTTCCGAGCCGGTGCGTACCGTGGCCTGGCTGACGCCAGAGAGCGCTGTACAGCAGGTGATCGGCGAGATTGAGCACCTGGGGCTCGAGCATCTCCTGCTGGTCAGCCACCAACCCCTGGTGGGCAACCTGGTTGGTCAGCTCGAGCACGGCCATGCCCAGCAACCGGCACCGTTCAGCACGGCCAGCCTGGCCGAACTGGAGGGCGACTGGCCGCTGGCCGGCCTGATGACCCTGCGCAGCCTCAACCACCCTGGCTGACACCTGGCAACTGACATTTATGCCAGTTGCCGTTCGGGTCGCGCGGGCCTTAGCGTGGCGGCGTCCATGATCACAACGCCGCGCAAGGAATCATGGATGAGCAGGCAACGCCTGGAGCTGGTGCGCTCCGTCAATCCCCAGAGCGTGATCGACAAGCTGGACAGCCCCGCTGCGCTGGACTTCGCCGAGTACTGCCTGTTGCGCGACTGTGCCGACGCCAAGCTCGACCAGATGCTGCGCCGCTTCGAAGGCCAGTACGAGCTCGAGCAACTGCGCCAGGCCGGCATCCGCATGGCGCACCTGCTGCAATCCAGCTGCCTGGCGCTGCGCCGGCTGGCGGATACTCAGCAGGACCGTCAGCTGGCCCGCGAAGCCCTCGAGTGGCAACTGGCCTACATGCGTGCCTGCCTGCACCGTTCGATGGCCAGTTTCGACTCGCGATGACCTGATCGTCACTGGCGATGACCGTTCAGGACGTTGCCGCCAGCCGGTCGCTTGCCGACAATGGGCCATCCATCCCCCGTGCAGAGCAGGCGGCCATGTCGCAGCAGATCTTCTTCGCCCACGCCAATGGCTTCCCTTCGGCCACCTACGGCAAGCTGTTCGCCGCGCTGGCGCCGGACTACCAGGTGCATCACCTGGAACAGCACGCCCACGATCCGCGCTTTCCGGTCAACGACAACTGGCAGAACCTGGTGGACGAACTGCTGCATCACCTGGAGCGGCAGGACGCACCGGTCTGGGGTGTCGGTCACTCCCTGGGCGGTGTGCTGCACCTGCATGCGGCGCTGCGTCGGCCGGAGTTCTACCGCGGGGTGGTGATGCTCGATTCGCCGGTGCTGACCCGCGCCGACGAATGGCTGATCCAGGCCGCCAAGCGTCTGGGTTTCATCGACCGCATCACTCCGGCCGGGCGTACCCTGGGCCGGCGCGAGGCCTTTCCCGACCGAGACAGTGCGCGCCGTTACTTTACCGGCAAGACCCTGTTCCGCCACTTCGATCCGGAGTGCCTGGAGGCGTACCTGGAGCATGGCCTGGAGCAAGGCGAGGACGGTTTGCGCCTGCGCTTCGACCCCGCTACCGAAATCAGCATCTACCGCAGCATTCCGCATGTCAGCCCGGCCCGGCCACGTCAGTTGCAGGTGCCGCTGGCGATGGTGCGCGGGGCCCAGAGCCGGGTGATCCGCAAACACCACGCCCTGGCCGTGCGCGGCATGGCCAAAGGCGAGTACCACAGCCTGCCGGGTGGGCACATGTTCCCCCTGGAGCGGCCCACCGACACCGCCAGCCTGATCAAGGGCCTGTTCGACCGCTGGAGCCAGGCATGAGCGCCCAGGTCGAGGAGATCCGCCTGACGCTGGGCCACATCGAACTGGCCGCGCACCTGTTCGGTCCGGCCGACGGCCTGCCGGTGATCGCCCTGCATGGCTGGCTGGACAACGCCAACAGCTTCGCCCGTCTGGCGCCGCAGCTGAAAGGGCTACGCATCGTCGCCCTGGACCTGGCCGGGCATGGTTACTCCGAGCATCGCCCGGTCGGTGCCGGCTACGCCCTGGCCGACTACGCCCACGACGTGCTGCGGGTTGCCGAGCAACTGGGCTGGGAACGCTTCGGCCTGCTCGGTCATTCGCTCGGCGCGATCATCTCGGTGCAACTGGCCGGCGCCTTGCCCGAGCGGGTCAGCCACCTGGCGCTGATCGACGGCGTGATCCCGCCGACGCTCAGCGAACAGGACGCTGCCGAGCGCCTGGGGCTGGCCTTGCAGGCGCAGCTGCGCCTGGAGAGCAAGCGCAAGTCGGTGTACCCGACCCTGGAGGAGGGCGTCGAGGCGCGCATGAAGGGCATGGTCGCGGTGAGCCGCGAAGCCGCCGAGTTACTGGCCCAACGCGGCCTGATGCCGGTGCCCGGCGGCTACAGCTGGCGCAGCGACAGCCGCCTCACCTTGCCTTCGCCCACCCGGCTGAACCAGGACCAGGCCATGGCCTTCGTCAAGCGCATCGCCTGCCCGGCCTGTCTGGTGGTGGCTGCCGACGGCATGCTGGCGCGCCACACGGAATTGCTGGAGCAGCTACCCTTCGAGCAGGTGACCCTGCCGGGCGGGCACCATCTGCACCTGAACGACGCCGAGGGCGCGGCCCTTGTCGCAGACTGTTTCAATCGCTTCTTTGGCATTCCTTGACTTGCACCGGACAAGTGTCGAGGCTTGGCGGGTTGAAAGGGAGACAACCATGTACATGCCAGACATCCACGCACCTTGCCCCGCCACCTGCGAGGGCGGTCGATGAGCGCACCTGTTTTCGTTCGCGGCGCCATCGCCGCGTGCCTCGCCATCGCCAGCCCGCTCCTCTGGGCTGGCAGCCTGCCGGTACCCGCAGACGCCAAGGTGGTCGACCAACGCCCGGCAGTGGAGCAGGAACGCGTCTACCCCATGGGCCCGCTGCGCAAGATCAGTGGCCGGCTACGGGTCGAGGACAAGGTCGAGAGCCGTGGCCAGGTCAGTTCGGTGACTTACGAACTGCCGGTCGAGCGCAGCGCCCGCGAAGCCTTCACCAGCGCCCGCGAGGCATTGCAGCAGGACGGTGGCTATCCGTTGTTCTGGTGCCAGGGCCGCGACTGCGGCGAGGCCAGCCTGTGGGCCAACGACGTGTTCGCCAACGCCCGCCTCAATGGCGGTGACGAGCAGCAGGCATTCATCCTGTTGCGCCGCTCCGCCGAAGAAGCCGACACCCTGGTGGCGCTGTACAGCGTTACCCGCGGCAACCGCCGCGCTTACCTGCATGTCGAGGAGTTCGTCGCCGGCAGTCCGTTGGGCGAGCTGCTGCCCACCGCCGCCACGGTGCTGCGCGAACTGCGCGACACCGGCAAGCTCGACTATCCTGACCTCGCCGAGCCCCAGGCCGCCTGGTCGACGCTGCTGGCCCGCAGCCTTAACCTGGACAGCACCCTGCGCGCCAGCCTTAGTGGCAAGGGCGCCGAAGCCTGGCGCGAGCAACTGGTCAAGGCCGGCGTGCGCAGTGCCCGGCTCGAGGTAGGCGACGCCCCGACCGAAGGCCTGCACCTGGAACTGATCCGTTGAGTGAGCGCCACCATGGCCAACAATGACCGCCTGTTGATCCAGATCCTGCTGCTCACCCTGCTGGGTGCCGCGCTGTGGGTGATGGCGCCATTCATCTCGGCGCTGCTGTGGGGCGCCATCCTGGCCTTTGCCAGCTGGCCGCTGATGCGCTTGCTGACCCGTGTGCTGGGCGGCCGCGAAACCCTCGCCGCGAGCCTGCTGACTACGGTGTGGATCCTGCTGGTGGCCTTGCCCCTGGTGTGGCTGGGTTTCAACCTGGCCGACCATGTGCGTGATGCCACCGCGTTCATTCGTGATGTGCAGGTTGATGGCCTGCCGGACGCGCCCGCCTGGGTGGCCGGGATTCCGTTCGTGGGCGAGCGCCTGGTCGGCTGGTGGGAGTCCTTTGACCAGCAGGGCGCGGCCTTGTTGGCCTCGGCCAAGCCGTACCTGGGGCAGGTCGGCAACTGGTTGCTGGCCCGCAGCGCGCAGATCGGCGGCGGGGTGCTGGAGCTGACCCTGAGCCTGGTGTTCGTGTTCTTCTTCTACCGCGACGGGCCACGCCTGGCGGCGTTCGTGCACCGCTTGCTGCAACGGCTGGTGGGCGAGCGCGCCGAGTACTACGTCGACCTGGTCGCCGGCACCGTGCAGCGGGTGGTCAACGGCGTGATCGGCACCGCTGCCGCCCAGGCGCTGCTGGCACTGATCGGCTTCCTGATCGCCGGCGTGCCGGGGGCCATCGTGCTGGGCCTGGTGACCTTCATGCTCAGCCTGATCCCCATGGGTCCGCCGCTGGCCTGGATACCGGCCACCGCCTGGCTGGTGTGGAAGGGCGACTACGGCATGGCGGTATTCCTGGGCGTCTGGGGCACCTTCATCATCAGCGGCGTGGACAACGTGCTCAAGCCGTACCTGATCAGCCGCGGCGGTAACCTGCCGCTGGTCATCGTGCTGCTCGGCGTGTTCGGCGGCCTGATCGCGTTCGGCTTCATCGGGCTGTTCATCGGGCCGACCTTGCTGGCGGTGGGGTACAGCCTGCTGCTGGACTGGAGCCGCAATACCGCGCAGCACACACCGCAGCGCTGATCTCCATCGCGGGCTTGCCCCGCGATCTATCAGCGATCTTTACGCTTTCTTTATGCCTTGACCCCACCCCCCATCTCGCCCCTTTACGCCCCTCCCTCGGACAATTTCCCCAAAGCGGCCTTCACGCCGCAACTAGGGGAGATTGCACATGTACATGCTCGACGGGCTGTCACTGCTTCTGGCGGTGGCGTTGGCGGTTTACCTGCTGGTGGCGCTGCTGCGCGCCGATCGCGGCTAAGGGGCGACCATGCACAGTTACGATTACCTGCTGCTGCTGGCGTTCTTCGCCATCGTGCTGTTGCCGGCGCCCTGGCTCGGACGCTTCTACTACAAGGTGATGGAAGGCCAGCGTACCTGGCTGTCTCCCCTCCTTGGACCGGTGGAGCGGGGGTGCTACCGCTTGGCCGGGGTAGATGCCGAACAGGAGCAGGGCTGGAAGCAGTACACCCTGGCGCTGCTGGCGTTCAACCTTGCGGGCTTCCTGCTGTTGTTCGCCGTGCTGCTGCTGCAAGGCTCGCTGCCACTGAACCCGCAGCACCTGCCGGGCCAGGAGTGGTCGCTGGCGTTCAACACTGCGGTCAGCTTCATGACCAACACCAACTGGCAAGCCTACAGCGGTGAAGCCTCGGTCAGCTACCTGACGCAAATGATCGGCCTGACCGTGCAGAACTTCGTCAGTGCCGCCACCGGCCTGGCTGTGCTGGTCGCCCTGTGCCGGGGTATTGCCCGCCGGTCTGCCAACACCCTGGGCAACTTCTGGGTCGACCTGACCCGCGCCACCCTCTACGGCCTGCTGCCGCTGTGCCTGGTGCTGGCGCTGCTGCTGGTCTGGCAAGGCGTGCCGCAGACCTTTGCCGACTACGTCCACGCCCTGACCCTGCAAGGCACCGACCAGACCATCCCGCTGGGCCCGGCCGCCAGCCAGATCGCCATCAAGCAGTTGGGCACCAACGGCGGTGGCTTCTTCGGCGTCAACTCGGCGCACCCGTTCGAGAACCCCACGGCCTGGAGCAACCTGTTCGAAGTGGCCTCGATCATCCTGATCCCGGTGGCCCTGGTATTCACCTTTGGCCACTATGTGAAGGACCTGCGCCAGAGCCGCGCGATCATCGCCTGCATGCTGGCGCTGTTCCTGATCGGTGGCAGCACCGCGCTGTGGTCGGAACACCAGCCCAACCCGGCCCTGGAAAGCGCCCAGGTGCAACAAGGCGCGCCGCTGGAAGGCAAGGAAAGCCGCTTTGGCACCACCGGTTCGGTGCTGTGGACGGTGACCACCACCTCAGCCTCCAACGGTTCGGTCAACGCCATGCACGACAGCCTCAACCCACTGACCGGCATGGTGGCGATGGTCAACATGATGCTTGGCGAGGTGATCTTCGGCGGCGTCGGCGCCGGCCTCTACGGCATGCTGCTGTTCGTGTTGATCGCCGTGTTCCTGGCCGGCCTGATGATCGGCCGCACCCCGGAATACCTGGGCAAGAAGCTGCAGGCCCGTGAAGTGCAACTGCTGGTGGCGACCCTGCTGGTGATGCCGGTGGGCGTGCTGGTGCTCGGCGCCATCGCCGCCAGCCTGTCCGGACCTGCCAGCGCGGTAACCAACCCCGGCGCCCACGGCTTCAGCCAACTGTTGTACGCCTACACCTCCGGTACCGCCAACAATGGCTCAGCGTTCGCCGGCTTCGGTGCCAACACCCCGTTCCACAACGTGATGATCGGCCTGGCCATGCTGATCGGCCGCTTCGGCTACATCCTGCCGGTGCTGGCCCTGGCCGGTAGCCTGGCGGCCAAGAAGAGCGCGCCACAAGGCCTGAACAGCTTCCCCACCCACGGCCCGCTGTTCACCACGCTGCTGCTGGTGACCATCCTGCTGGTAGGTGGCCTGACCTTCCTGCCGACCCTGGCCCTGGGGCCGATTGCCGAACACCTGAGCCTGGGTTTCTGAGGAACACACCATGAACATGCCCATTCCCGAAGTGAAGGCGCGTCATAGCGCCAAGGACCAGACCCGTTTCGCCGCCCTGTGGCGCCCGGCGCTGGTGCAGGCCTTCGTCAAGCTCGACCCGCGCCAGCTCAGGCGCGCCCCGGTGATGCTGGTGGTGGCCCTCACTGCCATGCTGACCACGGTGCTTTGCTTTGCCCCTGAAAGTGGCGTGAGCACTTCAGTGGCCGTGCAGATCACCGTGTGGCTATGGTTCACCGTGCTGTTCGCCAACTTCGCCGAAGCCCTTGCCGAAGGCCGTGGCAAGGCCCGCGCCGACAGCCTCAAGGCTGGCAGCCAGGGCCTGGCCGCCAAGCGTCGCAAGAGCGACGGTACGTTCGAGACCGTCGCCGCCACCCAGTTGCGCAAGGACGACGTGGTGCGCGTGGTGGCCGGTGAGCTGATCCCCGGCGACGGCGAGGTGCTCGAAGGCATCGCCGCGGTCAACGAGGCGGCCATCACCGGCGAGTCCGCGCCGGTGATCCGCGAGTCCGGCGGTGACCGTTCGGCCGTTACCGGCAACACTCGCCTGGTCTCCGACTGGCTGCTGATCCGCATCACCAGCAACCCCGGCGAGTCGACCCTGGACCGCATGATCGCCTTGGTCGAAGGCGCCAAGCGGCAGAAGACCCCCAACGAGATCGCCCTCGACATCCTGCTGATCGGCCTGACCCTGATCTTCCTGATCGTGGTGGTGACCCTGCAGCCGTTCGCCCGCTTCGCCGGCGGCGAGCTGCCGCTGATCTTCCTCGCCGCGCTGCTGGTGACGCTGATCCCCACCACCATCGGCGGCCTGTTGTCGGCCATCGGCATCGCCGGCATGGACCGCCTGGTGCGCCTGAACGTGATCGCCCGCTCTGGCCGCGCCGTGGAAGCGGCAGGCGACGTGCACACGCTGATGCTCGACAAGACCGGCACCATCACCTTCGGCAACCGTCGCTGCAGCGCCCTGCACGCAGCCTCCGGGGTGACCGCCAAGGAGCTGGGGGAGGGCGCCTTGCTCGCCTCGCTGGCCGACGACACTGCCGAGGGCAAGTCGATCGTCGAGTACCTGCGCCAGTTGCACGACTTCGCGGAACCTGCAAGCAATCAGTACGAAGCCATCGCCTTCAGCGCCGAGACGCGCCTGTCGGGCATCGATTTCCAGCAGCGCCGCTACCGCAAGGGCGCCGTCGACGCGGTGCTGGCCTTCTGCGGCCTGCAACGCCTGGAGCTGCCCGCCGCCCTGGCCCGTGAAGTGGAGCGCATCGCCCAGAGCGGCGGTACCCCGCTGCTGGTATGCGTCGACAAGCACCTGCTCGGCGTGATCCACCTCAAGGATGTGGTCAAGCCCGGTATCCGCGAGCGCTTCGCCGAGCTGCGCAAGCTCGGCATCCGCACCGTGATGGTCACCGGCGACAACCCGCTGACCGCCGCCGCCATCGCCGCCGAGGCGGGCGTCGACGACGTACTCGCCGAGGCTACCCCGGAGAAGAAGCTGGCGCGTATTCGCCAGGAGCAGAACGACGGGCGCCTGGTGGCCATGTGCGGCGACGGCGCCAACGACGCGCCGGCTCTGGCCCAAGCTGACGTGGGCATGGCGATGAACGACGGCACCCAGGCTGCACGCGAGGCCGCCAACATGGTCGATCTCGACAGCGACCCGACCAAGCTGCTGGACGTGGTGCAGGTGGGCAAGGAGCTGCTGGTCACTCGCGGCGCGCTGACCACCTTCTCCATCGCCAACGACGTGGCCAAGTACTTCGCCATCCTGCCGGCGCTGTTCGCCGCCATCTACCCGCAGTTGGGCGTGCTCAACCTGATGCACCTGGCCAGCCCGCAGAGCGCGATCCTCTCGGCCATCGTGTTCAACGCGCTGATCATCATCGTGCTGATCCCCCTGGCGTTGCGCGGTGTGCGGGTGCAGGCCGCCAGCGCCGCCCATTTGCTGCGGCGCAACCTGCTGGTCTACGGCCTGGGCGGCATTGTCGTGCCGTTCGCCGGGATCAAGCTGATCGACATGCTGCTTACTGCGCTGCACCTGGTCTGAGGAGACACTGACATGACCGCTTATGTACGCCCGGCCCTGAGCCTGGTCCTGCTGATGACCGTGGTCACCGGCGCGCTGTATCCCCTGGCGGTGACCGGCATCGCCCAGGTCGCCTTCCCTGAGCAGGCCAACGGTAGCCTGGTGCGCGATGACCGTGGTCAGGTGCGCGGCTCGGCGCTGATCGCCCAGGAATTCAAGGGCGATGGCTGGTTCCAGTCGCGCCCTTCGGCGGGCGCCTATGCCACCGTGGCCAGTGGCGCGAGCAACCTGGCGCCGAGCAACCCGGCGCTGGCCGATCGGGTCAGGACTGACGCCTCCCAGCAGTACCAGGCGCAGCAGGGGCCAGTGCCCCAGGCGCTGTTGACCACCTCCGGCAGCGGGCTGGACCCGCACCTGCCGCCCGAGGCCATCGCTTACCAGCTGCCGCGCGTGGCGGCGGCGCGGCAGGTCTCGGAGGAGCGCTTGCAAGTGCTGGTGAATGACGCCACCCTGCGCCCATTGGTCGGGCCGCCGGTGGTCAATGTGCTGGCGTTGAACCAGGCGCTTGAGCGTCTTGCTCCGAGCCACTGAAGCCGAGGCCGCTTTGCGGCCCATCGCCGCAGGCCCTCATTCGTGACATTTTGAAGGATGAAGCATGAGCAACCCCACTCGCGCCGATGCGCTGCTGGCCGGCCTGCCCCGCGAAGGTCGCGGCAGGCTCAAGGTGTTCCTCGGCGCCGCGCCCGGGGTCGGCAAGACCTTTGCCATGCTCCAGGCCGCGCACGCCCAGCAGCGCCAGGGCTTGCAAGTGGTGGCCGGAGTGGTCGAGACCCACGGCCGCGCCGAGACCGAAGCCCTGCTCGGCGGGCTGACCCAACAACCCCTGCTGCGCCGCGAATATCGCGGCGTGATGCTCGAGGAAATGGACCTCGACGGCTTGCTCAAGGCCGCGCCTGCGCTGGTGCTGGTCGATGAGCTGGCGCACACCAACGCCCCCGGCAGCCGCCACGCCAAGCGCTGGCAGGACGTGCAGGAACTGCTCGCCGCCGGCATCGACGTATACACCACGGTCAACGTCCAGCACCTGGAAAGCCTCAACGACAAGGTCCGCGACATCACCGGCGTGCAGGTGCGCGAGACATTGCCCGACTGGGTGCTGCAGGAAGCCTTCGAACTGGTGCTGATCGACCTGCCGCCGCGCGAGCTGCTCGAGCGCTTGCGCGAGGGCAAGGTCTACGTGCCCGAACAGGCACGGGCGGCCATCGAGGCCTATTTCTCCCAGACCAACCTCACTGCCCTGCGCGAGCTGGCCATGCAGACCGCCGCCGCCCAGGTGGACGCGGACCTGGCCAGCGGCTACCGCCAGCGCGGCCAGGAAGCCCCGGCCCTGCGCGGGCGGCTGCTGGTGGGCATCGATGGCGACGAGCAGGCCGAACGCCTGGTGCGCCATGCCTGCCGCGTCGCCCAGCGTCGCCATCTGCCATGGAGCGTGGTCCATGTCGATAACGGGCGCTTGCGCGACGAAACGGCCCGCCATCGCTTGCAGGCCGCCCAGCAACTGGCCGAGCGCCTTGGCGGCGAAGTGGTGCTGTTGCGCGCCGGCGAAGTGGCGCGCACGCTGATCCAGCACGCCGCCGAGCGCCGCGCCAGCCTGGTGCTGGTGGGCCAGTCCCGTGACCTGTTGCGTCGGCGCCTGGTCGGCGCCGGCGTGGCGGCGCGCCTGCTGCGTGAGAGTCACGGCCTGGAGATCAACGTACTCGACCGCGATGCCCAGCCGCCAGCGGCGCGCACGGCAGCAAAGCGCGTATGGGTATGGCGCCATTATGTGCTGGCGCTGGTTGCCACGCTGCTGGCCGCAGGCCTGGCCTGGGCCGTGTCGAGCGTGCTGGCGCTGCCCAACATTTCCCTGGTGTTTCTTGCCGCCGTGCTGCTGGTGGCGGTACGCAGCAGCCTGGGGCCGGCGCTGGCGTGCGCGGCGCTGTCGTTCCTCACCTACGACTTCCTGTTCATCCCGCCGAACTTCTCCTTCGCCATCCAGCGCGAAGAGGACGTGCTGACCCTGGTGTTCTTCCTGCTGATGGCCGCGCTTACCGGCAACCTCGCCGCGCGCCAGCGCCGCCAGTTGCAGGCGCTGCGCGAGACCCAGGCAGAGACCCGCCAGTTGCTCGACCTGTCGCGCCGCCTGACTGTGGCCACCGACCGCCAGGCGGTGTTCAGCGCTGCCGGCCAGCATATGGATGGTTGGCAGGGCGTGCAGGTGTGTCTGCTCGAACGCAGCGCCGACGGCCTGTTGCAAGTGGCCAGTGGTGGCTCGCCAGCCTTCACCGACAATGAACGCGCCGCGGCCGAATGGGCCTGGCAACATGGCCAGGCCGCGGGCTTTGGCAGTGACACCTTGCCCCACGGTCGTTGGTGGTGGTGGCCGCTGGCCGTGGAGGAACAGCCCCTGGCCCTGCTCGGCATTCGCCCACGCGACGGCGAACCACTGAGTGATCCGCGCCGTCGGTTGTTGATGGCCCTGGCGCAGCCCCTGGCCCAGGCCCTGGCCCGTGCCCGCCTGGGCGAGCAACTGGAAGCCGCCCGCCTGCACGGTGAAACCGAGCAACTGCGCAGCGCCTTGCTCGCCTCGGTCTCCCATGACCTGCGCACGCCGCTGACGTCGATGCGCGGCAGCATCGACAGCCTGCTGGCGCTGGGTGACGCCATCCCCCCGGACGACCGCCGCGAGCTGCTGGAAGGTACCCGCAACGAAGCCGAGCGCCTGGATCGCTACATCCAGAATCTGCTGGACATGACCCGCCTGGGCCACGGCACGCTCAAGCTGGCCCGCGACTGGGTAGCCCCGGCTGATATCGTCGGCAGCGCCCTCAACCGCTTGCGCGTGGTGCTGGCGCCCCTGCGCGTGCACACCGAAGTCCCGCCCGAGCTGCCGCTGCTGTTCGTGCACGCGGCGCTGATCGAGCAGGCGCTGATCAATGTGCTGGAAAACGCTGCACGCTTTTCCCCGGCCAACGGTCGGCTGCAACTGCAGGTCTCGGTGCACGACGAACAGCTGTGCCTCGCAGTCGCCGACGAGGGCCCCGGCATCCCCCAGGACGAGCGCGAAAAGATCTTCGACATGTTCTACACCGCCGCCCGCGGCGATCGGGGCGGGCAGGGCACCGGCCTGGGCCTGGCGATCTGCCAGGGCATGATCGGTGCCCATGGCGGCCGCATCCTGGTCGATGACGGCATCGATGGCCACGGCACCTGCATCACTCTATGCTTGCCGCTGCCGACCCAACCCGTTACCGAAAGTGAAGCCCCATGAGCCAAGCCGCCACCTTGCTGGTCATCGACGACGAGCCGCAGATCCGCAAGTTCCTGCGCATCAGCCTGGCGTCCCAGGGCTACAAGGTGATCGAGGCCGGCACGGGCAGCGACGGCTTGGCCCAGGCCGCCTTGAACAAGCCCGACCTGGTGGTGCTCGACCTCGGCTTGCCGGACATGGACGGTCAGCAAGTGCTGCGCGAGCTGCGTGAATGGAGCACGGTGCCTGTGATGGTGCTGTCGGTGCGTGCCAGCGAAGTGCAGAAGGTCGATGCGCTCGACGGTGGGGCCAACGACTACGTGACCAAGCCGTTCGGTATCCAGGAATTCCTCGCCCGGGTGCGGGCTTTGCTGCGCCAGGCGCCTCAGCTTGGCAGCGTGGCCGCTGCGGCGGGCTTCGGGCCGCTGACGGTGGACTTCGCTTTTCGCAAGGTCACGCTGGACGGCCTGGAGATAGCCTTGACGCGCAAGGAATACGCGCTGCTGGCGCAGCTGGCCGGGCATCCCGGGAGGGTCATCACCCAGCAGCAACTGCTCAAGGACATCTGGGGGCCGACCCATGTGGACGACACCCACTACCTGCGTATCGTGGTAGGGCACCTGCGGCAGAAATTGGGTGACGACCCTACGGCGCCGCGGTTCATCATCACCGAGGCGGGCGTGGGGTACCGGTTGGTCGCGCCGACCGACCC
This sequence comes from Pseudomonas sp. BJa3, assembly GCF_026343815.1. Lineage (NCBI taxonomy): Bacteria > Pseudomonadati > Pseudomonadota > Gammaproteobacteria > Pseudomonadales > Pseudomonadaceae > Pseudomonas > Pseudomonas sp. BJa3. Next base: position 87,929 of record NZ_JAOXMC010000017.1, on the reverse strand, counting down.
GTGACCAGGCCCGGCGCTGGCGTCATCGTTATGTAACGCCCGTTAGCGCGGGTTCCGTTACTACCCGATTACGTCCCTGGGCCTTGGCTTGATAGAGCATCCGGTCCGATCGTTCCAACGCGGCTGACATCGGTTCGCCCGCTTTCCACATGGCCACCCCCAGCGAGATCGTGATATGCCCGACAGTATCGAATTGCGCCGCCTCGATCACTGCTCGGAGCCGTTCGGCGACCTCTGCGCCGGTCGCAATCGAACCATTGGGCAAGAGCAGCAGGAACTCCTCGCCGCCCACACGGCATACCATGTCGTCCGGGCGCGATACCTGTCTCATCAACCGGGCGACGGCGCGGAGGGTTTCATCCCCGGCGCCATGGCCATAGGTGTCGTTGACGCGCTTGAAATGGTCGATGTCCACGGCGATCGCAGCGAAGGTTTTCAGGGATTGCTGCCAAAGCGCCATGGTTTCCTCCATGGCCCGGCGATTCGCCAGTCCGGTCAGCGGGTCGCTATGTGCCTGCTGGTTGAGCCGCCCAATCTTCTCCTGCAGCAGGGCCGCTCCCAGGAGCAGCGCGCGGCGGATCTGCCAGCTTTCAACGTAGTCCGCAGGAACCGCGAGGATCCGTTCGTAGCTTTCAGGTGCATCCAGGCGCTTGGCGTTCTCCGCCAGTCGGGAGAGAGGGACGGAAATCTTCACGCCCAGCCACCAGATCAACAGCAGTCCGAACAGACCGAGGGGGACGATGCCTTTGGCAACTTTGATCGTCGTCGCCTTCAGCGTTGCCTCAATGTTCGATAGAGGCCGCTGTGAAATCACGCTCCAACGACTGCTGGGGATACTGGCATAACCCGCGAGCATTTCGTTGCCACTGCCGTCCTTCGCCCGCAGCGAACCGTGGTCTTGCTGCAGCGCGGCATCGACGATAGGGTCAGCGGCCAGGGTCGTCCCGATGCGCCGCGGGTCCGGGTGGTAAAGCACTTGTCGATGGCTATCGACCAGGTAGACATGCGCGCCATCCTCGCGGATGTTCAGGTCCATGAGCGCTTGCAACGTGTTTTTCTGTTCCAGGCGGATGCTTCCGCCGACAAGCCCGAGGTATTCGCCGTCGGGGCTGAAAACAGGGTGGGAGACGAACACGACCAGATTGCCTGCCAGGGACTTGAATGCGTCGCTGATCATCGGTTCTCGTCTGGTCAGAGGGGAACGACGTTGCAGCGCCTTTCCGTCCAGTTGCAGGCTGCTGGGGGCCGAAGCGATGATCTTTCCTTGTGCGTTGGCTATCAGTACCGAATTGAAGCTGTGGTCCTGGTTCAGCAGGCGGTGTGCCTCGTCGTGCAGAGCAGTTCGGTCTGCGAAGGCATGGCCGATGAGTGTGGATGCAAACCCCAGGCGATCCAGTTCGGAACTCAGCACTTCCTCCACACTGGTTGCGATCCGGGCAGCGTAAGCCTGGTTGGTCTGCAGGGCGTTTTCCGCCAGCTCGGATCTCTGGGTGGTGAACATCACCCAGAAAGTATTGGCCAGGGTTGCGACAGCACAGATCAGCGCGAACGCCAGCAGCAGCGTGCGCAAGGTGAGCTTGGGGCGTGGCCGTGTAGGCATGTGGCGCATCCGGATGCTGAAGGCATGCGATTTGGTGAAGCGGCGTCGCCGTGGGGTTGGAAACGCGCTCCTTGCGCCTTCTGGCGTATCCTGATTGGCCTTCTGCAACAAAACGCGGAGAGTTCGGATCAAGTATCTCACATCTGCTTTCGAGCCACCATTTTGACATGGTTTCGACGGCGGATCGCCTTCTGCCGATCCGCCACCGACAATCACTAGCCCCTACCGGCTAGTCGAACTGCTCGAGCTGCATCAATTCCTCAACCCTCTGTCTCCGGCGAATCATGCGCAGTTGACCCTGATCGAGCAGGAACTCTGGCAACAACGGTCGGCTGTTGTAGTTCGACGACATGGATGCGCCATAAGCCCCTGCATCGTGAATTACCAGCAGGTCACCGACCTTGGCCTGGGGCAAGTCGTGGGGGGTCAACTCCTCGTCGTTCTGGGTGAACACATCCCCCGACTCGCACAGCGGCCCGGCTACGACGGTTGGCTGCAATGGGCGGCTCACGGGCCGGCCCACTGCGTCGAACAGGCTCATGCGGTGGTAGGCCCCGTACATGGCCGCGCGCATCAGGTCGTTGAAGCCGGCATCGACCAGGATGTAGTGGCGCTCACCCATCTGCTTGACCGCGCGCACCTCGGTCACCAGGCAGCCAGCTTCGGCGACCACGAAGCGCCCAGGCTCGATCTCCATGCGTACCGGGTGACCGAGCATCGTCTCGATCTCCGAGCGGGCCACCGCCCAGGTTCGGGCGTAGCGCTGCAGGTCCACTGGTTGGTCGCCGTCGCGGTAGGGGGTGGACAGGCCGCCCCCGATGGAGAAAGCTTCGATATCCATGCCCAGCCGGCCGATCAGCTCGACCATCGCGCTGGCCACTTGCTCCAGGTGCTGGTAGTCCACCCCCGAGCCGATGTGCATGTGCACGCCCACCAGGTGCAGGCCGTGTTGTTTCACGCAAGCCAGCGCATCGGGCAGTTGTTCGTGCCAGATGCCGTGCTTGCTGTTCTCGCCGCCGGTATTGGTTTTGCGACTATGGCCATGGCCGAAGCCGGGGTTGATGCGTAGCCACACCCGGTGGCCGGGGGAGCGCTCGCCGAGCTGGCGGAGCATGTCGATAGAGCCGGCATTGACCTCGATACCGGTCTGCACCACCCGCGCCAGGGTCGGTTGGTCCAGCACGTCGCAAGTCAGCACCACGCCGGCGGGGTCGCCGCCCACCGATGCGCCGGCGGCAAAAGCGCGCTCCATTTCCCCCAGGGATACCGCGTCGAGCACCAGGCCGCGTTCACGGATCAGGCGCAGCACGTGCAGGTTGGGGTTGGCCTTCTGCGCGAAGCGCACGGTGTCGAAGTGCTGCTTGAGCTGGTCGATGCGCTGGTGGATGGTCTGGGCGTTGTAGGCCCACAGCGGCGAGCCATGCTGGCGGACTGCTTCGGCCAGGAGGGTAGTGGTCATGGTGGCGTTCCTTGTTTTGGATGCGCCGATAGTGGGGGATTTTATAAATTCAGAAAAATAGATTTTTTTCTGCTAGATATTCATATCTGATATCAGCTCAAGCAACCAAGTTGCTGACACGCTTACTCTCTTTACCACCGAGCAACCATGAAACTCTCCATCCGCCATATCGAGGTATTCCGCGCCATCATGGCTGCCGGCAGCGTCACCGGGGCTGCGCGCCTGCTGTTCACTTCGCAGCCCACGGTGAGCCGCGAACTGGCGCGCATGGAGCAGGTCACCGGGCTGAACCTGTTCGACCGCGAGGGCGGGCGCCTGGTGCCCAGCGCCCAAGCTTTGCTGTTGATCAAGGAGGTCGAGCGGGCCTTTGTCGGCCTGGAGCGCATCGACCGCTTCGCCCAGGCCATCCGCAACTTCGAACAAGGCCGGCTGGCCATCACCTGCCTGCCGCTGTTCTCGCAAACCCTGCTGCCGAAGGCCTGCAAGGCGTTTCACCAGCACCATCCCGGGGTCAGCCTGAGTATCACCGCCCAGGAGTCGCCGTTGCTTGAGGAGTCGCTGGTTGCCCAACAGCACGACCTTGGCCTCACCGAGACCGCGCAGGTACCGCGGGGCGCGGTCGGCGAACTGTTGTTCAGTGCCGACATGGTCTGCGTGCTGCCCGCGCAGCACCCCCTGCTGGCCAAGCCGTTACTCCAGCTGCAGGACTTCCACGAGGTCGATTTCATCAACCTGGCCAGCCTGGACAGCTACCGGCAGCAACTCGACCGGCATTTTCGCGAGGCCGCAGTGAACCGCCGCACGATCATCGAGACCACCAGCGCCGCCTCGGTGTGCGCCATGGTCCGCCAGGGGCTGGGTGTAGCGATCATCAATCCACTGAGCGGGCTGGAGGCCGGGCAAACTGGGCTGGCGATCCGCCGATTGGGCCTGTCGGTGCCGTACCAGGTGATGCTGATCCGGCCCGAGCTGCGGCCCGCATCTTCGGTGCTGGAGCCGTTCTGCCAGGCGCTGCGGGGGCAGGCCAGGGCAATGGAGGCGGCCTTGGCGCAAGGCGTCTGAGTGGCCGGGCGAACGATTGGAACGTTCTCAACCACGCCAAGGTCAACCCCATCAGCAGTGATCGAAAATGCTCCACAGCATGAGGAATCGCCAATGAGTACGCTGACGATCGAAGGCTGGTTCAAAGGTGAGGGTGATCGCAGGTCCACCCCGGTGGGTGATATCCACTTCGACATCCAGGGCGTGAACCATCGCAAGTTGGAGCAGGCCGAGGAACACCTGCAACAGAGCCACGAGTCCGAGGCGATGGTGGATGTCGACATGGACAGCCTGAACCTGGTGCTGCCCGAGGGCTACGGCCCGCTGTCGGACTGCCGCCTGCGCGTCTACCTGAGCGACGACGAGCGTGGCCAGTTCCACCTGGTCGGGCATCGGGCCAGCGATGGCAGCCTGATCTACACCAATGCGGTGTTGATCGCTCAGCTGAGCTGAATACCGGCTGCGCTGTCGCCTGTTTCCAGGCGTGCCGCCACTGACGTCGCCACTTCGCTGAAAGCCCGCGCCGCCGCGCTCTGGTAGGCGCCCCTGCGCTGCATCAAGACTGCGGTGCGCTGCAGGCGCAGTGGGTCCAGGGCAATGGCGGTCAGGTCATCATGGGCCAGGGCGAGGTTGGCGGGCAGCAGGGTCGACAGTGTCGTGCGGCGCACCACTTCGATCACTGCGCCAATCGCGTTGGCCTCCATCCGCACCCGTGGGCGGATACCGTGCTGGCGGCAATAGCGCTCGATCTGCTCGCGCGTGGCGAACTCGGCGCTGAGCAAGATCAGCGACTCGTCGTTGAGCGCGTGTGGGCCAATACTGCGGGTAGTGGCCAGCGGATGCGCGCGGCCGACCACCAGCGCCAGGGTTTCCACCAACAGCGGGCGGCTGTCGATGTCCTGGTTGTGGACCTCATCGAAGGCGATGCCGACATCCAGCTCATCGGCCTGCAACAACTCCTCCATGCGCTCCTGGGCGATCTCTCGTAGGTTCAGGGTGATGTTTGGATAACGCGCATGGAAGGCCTCGACCAGCGGGCCGATCAGGTAGGTGGTGAAGGTCGGCGTCACCGCCACCCGCAGCGATCCTCGGCTGAGGTCGCCCACGTCATGGATGGCGCGCCTGGCCTCAAGCAGCTCCTGTTCCGCCCGCTTGGCATAGCGCAGGTAGACCTCCCCGGCATCGGTCAGCCGCGTGCTGCGCCCGGAACGGTCGAATAACTGCGCGCCAAGGCTTTCCTCCAGTTGCCTGACCTGTTGTGACAGCGCCGGCTGGGAGACATGCAGCGCCGCCGCGGCGCGGGTAAAACTGTGATGTTGAGCCACTGCGAGGAAATACTGGATGTGCCGGGCAAGCATGCTTTTCTCATAAGATAATCTGATGTGCTTCATCATAAATGAGACTTTTACCTTATGTAAGGCGCTGCGTAACCTTTGCCTCAACACACCGCGACATTGAGGCAAACAGCCATGAAAGACATCATCGACGGTTTTCTGAAGTTCCAGCGTGACGCCTTCCCCGAACGGGTCAAGCTGTTCAAGGACCTGGCCACCCAGCAAAGCCCCCGGGCGCTGTTCATCTCCTGCTCCGACAGCCGCCTGGTGCCCGAGCTGGTCACCCAGCGCGAGCCAGGCGACCTGTTCGTCATCCGCAACGCCGGCAACATCGTGCCGTCCTACGGCCCTGAGCCTGGCGGCGTGTCGGCCTCGGTCGAATATGCCGTCGCCGCCCTGCAGGTAGCCGACATCGTCATCTGCGGCCACTCCGACTGCGGCGCCATGACCGCCATCGCCACCTGCAAGTGCCTGGAGCACATGCCTGCAGTGGCCGGCTGGCTGCGCTACGCCGACTCCGCCCGGGTGGTCAACGAGGCGCGCCAGCACCACAGCCCGCAGGCCAAGGTCGAGGCCATGGTGCGCGAGAACGTGATCGCCCAGTTGGCCAATATCCAGACCCACCCCTCGGTGCGTCTGGCCCTGGAAGAGGGCCGCGTGCGCCTGCATGGCTGGATCTACGACATCGAAAGCGGCCGCATCGACGCCTTCGACGGACGCACCGGCCAGTTCGTCGCCCTGGCGCAGAACCCCGACGTCAACGCCGTTTCCCACCCTTCCAGGCACGTTGCCTGAACCCCTTTCAAACCCAAGGAGACACACCATGATCCAGTCGCAAATCAGCCAGAACGCCCGCCTTGCCCTGAGCGAAGTCATCCTCCTGGCCAAGGCCCGCAAGGACCTGTCGTTCGCCCAGATCACCGACGGCACCGGCCTCTCCGAAGCCTTCGTCACTGCCGCGCTGCTGGGCCAGCACCCGCTGCCGGCCAGCGCTGCCCAGGTGGTGGGCGACAAGCTCGGCCTTGACGCCGATGGCATCGCCCTGCTGCAGACCGTGCCACTGCGCGGCAGCATCCAAGGCGGCGTGCCGACCGACCCGACCATCTACCGCTTCTACGAGATGCTGCAGGTGTACGGCACCACCCTCAAGGCACTGGTCCACGAGAAGTTCGGCGACGGCATCATCAGCGCCATCAACTTCAAGCTGGACGTGAAGAAGGTCGACGATCCGGAAGGTGGCTCCCGCGCGGTGATCACCCTGGATGGCAAGTACCTGCCGACCAAGCCGTTCTGATTCGCCCCTAGGGAAATGGCTCGGGCGCCGCACGACGCCCGAGCCATTTCCACGCGCGCTATTGATCCCCGACAGGAGCGACGGCATGGACCTGATCTTCAGAAATGTCCGCATCGACGATGCAAAACCCTTGATGGATGTCGCCGTGCACAACGGCAAGATTACTCACATCGCCCAAGCGATCACTGCAACGGCAAGCCAGGAAATCCAGGGCAACGGCAATGTCCTGGTCCCCGGCTTCGTCGAAGCCCACCTGCACCTGGAAAAAGCCAATGTCATGCAGCGCAAGGCCAACCGCTCCGGCACCTTGGCCGAAGCGATCGCCGTCACTGCGGCGCTCAAGCCCACCCTGACCCGTGATGACATTCGCGAACGCTCTGTACAGGTGTTGCGCGCCCTGGTGCAGGCCGGCACCACCCATGTGCGTGCCCACGCCGAGTTCGATCCGGCCCAGGGTTTCACCGGCCTGGACGTGGTCCTGGAGCTGCGCGAGACCTTGCGTGATGTCATCGATATCCAGGTTGTGGCGTTTCCCCAGGAAGGCATCCTGAAACTACCCGGCATGAAAGCGATGATGGTCGAGGCGATGGAGAGGGGCGTCGATGTGGTCGGTGGCATTCCCTACAACGACGTCTCGCCCCTGGAGCACATCGATTTCGTCTTCGACCTGGCCCAGCGCTATGGCAAGGACATCGACCTGCATCAGGACTTCGCCGACGACGCCGAGCACATGACCATCGAATACGTGGCCCGCCGGACCCTCGCCACGGGCTACCAAGGGCGCGTCAGCGTCGGCCACCTGACCAGCCTGGCGGCCGTGGAGCCAGAGCGCCAGGCGCGCATCATCGCGCTGCTGCGCGAAGCCGGCATCAGCGTGATGTGCCTGCCCGCCACCGACCTGCACCTGGGCGCCCGTGGCGATAGACACAACGTGCGGCGCACCCTGACCCCGGTGCGGGCGTTGCGCGATGGCGGGGTGAACGTGTGCCTGGCCACCAACAACATCCGCAATGCCTTCACCCCCTACGGCACCGGCGACCTGCTGCACATCGCGCAGCTGGCCATCCCCGCCTGCCACCTGGGTGGGGCGGACGACCAGGCCACGGTGCTGCCGATGCTCACCAGCAACCCGGCCAAGGCCCTGGGGTTGCAGAGCCATGGCTTGGCGGTGGGCAACGACGCGGACCTGGTGCTGATGGACACCCACCGTATCAGCGACGTGATCCTCGACCTGCCCGCGCGGCTGATGGTGCTCAAGCGCGGCAGGGTGGTGGCGACAGCGGAGCAGCGGCGCTCGGTGGTGTTCTGAAGGCCGGGCTCAGACCGCCAGCAGCAACAGTGCCGCCACCAGTGCCGGGGGCATTACCAGCACGCCCAGACGCAAGAAACTCAATGCGCCGACATGCTCGCCCTCGCGGCGGATCGCCACCAGCCACAGCAGCGTGGCCAGGGAGCCTGTGATCGACAGGTTCGGCCCCAGGTCGACGCCGATAAGCAAGGCGGCGGTGGTCTGCCGGGGCAGCTCGACCAGCTGGCCGATGGAGCCGGCGATCAGGCCGGTGGGCAGGTTGTTCATCAGGTTGCCGGCCATGGCCGAGATCACGCCCGCAGCCCAGCTCGCCGTGCCCGGGGACTGCTGCGCCAGGGCCGCCAGCATATGCGCGAGCCGTTCGATCACGCCGGTATGGGCCACCGCCTCCACCAGCACGAACAGGCCCGCCACCAGCGGCAGCACGCCCCAGGCCACATGGCGCAGCAACGGCGCCGGGCTGCGCCGTTGGCGCAGGTGGATCAGCCCGACCGTGGCCATGCCTGCGCAAAAGGTCGGCAGACCCAGCGGCACGTCCAGTGCCGATACCGTCAACAGCAGGGTGCCGGTGAACATCAGGCCCAGCGCGCAAAGCCGGGCGCCGGCCGACAAGGGGCGCATCTCGATGGCCACGGCCAGTGGCTGACGGATGCGCTTGCGCATGGTCAGGCGCAGCACCAGGTAGGTCATGGCGATGGCGCCCAGCGAGGGCAGGGTGAACTGGCGCAGCCATTCCAGCAGCGGTGGCATCTGGCTGCCGAAGACCACCAGGTTGGCCGGGTTGGAGATCGGCAGCACGAAGCTGGCGGCATTGGCGATGAAGGCGCAGATGAACAGGTAGGGCAGCGGCTCGGCTTTGGCCGCCTTGCACGCCGCATACACGGCCGGCGTCAACACCACGGCGGTGGCGTCATTGGAGAGGAACACGGTGACCAGTGTACCGACCAGGAATACCAGGTCGAACAGGCGTTGGCCCGAGCCCCTGGCATGCTGCACCGCGTACCTGGCCAGCCAGTCGAACAAGCCTTCCTGGCGAGCCAGCTCGGCCAGCACCATCATGCCGGTGAGGAACAGGTAGACATCGCCTCCTTCGGCGATTGCCGCCAAGGCCAGGCGCCATGGGATCAGGCCGCAGGCCGTCAGCCCTAAGGCGGCGCCCATCGCCCAGACATATTCGGGCACGCGTCCCGGCCGAAGGATGACCAGGGCGGTGGCCGCGGCCGCAACCGACCAGATGATCAGGGATGACTCAGCGACAGGCATGTGAGGACTCAGTTCTCGGAAGGGGAGTGAAGGGGAGGGGCTTGCTCGGCGTTGGCATCGCTGGCAGGTCGGCGGGTCTCCGGCATGGCCAGCCAAAGCAGAAGCAACGCTGCAGTCGCAATGCCCGCCAATGTCAGGAATGCCGCGTCGTAGCCTGCGGACTGTACCACCAGCCCCGCGACACCGGGACTTAGCGCCGCGCCCAGGCCGAAGGCCGTGGACAATGCGCCAAGGCTGATATTGAAGCGCCCGCTGCCTTGGGTGAGGTCCCTGACCACTACCGGGAACAATGCCCCGAACAGTCCGGCGCCGACGCCATCGAGCAATTGCACGGCCACCAGCCAAAACGGATTGTCAGACATCACGTAGAGCACGCCACGCAGCGGCAGGATCAGGAAACCGACGAGCAACAGCGGTTTGCGTCCCCAGCGGTCGGCCCTGGCGCCGGCCAGCAGCGCCATGGGCACCATCACCAGCTGCGCCGCGACGATGCACGCCGAGGTCAGCGGCGTGGCCAACTGCAGGTTGGCCTGAGCCAGTTTCTGGCCCACCAGCGGAAGCATTGCCGCGTTGGCCAGATGGAACAACGCGCAGCACACGGCGAACAGCAGCAAGGGGCGATTGTGCAACAGGACGGCAAGGCCGGCGGGGTGGGCATGCTGGCCCGGCGGCCGCGGGTCAAGGCCACGCGCGAGGTCATGGTCGATGGCTGTCGCCGGCACTCGGCTAATGGCGATCAGGCTGGCTACGGTCATCGCCGCCATCAGATAGAACACCGCCACCGGTCCGAACAGGTAGGCCAGCCCCCCGGCGAGCACCGCCGAGCAGGCATTGCCGGCATGATTGAAGGTTTCGTTGCGGCCCATGCGCCGGGTGAATGCCCGGGGCCCGGCCAGGCCCAGTGAAATGGCAGCGATGGCCGGCGCGAACACGGAACCTGCGACCGCACTGATGGCTTGGGTCAAGGTCACCAACGCGCCGCTGCTGATCCAGGGCAGCACCAGGCAACTGCCGGTCACCAGCAGCGCGGCGATGGCCATTACTGCGCGCTTGGCCGTGGTCCTGTCGATCAACGCGCCAGCTGGCGTCTGGGTCAGCAATGCCGTGACGCTGGCCAAGGTCATGACCAGGCCGATGCTGCCGGGCTCCCAATGGTGCACCGCCAGCAGGTAGATCGCCAGGTAGGGCCCAAGCCCATCACGGACATCGGCCAGGAAAAAATTCAACCCATCGAGCGAACGTTCATGCGCAGGCGAGGCCAAGGAAAACTCCGCAGGGACAAGTGAACAGAGCGCCCTGAATTTCAAGGGCGGTCAATAGCCGCATACGTTAGCACTCCGCGGCGCAGGTGCTGATGAACTTTGCGCGGGTCCGGCATGCCATCGGCCCAGGGGTCAGCGATTGGGCCATTGCTGCAAGAGGATCGATACGAACTTTTCGGCCGCCGGCGACAGTGACGCGCCGCGACGAAACACCAAGCCCAGCGTGCGGCTGACCTGCGGCTCGCCCAGCGGCACGCTGACCAACGTCGGATGGTCGGCGCTGGGCATGGCCAGGCTAGGCATGGCCGAGACCCCCAGCCCGGCCTCGACCATGCCCAGCGAGGTCGACAGGTGCTGGACCTCGTAGAACCATTGAGGGCGCAGGTTCAGGCCGGCCAGCGCATGATCGAGCAACATGCGGTTGCCGCTCAGGCGACCGACCCCGATCAAGCGGTAGTCGGCCAGTTCGGCCCAGGTAACCGCGTCGCGCTTGGCTAACGGGTGGTCCCGGCGGCAGGCGAGCACGAAATGCTCCTGGACCAGCGAAACGAACTCAATGTCCGGATGCTGGCCACTCATCATGTTGATGCCAAAATCGGCCTCTCCCCGCAGTACGGCTTCCAGCCCATCGTTGGCACTCAGGTCCAGCAGGCGGATGCGGATTTTCGGGTACTGCGCGTTGTAGTCGCGGATCACCGAGGGCAGAAAGTAGAACGCTGCCGTGGGAATGCAAGCGAGGGTGACTTGCCCGGTCTGGCGCTCGGCCAGTTCGCGGATGCTCAGGATCGAATCCTCGAAATCATCCAGCAGGCGCCTGGCCTTGGGCAGGAAATCCCGGCCCACGCTCGTCAGGCTGACCCGGCGGGTAGTGCGTTCGAGCAACGATGTACCGAGCCCCTCCTCGAGTTTCTTGATCCGTCGGCTCAGGGCGGGTTGGGACAGGTGCAATGCTTCTGCAGCCTCGTGAAAACTGCCAAGTTCGGCGATTTTCACGAAAGATCTAATATCTTGCAGTTCATATTCCATCAGGTATCGCTCAGTAGGTCGCTCGATTATTGATGTGTTAAACGCAATAATGACTACGATATTTGCATTGGATTGATTTATCCATCCCTGTCACTCTTTTGCTCACAACATCAATGATGTCCATTGATCAACAAGAGTGCGAAATCATGCAACGAATTCCTTGCGTACTCATGCGCGGCGGTACCTCCAAAGGGCCGTTCTTCCACGCCTGGGACCTGCCTGCAAACGTGGTCGAGCGCGACGAGTTGCTGATCAGCCTGATGGGCTCCGGACATGAGCTGGAGATCGACGGCATCGGTGGCGGCAGCCCGCAGACCAGCAAGGTGGCGATCATCAGCCCGTCATTGCACGCCGATGCCGATGTCGACTACCTGTTCGTCCAGGTGATGGTCGCCCAGCGGCGTGTCGACACCGCGCCCAACTGCGGCAACATGCTGTGCGCTGTCGGGCCGTTCGCCATCGAGCAAGGGTTGGTCAAGGCCAACGACGGCAAGACCCTGGTACGTATCCGCAACCTCAATACCGGAACCTTCGTCGATTCACTGGTGCAGACGCCCGGCGGCGTTGTGCGCTACGAAGGGCGCACGGCGATCGACGGCGTCCCTGGTACAGCGGCCCCGGTGCACCTGACGTTTCTCGATGCGGTGGGCAGCAAGACCGGCAAGTTGTTCCCTACGGGCAAGCCTCAGGATGTGATCGGCGGCGTGCCGGTCACCTGCATCGACATGGCCATGCCCATGATGATCGTCGAGGCCCGGCAACTGGGCGTGACCGGCTCGGAAACCCCGGCCGAACTAGATGCCGACAATGCCTTGCTGCAACGCCTGGAAGCCTTGCGCCTGAAGGCCGGCAAGGCAATGGGCCTGGGCGATGTCAGCGGCATGGTGATCCCCAAGCCGGTGCTGGTCGCGCCACCCCGTCATGACGGTACGGTACAGGTGCGCTATTTCATGCCGCACAATTGCCACCGGGCCCTGGCGATCACCGGCGCAGTCGGGCTGGCCACGGCCTGCGTCAGCGCCGGTACGGTGGTCGCTGACTTGCTCGGCGAGGGCGCTCAACACCTGGAGCAGGTGCGCATCGAGCATCCCAGTGGCGGCATCGACGTGGCGCTGTCGCGCAGCGGCGTCGATGGCAAGACCCTGCAGGCATCGGTGGTGCGTACCGCCCGTCGGCTGTTCTCAGGGTTCGTCTATGCCCCGTCTTTGCGCAGACTGGCGGGATAGACCACAGGCCGCCGCTGTCAGGGCGGCTTCAGCAACAAGCGCATCCGCACAATTTCAACAATGGGTGATGCCTCATGAAACTTGCCAGATCCCTGTATTTCCAGATCCTCTGCGCCGTCCTGCTGGGCGTGGTGGTCGGCCACTTCTGGGCGCAACAGGCCGTTGCCCTCAAACCCCTGGGCGATGCCTTCATCAAGCTGATCAAGATGATGATCGCTCCCGTGGTGTTCTGCACCATCGTCACCGGCATCGCCGGCATGACCGACAAGCGCTCGCTGGGGCGCCTGATGAGCAAGACCTTGATGTTGTTCCTGCTGCTGACCGTGGTCAGCCTGGTGATCGGTCTGGCGGCGGTGTACCTGTTCCAGCCCGGGGCCGGCATGAACATCGATCCTGCCACCCTGAGCACAGCGGGCCTGGACCAGTACGCCGCCTCGGCGGCGAAGCTCGGCGTGGTCGACTTCTTCATGCACATCATCCCCGAGACGTTCATCGGCGCCTTCAACAAGGGTGAGGTGCTACCGGTATTGTTCATCGCCGTGCTCAGCGGTTTCGCCCTGTCGTCCATGGGCGACAAGGGGCGGCCCGTCCTCGCGGTGCTGGAGTCGGCCTCGACCATGGTGTTCCGTATCTTCGGCTACCTGATGCGATTCGCCCCTGTAGGCGCCTTCGGTGCGCTCGCCTTTACCGTTGGGCAATACGGCGTCACGTCCCTGGGCTCGCTGGCCAAGCTGGTGGGCACGCTGTACATCGCATGCGCCTTCTTCGTCCTGGTGGTGCTGGGCGGCATCTGTCGCGCCCATGGCTTCAGTCTGTGGAAGCTGCTGCGCTATTTCCGCGAGGAATTCCTGGTGGTGCTCGGTACTTCTTCCACCGAGCCTGTGCTGCCGCGCATGCTTGAAAAGCTCGAGCGCCTCGGTTGTCGCAAAGGCGTGGTAGGGCTGGTGCTGCCAACCGGGTATTCCTTCAACCTCGATGGCACCGCCATCTACCTGTCGCTGGCGGCAGTGTTCATCGCGCAGGCCTGCAACATCGACCTGACCCTCGGGCAGACGGTGACCATGCTGGCAATCATGCTGCTGTCGTCCAAGGGGGCCGCCGGCGTGACCGGCAGCGGCTTCGTCGCACTGGCCTCGACCCTCACGGTCATCCACGACATTCCGCTGGCCGGGCTCGCCTTGTTGATCGGCATCGACCGCTTCATGTCCGAGGCGCGGGCCCTGACCAGCCTGGCCAGCAACGCCGTGGCCACCGTGGTCATCTCGCTGTCGGAGCATGCCTGCGATCGCGAAACCTTGCTGCGCCGCCTCGACGGCGCGCCGTCGGCGTCCGACGAAGTCGTCGACGCTCACCCCGAGTGGTCCGCGCAGCCTCCCCGGCACGGCTGACCAACCGGTTAACACTCCCATGTTGCAGTAGACTTCACCCAGCGTCCTTGCGATGCCGGGTGGGGCAGGGGGCCGTCTGCGCGTCGGACGGCCACACACAGAATAAAAACAAGAGAAAATACCATGCTCGCACTCCTGGGCCTGATCATGGTGGTGACGTTCACCTACCTGATCATGAGCAAACGCCTGTCGCCGATCGTCGCGCTCACAGTGGTACCCATCGTTTTCGCCGTGATCGGCGGTTTCGCTCCCGAGCTCGGCAAGATGATGCTCGATGGTCTGAAGATGGTGGCGCCCTCGGCGGCATTGCTGCTGTTCGCCATCCTGTTCTTCGGCCTGATGATCGATGCCGGCCTGTTCGACCCCTTGATTCGCAAGATTCTCAAGCGCGTGAACGGCGATCCGATCAAGATCGCCATCGGCACCGCGCTGTTGTCGCTGCTGGTGGCACTCGATGGCGACGGCACCACCACCTATATGATCACCTGCGCGGCGATGTTGCCGCTGTACAAGCGCATCGGCATGAACCCGATGATCCTGGCCACTGTGTCGATGCTGTCGCTGAGCATCATGAGTGGCATGAGCCCCTGGGGCGGGCCGGCCACCCGGGCCATTGCCGCCCTGGGGCTGGATGCGACCGAATACTTCATCCCGATGCTGCCCACCGTGATCGGTGGCGCGGCCTGGGTGGTGTTCACCGCCTATTTGTTGGGGCGCGCCGAGCGTCGGCGCATCGGCAATGTCACCCTGGCGTCAGGGGGCGGCAACTGCTACATCAAGGAAATCCTCGGCGACAACCCGCACAAGCGCCCGCGCCTGGCCTATGTGAATCTGCTGCTGGTGATCGCCGTGATGACCGCGCTGGTGATGGGCGTGATGCATTCCGCGCTGCTGTTCATGATCGGTTTCGTCGCCGCGTTGATGATCAACTATCCGCAGCTGGAGCTGCAGAAGGAGCGCATCCTCGCCCACTCGGGCAATGCCATGACCGTCGTGCTGCTGGTGTTCGCCGCCGGCATATTCGCCGGCATCTTCTCCGGCACCAAAATGGTCGACGCCCTCGCCCAGACCTTGGTGGACTGGATCCCCGACGCCTGGAGCCACTGGTTCCCGCTGGTGGTGGCGCTGACCAGCATGCCGCTGACCTTCGTGCTGTCCAATGACGCCTACTACTTCGGGGTGGTGCCGATCCTGGCCAACGCGGCCGCGGCCTATGGCATCGACCCGGTGGAAATCGCCCGGGCGTCGGTACTGGGGCAGCCGGTGCACCTGATGAGCCCGTTGGTAGCCTCGACCCTGTTGCTGGTGGGGATGGTCGACCGCGATATCGGCGACTTCCAGAAAGCCACCGTCAAGTGGGCGGTGCTTACCTCGCTGGTGATCACCGCGCTGGCGCTGCTCACAGGTGCCTTGTCCTTCTTCGTGTGAATCACCGGGCGCCGCGCGGCGCCCGCCCACCGCTCATCCAAGAACAACAACAGAGTACCGATCATGTCCCGAAGTGTTTTCCGTGGGGCCACCTGTGGCCTGCTCTGCGGCTGGTTGCCCGTTGCCGGCGCTGGCGGATTCGTCGACGACGGCAAGCTCAAGCTGCAGCTGCGCAACGTCTATTTCAACGAGAACTTCCGTGACGAGCAGGGCCTGACGCCGCGCGCGGCGGCCTCCGCCAAGCATGAGCGGACCGAGTGGGCGCAGGGCTTTTTGCTCGACTACCAGTCCGGTTTCACCCAGGGTACCTTGGGCGTTGGGCTCGATGCCCTGGCCCTGGTGGGCGTGCGGTTGGACTCCGGACGCGGTCGCAGCGGTAGCGGTCTGTTGCCGGTGCACGACGACGGTCGGGCCGCGGACGAATTCAGCAGCGCCGGCCTGACTGCCAAGGCGCGCCTGGGCCAGACCGTGATCAAGCACGGTACCTTGCTGCCCAAGACTCCGGTGCTGGTCTACAACGACGCGCGGCTGTTGCCGCAGACTTACCAGGGCACGCAGCTGACCAGCACCGACATCGATGGGTTGAGCCTCACCGCCGGTCACCTGGACAAGTTCAAGTTGCGCGACTCCTCGGACAGCACCGGTTTGTACCTGGACGGCTACAGCGGCAACGCGTCCGGTGATTTCTCCTACGCCGGTGCCGATTATGCGGTGGGCAAGCCGCTGCGCCTGAGCTACTTCCACGCCCGGCTCGACGGCTTCTATCGCCAGGACTTCGCAGGCCTGGTGCATGACCTGCCGCTGGCCGGCGGGGTGCTGACCACCGACCTGCGCTATTTCAGAAGCCGCGACAGCGGCGCAGCCCATGGCGGCGCCATCGACAACGACCTGTACAGCGGGCAACTGGCGTATGCGCATTCCGGGCATACGGTCGGTGCCGGCTACCAGGTGCTTGATGGCGAGGCGGGGCTGCCCTATATCAGCGGCGCAACGGTGTATTCGTTCAGCAACGTAGGTATCGGCAAGTTCATCGAGGAGCAGGAAAAAACCTGGATGGCCAGTTACGCCTACAACTTCGCCGCCGCAGGGGTGCCCGGGCTTACCTTCATGACGCGTTACCTCAGCGGCGACAACGGTCGCACCGGGGAGGCGGGTATCAAGGAGTGGGAGCGTGACGCCGAGCTGGCCTACGTGGTCCAGGGTGGGCCGCTCAAAGGCCTGGGGGTGAGGGTGCGCAACTATGTCTATCGTTCCGACTTCGCCCGCGGCCGCGACAGCAACCGTGTGTACCTGACTTACGACATTGCGCTTTGGTGAGTGTCCATCCTGGGGGCGGTGAGCGTTCGGGAGTCGGTTGTGGGTATTGATGGCGAGCTTGCCGCGGTCCATCGGCTGCTATCAGCGCGATCAATGTTGGCAGACGATGACCTGATGTCCCTCTAGATTGCAAAGGCGTGCTGGAAGCCCCGAACAATAATAACGAGGGACCTGACTATGCCCACCGCCCCCCAAGCGACCAACGCCTGGCGCATCCTGTTCCTGCTGTTCCTGGCCAACCTGTTCAACTTCTTCGACCGCACCATCCCCGCCATCGTCATCGAGCCGATCCGCCTGGAGTGGCACCTGAGCGACTTCCAGATCGGCATCATCGGCACCGCCTTCACCCTGGTCTACGCCATCGCCGGCCTGCCGCTGGCGCGTATCGCCGACACCGGCTCGCGCAGCCGGCTGATGGGCTGGGGCCTGCTGGCGTGGAGCGGGCTGACGGCGGTCAACGGCATGGTCGGCAGTTTCTGGAGTTTTTTGCTGGTACGCATGGGCGTGGGCATCGGCGAGGCCAGCTACGCGCCGGCCGCCAACTCGCTGATCGGCGACCTGTTCCCTGCCGGGCGGCGGGCAAGGGCGATGGGTATCTTCATGCTTGGCCTGCCGTTGGGCCTGTTGCTGGCGTTCTTCACCATCGGTGCGATGGTCGGGGCCTTCGGTACCTGGCGCGCACCGTTCTTCATTGCCGCCGTGCCTGGCGTGTTGCTGGCGCTGTTCATCTTCATGATCCGCGAACCCGCGCGCGGTGCGGCGGAGACTGTGGCCATCGCCCAGACCCCGCTCGACCGTCCGCTGCGCCGGGTACTGAGCGTGCCCACCTTCGCCTGGCTGGTGCTGGCGGGGCTGACCTTCAATTTCGCCACCTATGCCTGCAACTCGTTCATGGTGCCGATGCTGCAGCGCTACTTTGCGCTAACGCTGCACGACGCCGCGGTGGCCACCGGGCTGATCGTCGGCCTGAGCGGCCTGGTGGGCCTGACCCTTGGCGGCTGGGTGGCCGACAAGGTGCACCAGCGTTTTGCCAACGGCCGCCTGGTATTCGCCGCGCTGAGCATGCTGGTGGCCACCTTGTGCACCGCCTGGGCGCTGCATGCCGGGCGCATCGAGCTGGGCGTGTTCGTGGCGGTGTTTGGGATCGGCTGGCTGTTCTCGTACAACTTCTACACCTGCGTGTACACCGCCATCCAGGATGTGGTGCAACCGCGCCTGCGGGCCACGGCCATGGCGCTGTTCTTCGCCGGGCTGTACCTGCTGGGTGGTGGCCTGGGGCCGGTGGTGGTCGGTGGGCTGTCGGATCACTTTGCCGGAGCGGCCATGGCGGCGGCGGGCGAGGTGGCGATGAGCGAGGCGTTCAAGGCCCAGGGGCTGCATGACGCGATGTACCTGATCCCCGTGGCCCTTTTGCTGACCATGGTGTTCCTGCTGGCGGCCTCGCGGTGTTTCAGCCGGGATGCCCAGCGAATGCGCAAGGGCATGGTGCTGGATGGCGCAGAGGTGGCGGGGCAGGCTGCACAGGCTTGAGTCCCTGTAGTTCAGCCAGATATTGCGGCTCGATCATTATCGGTTTCACTGTTGCTGCTGCCGAGCCAGCCATTGATCATAGGCCGCCGTCATAGTTCGCCACGTGGTACCGTCGGCCGGCACCAGGTGTTCGATGCGCAGCGAAGCCACGGTGATGTCCTGTGGCATGCCGAAGGTGGTGAAGGTGGACAGGAACCTCAGCTCACCGTCGGCGGTACGCACCCGGGTCAGCATCAGCGGTGACAGTGTCGTGTCCGGCGTTGTTGCGGGTGGTACGGGCAAACTTTGCAGCCGCCGAGCCAGCTCTGAATTGCCAACCGCTTCCCTGGCCGCTCGCTGCCAGGCGATCGCCCGTATCTCATCGGCATTGACCAGATGATCCCCCAGTCCGCCCGGGCGCAGCAGTGTGTCCAGCAGGTTAAGGCCCGAGGTGCTGCTCGTCGGTACGCCAACCATGGCGAACAACAACCCGGCGCTGGCATTGGCCGCAGTGATGTCCCAGTTGCTGGCGATGACGATGGCCGGCGCGGGGTTGTTGGCCTGCAGGATGTGCTCCAGCGCGTCGTGCACCATCTTCATGGTCGGGGCGTCGGGTGCCGAGGCTGCATAGCGCGGTGCGTAGCCCGCCGCGAGGAACACCTCGTTGCAGTGTTCGAGCGGCACTTCCAGCGCGCTGAGCAGGGCATGCAGGGTGCTCGGGCTGGCCTTGGCGCGGCCGGTTTCGACGCAGCTCAGGTGGCGTTGCGACAGGCCGGCCACCAGCGCCAAGTCGAGCTGGCTGAGCCCGGCCTGGCGGCGTAGGCGGCGCAGGTGCTCTCCGGCATCGGTGATGGCAGGTGTGTGCATGGGGTGAAAGGGAGAAAGGCTCATGCGTCGACTCTGGCTGTCCTTGGCTGAAGCATCCATGACCTGTGAGGTCATTGAGGCGGGGACGACTCTATCACTACCGTGACGGCAACATCGCCCCTGAAGGAGTCGACCAATGAACGCACGATGGATCGCGTCGCCAGTGTTGCTGCTGTTCACCCTGTACACCGGTTGGACGTTGATGATTGCCGAGCAATCACTTCTTGCCTTTGGCCTTGATCTGCTGTCCCGACCCGATACGGCCCAGGTCGTTATCGACCTGTATGTGATGGCCGGTCTGGGCTGTATCTGGATGGCAAACGACCAGTGCCAGCGGGGCGGGTCGTTGCTTGGCGTCTTGCCCTATCTGGTGCTGACGGCGCTCTTTGTCTCCCTGGGGCCGCTGCTGTACATCGTGGTCAAGGGCTTGGCGCAGAGGCCAGGGGCATGAGCGGCGCCCTGGCGGTCTACGCCTGCTGCGTAGTGGTGCTGTTCTTCAAGATGCTGGCGATTTCCTGCTACCAGGGCTACTTCCGCCTGCGTTTCCTGACCTTCACCAACAGCGAGGATGCGGCAGTGTTCAAGCGTTCGGCTTGCCCTGAGGAATTGCCGCAGGTAACGCGGGCCATGCAGGCCTGGCGCAACGATCTGGAGAACATCCCGATGTTCCTCGCGCTGGGCGGCCTGGCGGTCGTGCTGGAGGCGCCGGTTGCCATGACGGCTTGGCTGAGCGGGGCATTCACCGTGGCCAGGGTGTCGCATACGGTGACTTACCTGGCGGGTATCCAGCCGTGGCGGACGGTGAGTTATGGCGTGGGGGTAATCTGTTTGATCGGGTTGGCGACCTTGGTCATCGACGCGCTGGCATCGACGCCTTGAAGGTCTGCCAGGCGTGCAGCAGCCGGCGGCAGGCAAGATGCCTGAATTCAACTGGTACAGAAAGCATCCGACTTCGGCACAAAGAAGCGAGCAAACAATTCCGACTGCGACTTGATGTTCAACTTGGCGTAAATGTTCCGGCGGTGCACTTTCACCGTTTCCGCCGAGAGTGAAAGCTTTCCGGCAATCTCTTTGTTGGAGAAACCGCTCAGCAGCAGTCTCAGTACATCGCTTTCACGGGTGGTGATCTGCGCGCCCAGCTGGGTCAGTGTTTCCTGCCAGGGCGGTACCTCGGCAAGATCCTTCTCGACATCCACCTCGAAGGCCATGCGCTGGTGCATCAAGGCCGTCACCCAGGGCTTGATGAGGTCGAGGATGGTGATCTGTTCCTGGCTGAAGCGCGCCTTGCTGCCAATGGAGATGCACAGCGTGCGGTCAGCGTCGAGCTGAACGTTGTACTGCGCTTCATCGGCCGAGATGTAGTGCGCGAAGTACTGGTGGTAGTACTCGGTTTCCACAAAGTACTCCGGCGCGATATCCAGCAGGTGGAAGAAGCCGCTCTGCGGGTTTTCCCGGTTGGCGATGTAGAACGGGTCCAGCAGGTAGAGCCCCTTCACATAGCGATGGATGAACGCGTTGACCTCTTCGGCATCCGCCACCTCGGGCAGGCTCACCACTTCCACTTGCTGGCTGGCGAAGATCAATACCACCCAGTTGTCGATCTGCACGTACTCGTTCAATACCCGAACCAGCGAACTCCAGAACGCCGGACGGTCCAGCTGCATGATCAGCTTGCCGATCGATCGGTGCCAGGCCAGGCTTTGCAGGTCGAACGGCATTATCTACCCCTTTTGGGTTAGGAACTCGCAGGTCAGAGGTAAGTATTCCGAGGTATTTACTATCCGGTCCTGCCCGGTATAGTCGCTCACTGGGCCTAGGATGGCCGTGAAGTTACATCGATTCGATAAGGATGTTGCATGAGAAGGTCACGTTTGCGAACCCTTTTTTCGGCCTCGCTGCTCTGCGCAGGGATCAGCACCTCGGTGCTGGCCGCCGAACCCGGGATGCACCTGTACAACTGGTTCGGGCTGCTCGCACCAGAGACGCCGAAGGCGTTCGAGCAGGAAACCGGCACCCGCGTGCACATGGACGCGTTCGACAGCGCCGACATCATGCAGAGCAAGGTCATGGCCGGGCGCACCGGGTATGACGTGGTGGTGGCGACTTCCAACGTACTGCCCAGCCTGATCGCGGCGGGCGTGCTGCAACCGCTGGACCGTGCGCAACTGGGCAACCTGGCGCACATCGACCCCGATATCCTCGCCCAGTTGGCGGTCAACGACCCCGGCAATCGCTACGCGGTGCCCTACCTGTGGGGCACCACCGGCATCGGCTACGACGTCGACAAGGTCAAGGCCGCGCTGGGCGACCAGGCGCCGGTGGACAGCTGGGACCTGATCTTCAAGGAAGAGAACATCAGCAAGCTCAAATCCTGCGGCGTGGCGATGCTCGACTCGCCCAGCGAGATCATCTCGATTGCCCTGAACTACCTGGGCCTGCCCAGCAACAGCAGCAATCCTGCGGATTACCAGAAGGCGCAAGACCTGCTGATGAAGATCCGCCCCTACGTGCTGTATTTCGATTCCTCGCGCATCGACACCGACATGGCCGACGGCAATATCTGCGCGGTGGTCGGCTGGGCCAACGGCGCCTTGGCCGCGCAGGCCCTCAACGAGAAGAACAACACCGGGCGCAGGATCAACTACAGCCTGCCGCGCGAAGGCGCGCTGGTGTGGTCGGAAAACCTGGTGCTGCTCAAGGATGCGCCCCATCCCAAGGCAGGCATGGCGTTCATCAACTACATGATGCGCCCGGAAGTGATCGCCAAGACCTCGAACCACACCCTGTACCCCAACGCCAACAAGGACGCCACCCAGTTCGTCGAACAGGCGCTGCGGGACAACCCGTGGATCTACCCCGACAAGAAGACGATTGCCACGTTGATCCCGCTCGAGCCGCTGCCGTTGAAACTGGAGCGGATCCGCACCCGGGTCTGGACCAAGGTGAAGAGTGGCGTCTGACTTGAGTTGACGTGTCGGCAGCTGCCCGGTGCAAGGGAGTACCGGACAGCGCGTTGACCAAGGTTGCCTGCGGCCGATTGCTCCAAGCACGAGCGAACACCATCGTCTCGCGGTATCCGGCTGCTCAGCCGAGGCGGGCGATGGTCTTGCGTACCTGATTTCATCTTGAGCCGGAGGAGAACAACGGATGTTCAGCCCAGCCCAGAAGACACACTTGAACTTGACGATCGAAGGCGTGGAGCACGATTTCCAGGTGCTCGGCTACACCGGGGAAGCGGTGGCCAACAGGCCTTTCTTTTTCAACGTGGAACTGGCCAGCGAATGGCCCGACCTGGACCTTGAACGCTTCCTCGACCTCGAGGCGTTCTTCAGCTTCGACATGAACGGCAATGGCATTCATGGGCGGATCTACCACATCGCGCCGATGGAGCAGGCCCCGTGTTCGGCGCGTTACAGGTTGACCCTGGTGCCGCACTTGTCCTACCTGCGGCACCGCATCAACCAGCGGATCTTTCAACAGTTCTCGGTGCCCAGGATCGTTGCCCTGATCCTGGAAGAGCATGGGATCGTGGGCGACGCTTACCGCTTCGAGCTGAGTGCGAGCTACCCCGAGCGCGACTACTGCACCCAGTATGGCGAAACGGACCTGCACTTCGTCCAGCGCTTGTGTGAAGAGGAGGGCATCCGTTTTCACTTCCAGCACAGTGCCCAGGGGCATGTGCTGGTGTTTGCCGATGGCCAGGCGGTGCTGCCGTGGGGCGTGCTTTATCGTCCGCCCCTGGTTCATGCCAAACCACGGGTGGTGGGGAACCAGACAGCCGTGGTCATTGCCGTGGAGGATGACGAGAGCCCGTGTGATCGGCACCTTGCCAGGATTCAGGTCAAGTTTCCCTGGGATCCTGAGGACAGGTTTGACGACAAGAGCTGTTGTTGGCTGTCGGTGGCGTCTGATTGGCCTTGCGCGGTCACGCCTCCGCGAATGGGCATGGAGGTAATGGTCTCGTTTCTCGGAAACGATCCTGATCAGCCACGGGTCAGTGGGTGCCTGTGCTGCCGATAGCCTCATTCTGGCCACGGCAGCTTTATCCGAAATTATTCCAGGTTGATAATTATTGGCATCCCATAATTGCTAATAAACTCATGGTTGACGATTCCCTGCCCCCCGGTGGTGCGCACCGATGAATATCGACTCTCGATATGGTGTGATTGCCGTCGTTGACGAGCCGACCTACACGTTCGACTCCACAGACAATATCCGGTGTTATGCGCGGGAAATCATCCTGGGCGACGATGGCGTGTCATCGGTTCATGGCGTAATGCTGGACGACTTCGGCCTGCTGGTGGTCGGTGCCGGCGGAGGCGGGACAGGAGTACATGCACAGTCGGCGCTGGTGATCGACGACAAGCTGCTATTGGCCGTGGGCAACCAGATTGCCTGCGTGTCGCTGACCGCTCCCCATGACCTGCTTTGGTCGCGCAAGGTGGATCTGGCGACGTGTTTCGGTCTCTATTGGGCTGCGCGGCAGCGTGCACTGATTTCGCACGGCGAGCTGGAAATCACAGGTTTGTCCCTTGAGGGCGACGTTATCTGGAAGGCCATGGGTGCCGACATCTTCACCGGGCGCTTTCAGCTGGCGCCTGACCATGTGGAAGTCGTGGATTTCTACGACACCGTCTACCGTTTTGATGTGGTGACGGGGGAGGCGTTGAAATGCAGTTGATGCACGTAGCCGGTTAAACGTCGCGATGCAATCCTTCTGCGTCCTGCCGATACAAAGTTCGCTCGAATTGAAAGCTGATCACGAAGCGTGAGCCTGTCCGCGCAATGGCATTGGCAATCTTGTCCAGATCCGCCATCGGTGAATGCTCCTGCGGCCCAGGCCCTTTGATCCTGATGCTGGCGCGCGTGGCGACACTGAAGTCGAGCTGTTTGGTGTCCTCTGCATAGAGGGTGTGGTCGGTGATGACGAGGTCGGCGGTCAGCGTCAGCCATGACGGGAAGTAGGCTTCCAGGCTGTCGCTTGTACGCGTGACTTCAATCGCGCCAGCTGCTTGCAGGGCGTTTGCCAGTGCTGCTGCGTCAAGCGATGCGTCAGCTTCCAGGAACAGATCAAGGCTCAATGACGTTACCCTCGGTCGACGCTTCGAAGCGCTGGGCGACCCAGCATTCTTCCCCCAGGTGCAGAAAGGCTCCACCCAGCCGCCATAGCTCGAAGTAGGCGGTAAAGTCGATGTCCAGTGCAATGAGCGGGGCGGCGATGTACCAAGCCAGCCCATAGTCCGCCGCGATGCCGTACCAGGCCTCGAACAATGCGTAGTCGGCGGCGGTATGGCAGTCGGCGGCTTCGCGAACCGCATCCCCTAATGCTTCGCTGGCCCAGGTGCCCGGTATATCGAAGTTGTCGATAGCCTTGAGGTCGGCCATGGGCTTGCAGATCACCCGCGCATTGCGGGTCAGGGTCATCAGCTCTGAATCGCCCGTCCGCTCGAAAAAGTCGGCCTGCACATCCAACCATCGCCGGGTAGCGGCTGCCAGTTGTTCTGGCGTGCCTCGTTGCGTGGGGAGCAGGTACAGGTAGGGAAGCGTGCCGGCAGCCAGCACTTCCAACGTGCGCCTGGCCAGTTCGGGGGCGTGCTTGTAGCCTTCGAGGATGGTGGCCACCTCGTGGGGCTGGCCATGCTCCTTGAAAAGCGCGATGAACTGGGATTTATCGATATCGCTGTGGCCTTCGACCAAGGCGCGCCAATCATCCAGCAGGGAGGTGTCCATTCGGCTTCCTTGGTTATGGGCGCGGGCATTGTGCATCGCGCTTCGGTTGTTGCGCCAGGGAACGAGCGCCGGGTTCGGGCCTCGTTGAATGGACCACTCCTGTCGGTTACGGGAGTGTCCTCCTTTAATCGATAACCAGCTCCCATACGCCACTGGCATGCTCGATCCGCTCACCCGGCAACCGGATGCGCTGGTTGGCGCTGTAGTCATGGAAGGCGCGGGCCTTGCCGATCAGCGACAGGTCCAGGGTCACGCTATGCCGCGACTCGCCACGCCCGGCCTCGAACAGCGTCTGGCCATACGGGTCCACCGCCAGGCTCGCCCCGACGAACACGCAGCCATCCGGCCCTGACCCCATGCGGTTGGCGACCACGGCGAACACCTGGTTCTCCATTGCTCGCGCCATTACCGACACTCGATGCACATGGAACTCCGGCTCGGACAGGCCGTCGGTGATCAATATCAGCTGTGCGCCCAGGGCCTTCAGCGCTCGCGCCGTCTCGGGGAACTCGCTGTCGTAGCAGATCAACAGGCCCAGGCGCACACCGCGCCATTCGACGGTGGCGAAGCGGTCGCCCGGCACCACGATGCCGTGCTCCGGCACCCACAGGTGGGTCTTGCGGTAGGTGAGCAGGATGCCTTCGGGGGCGATGAACAATGTGGTGTTGTAGAACGTGCCGCCGTCGTTCTCGTACAGCCCCAGCACCACCGCGATATCATGCCGGCGCGCTGCCGCGACCACCGCCTGCACGGCATCGCCGTCGATGGCTTCGGACAGCATGCCGACGTCGTCCGCAGTGAGAAAACCGGTCAGGTGCGACTCGGGGAACAGCAGGATATCGGTGTCCGGCGCGCACTGGGCCAAGGCCTCGAGGATGCCGCGCAGGTTGTGGGCGGTGTCGCCGTCGCGGGTTGTCGTCTGTACCACTTCGATCTTCATGGGCAATCCGTCTCGCTGGGCCCGACCCTTCCGCGGGCAAGTGACATTTGCGAAGGGTGGTGCAAGTATGAAAACAATCACTGGCAAAACAATCACTTCGACGGGTTAACCCGGGGGTAGGGCATGAGCTTGAGCCTGCAGGATCTTTCGTGGCACCAGGGTGTGGGCCAATGCATCGAGCACCTCGACCGGCCGAGCTTCTGGCGCACACTGGCGACGCTGCTCGGCGATTTCGTCGAGGTCGATACTTGGGTGGCGCTGCTGTTCAGCCACGACAAGCCGTTGATTTTCGACCAGAGCCCTTACGAGCGCGAGGGCATCGACCCGCTGGTGAGCGAGTACGCCAATGGCCTGTACCTGCTCGACCCGTTCTACATCAGCAGCCGCGAGCGGCCGCTGACCGGCCTGGTGCGCCTGGCCGACGTGGCCCCGGAGCAGTTCCAGCAGACCGATTACTACCGCCTGTACTTCACCCACAACGTGGTCGCCGACGAGGTGCAGTTCAACCTGGCCCTGGGCGATGGGCGCACGCTGTGCCTGTCGCTGGGCGGGCGCTCACGTTTCGACGCCCAGGCCATCGCCCAGCTGGAGCTGGTGCGCCCCTGGCTGATCGGCCTGCTGCGCCAGCGCCTGCACTTCGAGCAATTGCCCGAGCGCGCACCGGCCAAGCCCGCGCTGGGCCTGGCCCAGGGGCGCGACGAAGCACGGCGGCAGCTGGAGTCGGTGCTCACGGCGCGGGAGCTGGACGTGGTGCGGCTGATCTTGTCGGGGCATTCGAACAAGGAGACGGCCATCAAGCTCAAACTGTCGGCCGAGACGGTGAAGGTCCATCGCCGCAACGTGTACCGCAAGCTGGACGTGAACTCCCAGAGCGAGCTGTTCTCGCTGCTGTTTTTGGCCGGCGAAGACCTCGCCAGCCTGCAACCGGCGCCGTGATTCCCCTGCGCCATTACCCCCGGGTTAATCATTCGACGTTATAGGAATCCGCACGGGGATCCGCATACTGGCCCTGCACCTTGTAGGCGCGGGCATGCCCCGCGATCACCGGCAAAGCCGGTGCCATCCCCGAGTTACTTGCTGTGCACGCCGTCCCTGCGCCCCGTGCAGCCAGACCGGCTGGGCAATTTCCTAGAACAATCACAAGAGGATGACCCATGGCTCATTTCGCTCACGGCCCGGCCCGTGGCATCGCCCCTGCGCGCCAGGAGGCCACCCATGCCTGACGCCACCCCCGCAAAACTCTCCCTCACCTCCCTGACGGTCTTCGGCCTGGCCTACATGTGCCCGAGCCTGGCCATGGTGATCTTCGGCGTGATCTCCGAACGCAGCGACGGCATCGCCCCCAGCGCCTTCCTGCTGGCCACAGGCGCCATGCTGCTGTCGGCCCTGAGCTATGCCAAGCTGTCGCGCCTGTTCCCGGTGTCCGGCTCGGCCTACTACTACGCCAAGCGCCTGCTCGGCCCCGGCTGCGGCTTCGTGGTCGGCTGGGCGGTGCTGCTGGCTTACCTGTTCATGCCCATGGTCGCCTGGCTGCTGCAGTCGGTGTTCCTCAACGCCCAGTTCCCGCAGGTGCCCACCTGGGGCTGGCTGCTGATCAATATCGGCCTGACAACGGCGGTGACCGTCAGCGGCATGACCCTGACCGACCGCCTGAACAAAGTGCTCACGGTCCTGAGCGTGGCCTTGGTGCTGTTGTTCATTGGCTACTGCCTGCGCTATGTGGCCGGGCAGCCCCAGGTCGGCTTCACCCACCCCGTATGGAACGAACACAGCACCTTGACCGGCCTCACCGCCGCCGCAGCCATCGCCGCCTATTCGTTTCTCGGGTTCGACGCCGTGACCACCCTGGCCGAGGAGGCCGAGCAGCCCAAGCGCGACATCCCCCGGGCGGTGCTGCTGGTGATCAGCCTGGGCGGGCTGCTGTTCACGGCGGTGGCCTACCTGATGCAACTGAGCCACCCCGGCGGCCAGTTCGCCGACCCGCAAACGGCGACCTACGCGCTGTCGATCGAGGTGGGCGGGCAGTTCTTCGCCGACTTCGTCAACCTCGGCGGCATCGTTGCCGGCTTCGCCTCGTGCCTGGCGGTGCAGGTCAGCGCCAGCCGCTTGCTGTACTTCATGGGCCGCGAAGGCGTGCTGCCGCCGCGTTGTTTCGCCAAGCTGCAGGGCAAGGCGCGCACGCCGGTGTTCAACCTGTTGCTGATTGCCGGGCTGGGATTGATCGGGATCGGCGCGGATGTGAGCTCGGCCGCTTCGCTGATCAACTTCGGCGCGTTCCTGGCGTTTGCGGCGGTGAATGTCTGTGTGATCGCGTACTACCGGCGTGAGCGGCGCAAGCAGCGGTTGAGTGGGGTGGGGTTCGTGGTGTTTCCGCTGCTGGCGATTGGGGTGAACCTGTATCTGCTGTCGCTGTTGAACACGGTGGTGATACTGGCCGGGGTGGCTTGGCTGGTGTGTGGCGGGTTGTACCTGATGTGGCTGACGGCGGGGTTCAGCAAGCCCACGCCGGGGCTCATGGAGGTCGAGACCTGAAAGCGCAGGGTTTCCAGGTCAGGTATCTGGTGGGAGCGGGCTTGCCCCGCGATCATCGGCAGTGCCGGTGCCAAGCACTGCGACGCTCGAATGAACACCCTGCTGGGTTAGGCCGAGCGCATGTGAGTGGACTCACTCATAACCCATTTTCAGGTCTTGGGCTTGGGCTGCCAGCTCATTCATCACTACACGGCTGCCCTTGACTCGGTTGTCCTTGTAGGCAATCAGCTCGGAGAACGCGATAGCCCGCTCGCCTT
Source organism: Pseudomonas sp. BJa3 (assembly GCF_026343815.1). Taxonomy (NCBI): domain Bacteria; kingdom Pseudomonadati; phylum Pseudomonadota; class Gammaproteobacteria; order Pseudomonadales; family Pseudomonadaceae; genus Pseudomonas; species Pseudomonas sp. BJa3. The sequence goes on along the minus strand of NZ_JAOXMC010000017.1, from coordinate 59,147 downwards.
CAGCGCTGGCATGGGGGATTGTTCCCTCATCCAGCAGCTTCGCCAGATGCTCGCAAGAAACGTTAATCGCGAGGGCCGCCTCCGTCATGGTCAGCGTGGACTTTTCCAGGACAATGGTGCGTTCCACACCATGGAATTCATCACGAAGCTTCCGATATCCCAAGCGCGCGTAGCACCCTTGGGCGGTGATGGATGAAGGAACGCTCAGTGCCGTGACACCTGCCCTGATCGCTGCAGCATGAACGGCCTCCATCAACCGTTTGCCGACACCTGTCCGATGATGGATTGGAGCGACGAACACTGTCCTGACAACCTCGCCATCCAGGCTTGCCGTTCCCAGCAATTCGTTTTGGTTGACTGCTACGAATACCATTCGGCTATCGAGCAATGCACTGACCGCCGCAGGTGAAAAGCTCTGCTCGACCTGGGCGATCACCTCTGCCGGGTAATCCCGCGAGTTGGATTCGCGCAATGCCGTGATCACGATGCGGCTGATGGCTTCTGCGTCTTCGCGCTGAGCGCGGCGGATATGACATTCCATGGAGACATCCCGAATTTATGCCCAAAGCTTAGTCGGTGTAGGAGCGGCGTTTACCTGTGAAGTCAGTGCTTCATCCCCAGCTCCGCATCATCCATCAGCGCCTTGGCCAGCGCGCTCAGGTAATACGATGCCCAGATCAGCTGAGGTTTTTCCTCCATGATCCCGGTGATGGTCAGGTCGCACACGCAGCCCATCAACTCCGAAGCCTGTTCCCGTGCGTGCTGGCAAGGGATGCCGGGTTCGATGCAGAACAGCGGGTCGGTATGCCCTTCACCCTGGTAGAACTTGGTCTTGCCCACTGTGGTGTGGGGCGTGGTGTCGTCTGTGCTCATTGCTCAATCTCCCTGAAATGCTCGGTGCCTGGGCGAGCTCTCGCAGTTAGATCCGCTATCAGCTACACACCATCTGCCGCGCAGCCACGCCGATCCTCTGTGGGAGCCGGCTTGCCGGCGATGAGGCCAGCCCAGGCAACCCATGGCTAACGGCCTAGTGCAGTGTGCGAGGCTCCACCTGCGGCATCTGCACCTGAATCAACGCCGATTCGAGCAGCACCCGCAGCGCCTCCATTTCATGCATCGCGGCCATGACCAGAATCGACACGGGCGACTTGGGATGCAGCAGAACAGCCTGATGCGCCACGGTCTGCGCGCAGAGGGCGTACTCCGTGGCCTGGATGATGGTGTCTTCGAGAGAGTGGTGGTTGTGGGGTGGATCGGGGACGATCTTTAACATAACAATTTCCCTTTGGTGGTGCCGCCACCTGCCTGCTGTCAAACAGTAGGGTGGCAGCTGTACGTGGGTTGACAGACCGGCGGAAATTGCAAAGTTCCGGCGCACGCAAGCGTGCCCGCACGTACAGCTGCCATAAAGGTTGAGCTGCATGCAATTTGCCGTCACAGCCTGTCAAAGCTGTATCGTTGATGTGCAACGATAGGCCGAGACTAGAGCCCCACCAGGGAGACCGCAACGGAAAAAAGGCGGCAGAAGTATGTTTGGGAAATGGACTACAGCATAGGGTTTTAATCTGATTTTTCTGGACGGCCCACCGCGTTACGGCGTAATACCAACAAGGCGGACAGCGGTTACGCGTCCGATGACATTTGAGTTGGCTACGCTGCTTCAGGCGGTCGACGTCGTCCCCAAAAACGCCGCCTCCAACAATTGCCTCGTATACCCATGCTTCGGCTCATGAAATATAGCCCCCGCATCCCCTTGCTCCACCACCTGCCCATGCTTGATCACCATCAACTGATGACTCAACGCCTTGACCACCGCCAGGTCATGGCTGATAAACAGATAAGTCAGGTTGTATTTGACCTGCAAATTCCGCAGCAGCTCAACCACCTGCCGCTGCACCGTCCGGTCCAACGCCGAGGTCGGCTCATCCAGCAGAATCAACGCCGGCTTCAATACCAACGCCCGAGCAATCGCAATCCGCTGCCGCTGCCCGCCGGAAAACTCATGGGGATACCGATGCCGCGTCCGAGGATCCAGCCCCACTTCCTCCAACGCCGCAATAATCGCCGCTTCCTGCTCAGCCGGCGTGCCGATCTTGTGAATCCGTAACCCCTCGCCAACGATATCCGCCACGCACATGCGCGGGCTCAAGCTGCCAAAGGGGTCCTGGAACACCACCTGCATCTCCCGCCGCAGCGGCCGCACTTCCTTCTGGTTCAGCCCCTCAAGATTCTGCCCATGGAAGCGAATCCCGCCCTGACTGGAGATCAACCGCAAGATGGCCAGCCCCAAGGTGGACTTGCCCGAGCCACTCTCGCCAACGATGCCCAGCGTCTGCCCCTGGGGCAGGCTGAAATTGACCCCGTCCACGGCCTTCACATGGTCCACGGTGCGGCGCAGCAGCCCCTTCTTGATCGGGAACCACACTTTCAGGTCCTTCACCTCCAGCAATGGCGCGCCTTCGGCATTCGCAGCCGGTGCGCCGCTGGGCTCGGCGTTGATCAGCATCTGCGTATACGGATGCTGCGGCTTGCTGAACAGCGTGGCGCATTCGGCCTGCTCGACGATCTTGCCGCACTGCATCACGCACACGCGGTGGGCGATGCGGCGTACCAGGTTGAGGTCGTGGCTGATCAGCAGCAGGGCCATGCCGAGGCGCGCCTGCAACGACTTGAGCAGGTCGAGGATCTTCAACTGCACGGTCACGTCGAGCGCCGTGGTGGGCTCGTCGGCAATCAGCAGTTCGGGTTCGTTGGCCAGGGCCATGGCGATCATCACCCGCTGGCGCTGGCCACCGGAGAGCTCGTGGGGCAGGGCTTTCAGGCGCTTGTGCGGCTCGGGAATGCCGACCAGTTCCAGCAGCTCCAGGGTGCGCGCCGTGGCGGCCTTGCCGGTGAGGCCCTTGTGCAACAAGAGGATCTCGTTGATCTGCTTCTCGATGCTGTGCAGCGGGTTCAGCGAGGTCATCGGCTCCTGGAAGATCATCGCGATGCGGTTGCCGCGAATGCGCTGCATGGGCTTTTCGCCCAGGTGCAGCAGGTCCTTGCCTTCATAATGGATGGTGCCAGAAGGATGCCGCGCCAGCGGGTAGGGCAGCAGGCGCAGGATCGAGTGGGCGGTCACCGACTTGCCCGAGCCGCTTTCGCCGACCAGGGCCAGGGTCTCGCCCTTGCGGATGTCGAAGCTGATGCCGTCGACCACGCGGTTGACCTGCTCGCCAGTGACGAACTCCACCGCCAGGTCGCGGACTTCGATCAGGGTGTCTTGGCTCATGTCATTTCCTCGGGTCGAAGGCGTCGCGGGCGGATTCGCCGATGAATACCAGCAGGCTCAGCATCACCGCCAGCACGGCGAAGGCGCTGATACCCAGCCACGGGGCTTGCAGGTTGGACTTGCCCTGGGCCACCAGCTCGCCCAGCGAGGGGGAGCCGGCGGGCAGGCCGAAGCCGAGGAAGTCCAGGGCGGTGAGGGTGCCGATGGCGCCGGTGAGGATGAACGGCATGAAGGTCATGGTCGAGATCATCGCGTTGGGCAGGATATGCCGGTACATGATCGGGCCGTTGCGCATCCCTAAGGCGCGGGCGGCGCGCACGTATTCCAGGTTGCGCCCGCGCAGGAACTCGGCGCGCACCACGTCCACCAGGCTCATCCACGAGAACAGCAGCATGATGCCCAGCAACCACCAGAAGTTGGGCTGCACGAAGCTGGCAAGGATGATCAGCAGGTACAGCACCGGCAGGCCGGACCAGATCTCCAGGAAGCGCTGGCCGGCCAGGTCCACCCAGCCGCCGTAGAAGCCCTGCAAGGCGCCGGCGATCACGCCGATGATGGAGCTGGCGATGGTCAGCGTCAGGGCGAACAGCACCGAGATGCGGAAGCCGTAGATCACCCGGGCCAGCACATCGCGGCCCTGGTCGTCGGTGCCCAGCAGGTTGTCGGTGGAGGGCGGCGCGGGGGCGGGTACTTTCAGGTCGTAGTTGATGCTCTGGTAGCTGTAGGGGATCGGCGCCCACAGCACGAAGGCGTCCTTCTTGGCCAGCAAATCGCGGATATACGGGCTCTTGTAGTTGGCCTCCAGCGGGAACTCGCCGCCGAAGGTGGTCTCCGGGTAGCGCTTGAAGGCGGGGAAGTACCACTCGCCGTCGTAGCGCACGGCAATCGGCTTGTCGTTGGCGATGAACTCGGCGCCCAGGCTGAGCACGAACAGCACCAGGAAGATCCACAGCGACCACCAGCCGCGGCGGTTGGCCTTGAAGCGCTCGAAGCGCCGGCGATTGAGGGGAGAGAGGGCCATGTCAGTGCTCCCGGCTGGCGAAGTCGATGCGCGGATCGACCAGGGTGTAGGTGAGGTCGCCGATCAGCTTCACCACCAAGCCAAGCAGGGTGAAGATGAACAAGGTGCCGAACACCACCGGGTAGTCGCGGTTGATCGCCGCTTCGAAACTCATCAGGCCCAGGCCGTCGAGGCTGAAGATCACCTCGATCAGCAGGGAGCCGGTGAAGAAGATGCCGATGAACGCCGAGGGGAAGCCGGCGATCACCAGCAGCATGGCGTTGCGGAACACATGGCCGTAGAGCACGCGGGTGCGGCTCAGGCCCTTGGCCTTGGCGGTGACCACGTACTGCTTGTTGATCTCGTCGAGGAAGCTGTTCTTGGTCAGCAGGGTCATGGTGGCGAAGTTGCCGATCACCAGGGCGGTGATGGGCAGCACCAGGTGCCAGAAGTAGTCGAGGACCTTGCCGGTGGTGCTCAGCTCGTCGAAGTTGTTGGAGGTGAGCCCGCGCAACGGGAACCAGTCGAAGTAGCTGCCGCCGGCGAACAGCACGATCAGCAGGATGGCGAACAGGAACGCCGGGATGGCGTAGCCGACGATGATCGCCGAGCTGGTCCACACGTCGAAGTGGCTGCCGTGGCGCACGGCCTTGGCGATCCCCAGCGGGATCGACACCAGGTACATGATCAGCGTGCTCCATAGCCCGAGGGAAATGGACACGGGCATCTTCTCGGCGATCAGGTCGATGACCTTGGCGTCGCGGAAGAAGCTGTTGCCGAAGTCCAGCTGGGCATAGTTCTTGACCATGATCCACAGCCGCTCGGGCGCCGACTTGTCGAAGCCGTACATGCGCTCGATCTCGGCGATCAGCGCCGGGTCCAGGCCTTGCGCGCCACGGTAGTTGGAGCCGGCCACCGAGACTTCGGCGCCGCCGCCGGCGATGCGGCTGGTGGCGCCGTCGAAGCCTTCGAGCTTGGCGATCATCTGTTCAACCGGGCCGCCGGGGGCGGCCTGGACGATGATGAAGTTGATGATGAGGATGCCGAACAGGGTGGGGATGATCAGCAGCAGGCGCCGCAGGATATAGGCCAGCATCTCAGTTGGCCTCATCCGCTGCGGCGGCTTCGCTTACCGCGGGCGTGACGTCGGGCTTGATCCACCAGGTGTCGATGCCGATGTCGTACTTGGGCGATACGGCGGGGTGGCCGATATGGTTCCAGTAGGCCACGCGCCAGGTCTTGATGTGCCAGTTGGGGATCACGTAGTAACCCCATTGCAGCACGCGGTCCAGGGCGCGGCAGTGCTCGATCAGGCTCTGCCGGGAGTCGGCGTTGATCAACTGCTCCACCAGCTGGTCGATGCCAGGGTCGCGCAGGCCGATGAAGTTGCGACTGCCGGGGTTGTCGGCGGCGGCGCTGTTCCAGTATTCGCGTTGCTCGTTACCGGGCGAGTTGGATTGCGCGAAGCCGCCGACGATCATGTCGTAGTCACGCGAGCGCAGGCGGGTGATGTACTGCGAAACGTCCACGCGGCGGATCTCGAGGTTGATGCCAAGGTCCGCGAGGTTGCGCTTGAATGGCAGCAGCACGCGCTCGAACTGGGTCTGGGCCAGCAGGAACTCGATGGTCATCGGCTTGCCGTCTTTATCGACCATCTTGTCGTCGACGACCTTCCAGCCGGCCTCCTGCAGCAGCTTGTAGGCCTGGCGCTGCTGGTCGCGGATCATGCCGCTGCCGTCGGTGACCGGGTTGTGGAAGGCGCCGTTGAACACCTCGTCCGGCACCTTGCCGCGCAGCGGCTCGAGGATCTTCAGCTCGGCGGGGCTGGGCAGGCCGCTGGCGGCCATTTCGGAGTTCTCGAAGTAGCTGCCGGTGCGGGTGTAGGCGCCGTTGAACAGCTGCTTGTTGGTCCACTCGAAGTCCAGCAGCAGGCTGATGGCGTGGCGCACGCGGATGTCCTGGAACATCGGCTTGCGCAGGTTGAAGATGAAGCCCTGCATGCCGACGGGGTTGCCGTTGGGCAGTTCTTCCTTGATCAGCCGGCCGTCGCGCACGGCGGGCACGTCGTAGGCGGTGGCCCAGTTCTTTGCGCTCACCTCCAGGCCGTAGTCGAACTGGCCGGCCTTGAGCGCTTCGAGGGCGACGGTGTTGTCGCGGTAGGAGTCGAAGGTCATCACGTCGAAATTGTAGAAGCCGCGGTTGATCGGCAGGTCCTTGGCCCAGTAGTCCTTGACCCGCTCGTAGCGGATCGAGCGGCCGGCCTTCACCTCGGCGACCTTGTATGGGCCGCTGCCGAGCGGGATCTCCAGGTTGCCGCGGTCGAAGTCGCGGCCTTGGTACCAGTGCTTGGGCAGCACCGGCAGTTGGCCGAGGATCAGCGGCAGCTCGCGGTTGTTGTTGTGCTTGAACTTGAACAGCACCTTGAGCGGGTCTTCGGCGACCACTTCAGCGACGTCGCCGTAGTACTGGCGGTACAGCGGCGCGCCGTCCTTGATCAGGGCGTTGAAGGTGAACACCACGTCCTCGGCGCGCATCGGGTGGCCGTCGTGGAAGCGTGCTTCGGGGCGCAGGTAGAAGCGCACCCAGCTGTTGTCGGGGGCCTTTTCGATCTTGCCGGCCACCAGGCCGTACTCGGTGAAGGGTTCGTCCAGGCTCTGGCGCATCAGGGTGTCGTAGATGGCGCCGACGTTGTCGGCGGGCACGCCCTTGTTGATGAACGGGTTGAGGCTGTCGAAGCCGCCGAAGCTGGACTGGCGGAAGGTGCCGCCCTTCGGTGCGTCAGGATTGACGTACTCGAAGTGCTTGAAGTTGGCCGGGTATTTCGGCGCCTCGCCGTACAGGGTCAGGGCGTGTTGCGGGGCGGCCACGGCCGGGAGCGTGAGGCAGGTCAGCAGCAGGCTAGCGGCCAGGCGGCGCAGGGTCGGCGTCATTTGGCTTTCTCCGAAGTCTTCTTGATCCACCAGCTGTTCAGCCCGAGGGTGTAGGGCGGTGTGGTGACGAAGGCGAACCGGTTGCGGTAGGCCAGGCGGTGATTGTCGAGGTACCAGTTGGGGATCATGTAGTACTGCCATGAGAGCACGCGGTCCAGGGCGCGCGCGGCGGCGATCTGGTCATCGCGGCTGCGGGCGGCGAGCAAGGTGTCGAGCAGGTGGTCGACCACCGGGTCCTTCACGCCAGCATAGTTCTTGCTGCCCTTGGTGGCGGCCTGGCTTGAGTGGAAATACAGCCACTGCTCGAGGCCCGGGCTCAGGGTCTGGTTCAGGGTCATCAGGATCATGTCGAAATCGAACTGGTCGAGCCGTTGTTTGTACTGGGCGCGGTCCACGGTGCGCAAGCGCGCATCGATGCCGATGCTGGCCAGATTTTCGACATAAGGTTGCAGGATGCGTTCGAGGTTGGGGTTCACCAGCAGCAACTCCAGCCTGAACGGCTGGCCTTTGCCGTCGACCAGGCGCTGGCCGCTGAGCTTCCAGCCGGCCTGGGCGAATAGGCCCAGGGCCTGGCGCAGGGCGGGGCGGCTGATGCCGCTGCCGTCGGTGTGGCTGACCTGGTAGGGCTCGGTGAACAGCTTGTCCGGCAGCTGGTCGCGGAATGGCTTGAGCAGCAGCCATTCCTTGCCGGTGGGCAGGCCGCTGGCGGTGAAGTCGCTGTTAGGGTAGTAGCTGGTCGAGCGGCGGTAGGCGCTGCTGAACAGGGCGCGGTTGGTCCACTCGAAGTCGAGCATCAGGCCCAGCGCCTGGCGCACCCGAGGGTCGCTGAACGCGGCGCGGCGGCTGTTCATGAACAGGCCTTGGGTTTGCGTGGGGATCTTGTGCGGGATCTGCGCCTTGATCACCTCGCCACGGCGCACGGCAGGGAAGTTGTAGCCGTTGGCCCAGTTCTTCGCCTGGTGCTCGATGTAGATATCGAATTCACCGGCCTTGAACGCCTCGAAGGCCACGGTGGCGTCGCGGTAGAACTCGTACTCGACGCGCTTGAAATTGTACTTGCCGCGGTTGACCGCCAGGTCCTTGCCCCAGTAGTCCTTCACCCGTTCGAACACCAGCCGGCGACCGGGTTGCACTTCGCTGATGCGGTAGGGGCCGCTGCCCAGCGGCGGCTCGAAGGTGGTGGCCTTGAAGTCGCGTTTGGCCCAGTAGTGCTTGGGCAGCACCGGCATTTCGCCCAGGCGCAGGATCAGCAGCGGGTTGCCGGCGCGCTTGAATACGAAGCGGATGCGCAGCGGCCCGAGGATATCGACCCGGGCCACTTCCTGCAGGTTGGTGCGGTAGATCGGGTGGCCGTCCTTGAGCAGGGTGCGGTAGGAAAACGCCACGTCCTGCGCGGTGATCGGCACGCCATCGTGGAAGCGCGCCTCGGGGCGCAGATTGAACACCACCCAGCTGCGGTCCTCGCTGTACTCGACCGAGCGGGCGATCAGGCCGTAGCTGGAGGTGGGTTCGTCGCCGGACGGGTCGTACATGCCGGTGCCGACCATCAGCGGCTCGTTGAGCTCGTTGATGCCGTACTGCAGGAAGTTGGGCGTGGTGACCGGGCTCGAGCCCTTGAAGGTGTAGGGGTTGAGCGTGTCGAAGGTGCCGAAGGCCATGGCCCGCAACGTGCCGCCTTTAGGGGCTTGCGGGTTGACCCAGTCGAAGTGGGTGAAACTGGCCGGGTACTTGAGCGTGCCGAACTGCGCGTATCCGTGGCTTTCGCTCACCATCGCGACGGCGGGGAAGCTCAAGGCCAGGCTGAGTGACAGCAGGAGGGGACGTATCAAGTCGGCATCCGATCCAGAGGGCGTTGGGCTTGGTTCGGGATACAGTAACAGCTTGTCTGGAATGGAAAAAGGGTAGGGCGCGGGGCTTTGCTTCAGCCTTCAAAGCATCGCGGGGCCAGCCCGCTCCCACGCCGATCGCGACTGGCGTGGGAGGAGGACAGGCCCCGCGAGCGAGATATCAGCGTGCCAGGTAGACGGTCAGGGTCTGGCCCGGCTTGAGCGCGTGCCCGGTGCGTGGGTTCCAGCGCTTGAGGTGCTTCATCTCGACGTTGAAACGCTTGGCCACCAGGTAGTACGAATCGCCCTTGCGCACCTTGTACTGGGTGGAGCGCTGCTTGGAGTCGGCCACGCGGTTGGCTGCCGCGCTCGGCGCGCTGCCGCCACGCAGGGCCAGGACCTGGCCGACCTTGAGGTTGTTGCCACGGATGCGGTTCCAGCTTTGCAGCTGCTTGACCGACACCCGGTTGGCCTTGGCGATGCTGCCCAGGTTGTCGCCACGCTTGACCCGGTAGCTGCGCGCCGCGGGGGCCTTGGCCTCGGCCAGGGCGGCCTGGAACACGGCCTTGTTCGGTTGCAGGCTGACCAGTTCCTCGGGCTTGAGGTTGGACATGCGGTCGCTGAGCAGTTGCGCCTTGGCAGTCGGCACCAGCAGTTGCTGCGGACCGTCCACGGTCATGCGCTTCTTGAAGGCGGGGTTGAGCTGGATCAGTTCGTCTTCGTCGATGTCGGCGAAGGCGGCCACGCGGGACAGATCGAGGCGGTCGTTGATGGCGATAGCTTCGAAGTACGGCTCGTTTGCAATCGGGTTCAGGTTGACCCCGTAGGCGGCCGGGGTGTTGACCACCTGCGACAGGGCCAGCAGCTTGGGCACGTAGTCGCGGGTTTCCTGCGGCAGCGGCAGGTTCCAGTAGTCGGTCGGCAGGCCCAGGCGCTCGTTGCGCTCGATGGCGCGGCTGACCGTGCCCTCACCGGCGTTATAGGCCGCCAGGGCCAGCAGCCAGTCGCCGTTGAACATGTCGTGCAGGCGGTTCAGGTAGTCCAGCGCGGCGTTGGTCGAGGCGGTGACGTCGCGCCGACCATCGTAGAAGTTGGTCTGGCGCAGGTTGAAGTGGCGCCCGGTGGACGGGATGAACTGCCACATGCCGGCGGCGTGCGCCCGGGAGTAGGCCATCGGGTTGTAGGCGCTCTCGATGGCCGGCAGCAGGGCCAGCTCCAGCGGCATGTCGCGCTCTTCGAGGCGCTCGACGATGTAGTGCAGGTAGAGGCTGCCTCGCTCGCCGGCGTTCTCGAGGAACGACGGGTTGCTGGCGAACCACAGGCGCTGCTGTTCGATGCGCGGGTTGACGTCCATGCCGTCCTGCAGGGCGAAGCCCTGGCGCATGCGCTCCCAGACGTCCTGTGGCGGTGCCTGTTCCTTGGGCTTGACCACCAGCGGCGCCGGTTTGTGCTTGATCCGCGCCTGGTAATTGTGCGCGCGAACGCTGTCGGCTTCGTCGAGCTGACGGGTGCTCTGGCAGCCGACCAGGGTGGCGGCCAGCGCCAGTGCACTGATCTGGGCCAGTCGCGTCAGGGCGACCGAATGAGAGGTTCTGCGGCTACGGGAAGACATCGGCTGGGACGGTTATCCGGGCAAAAAAGTTGGGCGATTCTAGAAACCGCTCCCGGCCGGGTCAACCATAGAGCCTACGATGCGATATATCTTCGGGTTATCAGAACACGTCCTTCCAAGACCTCAAGGCAGCAAAAACAGTGGCTTGGCTAGGGTTGGAATGTCCCTTCCATTCGTCTGCTTTTTGTTTAACGGATGTTTCAGCGGTACGTAAAAACGGATTAGTCAGGCACTCGAGGCCGATGCTCGAGGGCAAGGTGATGCGATTGTCCGCGCGCAACCGGGTAACGTCCTCTAACCGTTGGCGAACGTGTTCGTTGTCGGGTTCCACGGCACGGGCGAAGCGCAGGTTGCTCAGGGTGTATTCGTGGGCGCAGTACACTTCGGTTTCGGCGGGCAGCGCCGCCAGGCGTTGCAGCGAATGGTGCATTTGCTCGGGCGTGCCTTCGAACAAGCGGCCGCAGCCGGCGGCGAACAGGGTGTCGCCACTGAACAGTAGCGGTGTGGGCGATTGCGCAGTGTAATAGGCGATATGCCCCAGGGTGTGGCCGGGCATGGCCAGGACGTCGAAGGCAAGGCCCAGCACCTCGATGCGGGCGCCGTCTGCCAGGGCGATATCGCGGCCCGGGATACGTTCGCTGGCCGGGCCGTACACCTGGGCGCCGGTGGTCTCTTTCAAGGCTTCGACGCCGCCGACGTGGTCATGGTGGTGGTGGGTGACGAGGATTGCCTCCAATGCCCAGTCCGGGTGCTGCTCCAGCCACGCGCGCACCGGCGCGGCGTCACCGGGGTCGACCACTGCGCAGCGGCGATTGGCAGTATCCTGTAACAACCAGATGTAGTTGTCGTTGAAAGCGGGTAGGGCATCGATCTGTATCATGTGCGGATCCGTATCGCCAAGCCTGGACATTGAGGGCATCTTAGCCGCGATGGCGCGAGCGGAGAACCTTCGAGGGAGAACGCAATGACCGACCAAGCCTTCGCCCAGGCCGACCCCGACTGGGTCGAGCTGATCCGCCTGGCCCGCGACTGGTTCGATGGGCCTCTTGGGCAGTTGATGCTCAAGGAGGAGGAAAAGTTGCTCGAAGAAGAGCTGCGGCGCTTCTTCGGTGGCTACCTTGTGCACTACGGCCCCTGCGCCGAACCTCCGCCCAACGCCCCGCAGGTGCAGCGCAACGTGCGCCTGGGCGCGCCGCTGCCGGGGGTGGAAATCGTCTGCGAGGAGCAGGCCTGGCCGTTGTCGGAGCACGCCGCCGACGTGGTGGTGCTGCAGCATGGCCTGGACTTCAGCCTGTCCCCTCACGGGCTGCTGCGCGAGGCGGCCAGTTCCGTGCGCCCGGGGGGCCACCTGCTGATCATCGGGATCAACCCCTGGAGCAGTTGGGGCGTGCGCCATTTCTTTAGCCACGGGGCCTTGCGCAAGGCCCGTTGCATCTCGCCGTCGCGGGTCGGCGACTGGCTCAACCTGCTGGGCTTCGCGCTGGAGAAACGCCGCTTCGGGTGTTATCGTCCGCCGCTTGCCTCGCCGGCCTGGCAGCAGCGCCTGGCTGGCTGGGAGCGCGTGGCCGGTGGCTGGCAGACTGCCGGTGGCGGTGTCTACCTGCTGGTGGCACGCAAGATGGTGGTGGGCCTGCGGCCGCTGCGCCTGGAGCGCCGTGAGCCGATGGGCAAGCTGCTGCCGCTGCCGCTGGCCAAGGTCAACCGCAGCGCCACCCATCCCGAATCTGAAAAGCACTGAACATGAGTGGTACATGAGCGATAGCGTCGAGATCTACACCGATGGTGCCTGCAAGGGCAACCCTGGCCCGGGCGGCTGGGGCGTGCTGATTGTCTACAAGGGCGTCGAGAAGGAGCTGTGGGGCGGCGAGCGCGAGACCACCAACAACCGCATGGAACTGATGGCGGCGATCGAGGGCCTCAAGGCGCTCAAGCGCGAGTGTGAGGTGCTGCTGACCACCGACTCGCAGTACGTCATGAAGGGCATCAACGAGTGGATGGTCAACTGGAAGAAACGCGGGTGGAAGACCGCCGCGAAAGAACCGGTGAAGAACGCCGACCTGTGGGCGCAGCTCGATGAACAGGTCAACCGGCACAAGGTGACCTGGAAGTGGGTCCGTGGGCATATCGGCCATCCGGGCAACGAGCGTGCCGACCAGTTGGCCAATCGTGGGGTTGATGAGGTTCGCGCGCAACGTTGATCGTGTTGCGGGCCATCGCGGGGCAAGTCGGGTCGCCGCATCGCCGCTCCCACGAGATGACTGCTGGCTGCGTGGGGGCGGGCTTGCCCCGCGATGACCGCAAAACGGCCCCGATTTCGTTATACTCCCACCCCGAATTCAAGCACCGCCAGTTGGAGTCCCCGCGTGGAGCAGCAGCAAGACAAACGGTTCGTCATCCTCGACACCGAGACCACCGGCATGCCAGTGGCCGAAGGCCACCGCATCATCGAGATCGGTTGTGTCGAGGTCGTGGGCCGGCGCCTTACCGGGCGGCATTTCCACGTTTACCTGCAGCCCGACCGTGAGAGTGACGAGGGCGCGATCAACGTCCACGGCATCACCGACGCCTTCCTGGTCGGCAAACCGCGTTTCGGCGATGTGGCCGAGGAGTTTTTCGAGTTCATCCAGGGCGCCACCCTGGTCATCCACAACGCCGCGTTTGACGTTGGCTTCATCAACAACGAGTTCGCCCTGATCGGCCAGCAGGATCGTGCCGATATTTCGCAGCATTGCCCGATCCTCGACACCCTGATGATGGCGCGCTCGCGCCACCCGGGGCAGCGCAACAGCCTCGATGCCCTGTGCAAACGCTACGGCATCGACAACTCCGGCCGTGAGCTGCACGGCGCACTGCTCGACTCGGAACTGCTGGCCGACGTCTACCTGGCGATGACCGGTGGCCAGACCAGCCTGTCGCTGGCGGGCGAAGGGGCGGGTGACGAGGATGGGCAAGGGGCAACCGGTAGCGAGATTCGCCGTATTGTCGGGCGTGCGCCGGGGCGGGTGATCCTGGCCAGCGAGGAAGAACTCGAGGCCCATGCCGAACGCTTGGCGGCCATTGCCAAGTCGGCGGGTGGGCCGTCGATGTGGCAGGCATTGACCGAGCCAGCCGCCAGCTGACTCGAAGGCAGGCCCGGCCCATCGCTGGCAAGCCAGCTCCCACAGGGACCGCATCCAGCGCTGCACCTTGTGAGCCGGCCTGGCGATGACAGCATCACACTCGACTACCCTGAGGGAAATTACCCGCAGAGGTAGCCGCCCGATGTACAAGGACCTGCAGTTCCCGATCCTCATCGTCCACCGGGCCATCAAGGCCGACACCGTCGCCGGCGAGCGAGTGCGCGGCATCGCCGATGAACTGGCCCGTGACGGCTTCGCCATCCTCGCCGTCGCCGATCAGGCCGAAGCACGGCTGGTGGCCGCCACCCATCACGGCCTGGCCTGCATGCTGATTGCCGCCGAGGGTGTCGGCGACGACAGCCGCCTGTTGCAGAATATGGCGGAACTGATCCGCCTGGCCCGGCTGCGGGCACCCAACCTGCCGATTTTTGCCTTGGGCGAGCAGGTCACTCTGGAGAATGCACCCGCCGAGGCCATGGGCGAGCTGAATCAGTTGCGCGGCATTCTCTATCTATTCGAAGACACAGTGCCGTTTCTCGCCCGCCAGGTGGCGCGGGCCGCGCACAATTACCTCGATGGCCTGCTGCCACCGTTCTTCAAGGCCTTGGTACAGCACACCGCGCAATCTAACTACTCCTGGCACACGCCGGGCCACGGCGGTGGCGTCGCCTACCGCAAGAGCCCGGTGGGGCAGGCCTTCCATCAGTTCTTCGGTGAAAACACCCTGCGCTCGGACCTGTCGGTCTCGGTGCCGGAGCTGGGCTCGCTGCTCGACCACACTGGCCCGCTGGCCGCCGCCGAGGCACGGGCGGCACGCAACTTCGGTGCCGACCATACCTTCTTCGTCATCAATGGCACCTCAACCGCCAACAAGATCGTCTGGCATGCCATGGTCGGGCGCGGGGACCTGGTGCTGGTGGACCGCAACTGCCACAAGTCGGTGGTGCACGCGATCATCATGACCGGCGCCATCCCCATCTACCTGTGCCCGGAGCGCAATGAGCTGGGCATCATCGGGCCGATCCCGCTCAGCGAGTTCAGCCCGGCGTCTATCCAAGCGAAGGTCCAGGCCCATCCGCTGGCCCAGGGAAAGCCTGCGAAGATCAAGCTCGCCGTGGTCACCAACTCCACCTATGACGGCCTGTGCTACCACGCCGGGATGATCAAGCAGGCCCTGGGTGCCAGTGTCGAGGTGCTGCACTTCGACGAGGCCTGGTTCGCCTATGCCGCCTTCCATGAATTCTTCGTCGACCGCTATGCCATGGGTACGCCACGTGGCGACGACGGGCCGCTGCTGTTCAGCACCCATTCCACCCACAAGCTACTGGCGGCCTTCAGCCAGGCCTCGATGATCCATGTGCAGGACGGTGCCAGCCGCCAGTTGGACCGCGACCGCTTCAACGAAGCGTTCATGATGCATATCTCCACCTCGCCGCAGTACAGCATCCTCGCCTCGCTGGACGTGGCCTCGGCGATGATGGAAGGCCCGGCGGGGCGTTCGCTGTTGCAGGAGATGTTCGACGAGGCCCTGAGCTTTCGCCGGGCGCTGGCCAATCTGCGCGAGCACCTCGCCGTCGATGACTGGTGGTTCAGTATCTGGCAGCCGCCAGCGACGCACGTCGACGAGGGTCAGGCGGCGGTGGACTGGCTGCTTCAGCCGGGCGCCGAGTGGCACGGTTTCGGCGGGCTTGGCGAGAACTATGTATTGCTCGACCCGCTCAAGGTCACCCTGGTGATGCCAGGCGCTGCTGGGGCGACGGATGGCCATGGGATTCCTGCGGCGGTGGTGGGCAAGTTTCTCTGGGAGCGCGGGCTGGTAGTGGAGAAGACTGGTTTGTACAGCTTTTTGGTGCTGTTCTCGATGGGGATCACCAAGGGCAAGTGGAGCACACTGCTCACCGAGCTGCTGGAGTTCAAACGCCACTACGACGCCAATACCGCGCTGGCCGACTGCCTGCCAAGTGTGGTGGTGGAGCAACCATCACGGTACCTGGGGTTAGGGCTGCGCGATTTGTGCCAGCAACTGCATGGTTTCTATCGTGGCAATGCCACTTCAAAACAGCTCAAGCTGCTGTTCACCCGTTTGCCAGAGGTGGCGATGACACCCGCCGATGCCTATGACCGGATGGTGCGTGGGTCAGTCGAGGCAGTGCCGATCGAGCAACTGCTAGGTCGGGTGGCGGCGGTGATGTTGGTGCCCTATCCACCCGGGATCCCGTTGATCATGCCCGGCGAGCGCTTCACTGAGGTGACCCGCTCGATCCTGGTCTACCTGGACTGCGCCCGAGCCTTTGACCAGGGTTTCCCTGGCTTCGTCGCCGATGTGCATGGCCTGCAGCGCGAGGGAACGCTGTACACCGTCGACTGCGTCAAGGAATACGAATGATCTCGACGCCAGTCTGGGCCAGTTCGAAACGGTCGTCGCCCAGATGGTTGACGCGATCGCCGATGGCCAGGCGATAGCTGGTGACCGGGGCCCCGAGGATACTGCCGTCGGCCTGGAGGGTGGACTCCTGGAACTCGTGGACGGGGTAGATGCGGCCTTCGGCGTCACGGGCGTGGAACTGGCCGACCATTACTGCTGCCATTTAGGTGGAAACCTCTGAATCGTGTAGGAAATGTCTGTAGGCATAGACCAGTGAAATGCTTGGGAAGTTTTCAGCCGAATGGAAAAAAACCGTGAAGCCGAGGAACGGTCATCTATAACTAACTGGTCCCATTCCCAGAGCAGAGGTTGCAAAACGCCATGAGCCAGGTTTATTCGGTAGCGGTTGTCGTCGGCAGCTTGCGCAAGGACTCCTTCAACCGCAAGGTGGCCCGCGCGCTCTCTGAGCTGGCGCCGTCCAGCCTTGCCCTGAGGATCGTCGAGATCGGCGATTTGCCGTTGTACAACGAGGACGTCGAGGCCGAGGGCGCTCCCGAGGCGTGGAAGCATTTTCGCGACGAGATCCGTCGCAGTGACGCGGTGTTGTTCGTCACCCCGGAGTACAACCGTTCGGTGCCGGGCGGGTTGAAGAACGCCATCGACGTCGGATCGCGGCCTTACGGGCAGAGCGTATGGGGTGGCAAACCGGCGGCGGTGGCCAGTGTGTCGCCCGGGGCGATCGGCGGGTTTGGTGCCAATCATGCCGTGCGTCAGTCGCTGGTGTTCCTCGACATGCCGTGCATGCAAATGCCCGAGGCCTACATCGGCGGTGCTGCAACGTTGTTCGATGACAGTGGCAAGTTGAGTGACAAGACTCGGCCGTTCCTGCAGGGGTTCATCGACAAGTTTGCCTCGTGGGTGAAGCTGAACCGGGCGGTCTGAAGATGCCTCATCGCCGGCAAGCCGGCTCCTGTGGGAGCCGGCTTGCCGGCGATGGCCATCACGCGGACGATCAGCAAGCCTGCGGCATCTCCCCCTTGGCCAACCGCCGGTTGATATCGGCGATCACCTCGGGCAGCTCGTTGATGGTGTCGATCAGGTAGTGCGGGCGCGACCCTGCAAACATCGCGTGAATACGCTTGCGCTCGCTCTCCAGTTTTTCCGCGCTCAAGGCCTGGTAACCTTCCCAGGTCAGACCCAGGGCATTGCCCGAGCACACCAGCGCGACAGTCCACATTCCGGCGCGGCGGCCTTCGAGGATACCCGGCACGGTGTCGTCGACTTTCACACAGGCCGCCACATCGTCGATCCCCAGCGCGATCACGTTGGCCAGGGCCTGAGCTGGCCAGGGGCGGCCGTTCGGGGTCTCGTCGGTGGCCACCACATGGTCGGCCACGTAGCCGTTCTGCGCGGCCAGCTCGACCACCTTGTCCATCACCACTTTCGGGTAGCCCGAGCAGGAGCCGATCTTCAGGCCGCCCTTGCGCAGGCCAGTGAGGGTGTCCAGCGCACCCGGGATCAGCGCCGAGTGCACAGCGATCTTCTCGATCTGCAGCGGCATGAAGCGTTCGTAGATGGCGGTCACGTCATCATCGGTCGGTGTGCGGCCGAACGCCTTGCGGTAGCGCTCGGCGATCTCGGGCACATCGCACAGGGTGCGGATATGGTCCCACTTGCCCATGCCCATGGGGCCTCGGGCTTCCTCGATGGACACTTGCACGTCGAATTCGGCGAAGGCCTCGACGAAAATCTGCGTAGGGGCGAAGGAGCCGAAGTCGACCACGGTACCGGCCCAGTCGAGGATGGCGGCTTGCAGCTGGGTGGGATTGCTGTAGTTCATGTGCGCGTTTTCCTTGAGTTCGATGGGCAAAGTGTCAGATGTCCAGCACTTCCATTTCCCGCAGCACCTCGGCCACGGCATTGACGGCGGCCTGCATGCCATCGGCGCCGACCACGCCGATGCAGCCGACGCGGAAGGTCTCGACCTGGGTCAATTTGCCCGGATAGAGGATGAAGCCCTTGGCCTTGACCCGTTCGTAGAATGCCTTGAACTGGTAGCGGGCATCGTTCGGCGCGTGGAAGGTGACGATGATCGGCGCCTGGATTGCGGCCGGCAGGAAGCTGCGCAGGCCTATGGCGGCCATACCGTCGAGCAGGGTCTTGCAGTTGTCGGCGTAACGCTGGTGGCGCGCTGGCAGGCCACCTTCCTCGTTGTACTGCTGCAGGGCTTCGTGCAGGGCGGCTACCACATGGGTCGGTGGGGTGAAGCGCCACTGGCCGGTCTTGGCCATGTAAACGTGCTGGTCGTGCAGGTCCATGGCCAGCGAATGGGCGTTGCCCTCGGCAGCGGCCAGGGCGGCTTTCTCGGCAAAGACGAAGCCCATGCCAGGCACGCCTTCCAGGCACTTGCCCGAGGCGGCGATCAGCGCTTCGAAAGGCACCTGGCTGGCGTCGATCGGCAGCGCGCCGAACGAACTCATGGCATCGATGATCAGGCGCTTGCCGTGGCGCTGGACAACCTGGGCAATCTCAGCCAGTGGGTTGAGAATGCCGGTGCTGGTCTCGCAGTGAATCAGTGCCACGTGGGTGACGGCAGGGTCGGCGGCCAGCAACTGGTCGACATCGGCGGCGGTGGTTGGTTGGTCTTCGGCGGTTTCGAAGGTGCTGTAGGGACGGCCCAGCACTTTGCAGATCTTCGCCAGGCGCTGGCCATAGGCACCGTTGATCAGGACCAGCACTTTGCCGTCACGCGGGACCAGGGTGCCGATGGCCGCTTCCACGGCGAAGGTCCCGCTGCCTTGGAGGGGCACGCAGTGGTGGCTGGCGCTGCCATTGATGATTGCCAGCAGTTGCTCGCACACACTGGCGGTCAGCTGGTTGAAGTCGCGGTCCCAGGAGCCCCAGTCCACCAGCATGGCTTGGCGGGTGCGGGACGAGGTCGTCAGGGGGCCGGGGGTCAGCAGGATCGGGGCGTTGCTCATTCCGTTATTCCTCACAAGCGGTGGTCTGGAACTACGGGGCTTAGGTTGCAATTCGGGCTTTCATCAATCAAATTGTTTGTTGTTATCCGAGCTATAACTAAGGCCGATACTAATGAACCTGTTCCAGCTACGTGCCTTCGATGCTGTCGCCCGTGAAGGCAGTTTCACCCGTGCCGCTGCGCGTCTGTTCATCAGCCAGCCGGCGGTGACGGGGCACGTCAAGGCGCTGGAGGAGCACTACCAGATCACCTTGCTGCGGCGTACTGCACGGCGGGTGGAACTGACCGAGGAGGGTACCCGCCTGGCCGCGATCACCCGTGCCATGTTCGGCATGGCTGAAGAGGCGCAGGCCATGCTCGAAGCCAATCGCCAACTGCTCACCGGGCGCTTGGAGGTGGCCGCTGACGGGCCGCACCGGGTGATGCCAATGCTGGCCCAGCTGCGTGCCCGCTTCCCAGGCATTACCGTCAACCTGCGTTTGGGCAATGCTCAGGAAACCCTGGCAGCGTTGTTGTCCGAGCACGCCGACGTGGCGCTACTGACCGAGGTTGAGCCGCGCAAGGGGCTCTACCTGCAAAGCCTGGGAGACTCGCGCCTGTGTGCCTTGCTGCCGGTTGACCATCCTTTGGCTGGGGCCGCAGACGACTTGGCCATCGACGCGCTGGACCGACAGATTATGGTGCTGCGTGAACCGAATTCGATTACCCGCCGCACCTTCGACCAGGCCTGCGCCCTGGTGCAGGTGCAGCCGCGTGTGCTGCTGGAGCTCGACAGTCGGGAGGCCGTGACCGAAGCGGTGGCGGCACGGTTGGGCATCGGTATCGTATCGTCGGTGGAGTTGGCGCATGATCCGCGGGTAGTGGCCAGGCCCCTGGCTGGCGAGGGGCTGCTCAACCGGCACATGATCGGCTGCCTTGAGCGGCGCCGCGAATTGCGCCTGATCCAGGCTTTCCTAGGGCTGGCGGCATGATCGTGTGTTGCGCTGGTCGTACCTGGTGCGAGGGCCTGAGGCTGGCATTTTCGGTCCAGCGGCCTAAGATGGCCGTTGGATCGCCCCGGATCAACCGATGAGCACGAAAGACACGATTTCCATGCAACTGGTGCGCGAGGCCCTGTTGCAGACCTGCCGTGGCGACGAAGCGGATGCTGCTTTGCTGGCACGTGCCGGTATCGATGCTGGCGCCCTGTACCTGCCCGAGGCGCGTGTTGCCGCGCAATCCTATGCGCGCCTCTGGCGCTTGCTGGCCCGCCGTTGCGACGACGAGTTTTTCGCCATGGATGCTCGCGGGCTGCGTACCGGCAGCCTGGCGTTCATGTGCCGTGCGAGCATGGCGCAGCAAACTCTGGGCGACGGTCTCGAGATGGCGCTGAAGTTTCTTGCACTGATGCTCGAAGATCTGCAGCCGTGCCTGGTGCGGCAACAGGGGTTGGCGCAACTGGTCATTGATGAACCGCGCGCCGAGCCGCGTCGAGCCTTCACCTATTTCACCTTCTGGATGATCGTGCACGGCGTGGCCTGCTGGCTGGCCGGGCGGCGCATCCCTATCCTGGGCATCGAATTGCGCTGCGCCGAACCGCCGTTTTGTGATGATTACCGGGTCATGTTCTCCGAGAACCTGCAGTTCGACCGTCCGCGGACACGCATGATCATCCCAGCAGATTGTCTCGGCCTGCCGTTGCGGCGCAGCGAGCAGGAGTTGCAGCGCTTTCTCGCTCAAGCACCGGGTAATATCCTGGTGCGTTATCGCGACCCGACCAGCTTGGCACGGCGTATTCGCACCGACCTGCTGCGCCAGGCCCCCGCGCAGTGGCCGGCGTTGGATAGCCTGGCGCAAAGCCTGTGCCTGTCTGCTTCGACCCTGCGCAGGCGTCTTGCCGAAGAGGGGCAGACCTACCAAAGGCTGAAGGACAGTGTGCGGCGTGAGCTCGCCACTACCTGGCTGGTGGGCGCGGAACCGGCGATGGGCGAGATCGCCGAACGTTTGGGGTTTGCCGATGCCAGCTCGTTCTACAAGGCCTTTCGCAAGTGGTTCGGGTGCAACCCGGGGCAGTACCGCGCTGTGATCCAGGCGCGCCACGCTGGCAATTGATTCCGTCTGCAGTGGAGCGGGCAGATACTTCAGCGTTGAGGGTTTCCAGCCACAGGACCGACCCTCATGCAACAGGCGCCACTGCACCCAAAGCTCGAACACCCGACTGATGACTTTCTCAGTGAGGTATTGCCGGACTGGTTGAGGCGGGCCAGTGCCGCCCAAGTGATGGCGTTGCGCGATGCCTATAAGGCCCACCTCAGAAGCCAGGCTGAAGTGTCGGCTGTATTCAGGCGGTTGGAACCCGTGGATACGTTTGCCCGGCGCTTGCTGGCGGAGGCGTTCTACCAGGAGCAATCTGTGCTCTTGGACCTCGACAGCGCGAACTGGCGGGAGCAGCGTCGCAGGTTCAAGGTGGAAACGGGAAAACTCCCCACGGATGAGTCGTACTTCGTGAAGGTGCCCGCTTTGCAGAGGTTGATGCAGAATTTTGCAAGCGGTGAATCTTTCTACATGGAAACGGCACTGGTTTATCCGCCAATTCCGGGCACCGACGTGCCGGAACGGATTGCCCTCGGTGACGCTGCACAGATTGTCAGTGTCTGCCGCAGGACTGATGTGGGCGCACGTTACCAGGAGCATCTGGCCCAGTTGTTCACTCCTGCATTCCAGCAATCCCTGGCCAACAGCCTTCGCCAAGCCCTTGCCCTGCAGCTCGAGATAGCCGCCACCCGGGGCCTTTTGCCGCCAGCCGAAGCCCAGATTGTGCGCGATGTGGTGGCGGGGCGGGCAGGCACGCTTCAGAACGGCCGGATGGTGCGGTGTGGCCCGTTGCAAGTATTGGGTTGCACTTTGCATGCGGCGCTGGTTGTGGAGCTCGGTAGCGACGACCAGCGGCATGCAGGCAGCGTGCTGCTGGTGCTGTCGGACGATGCCCACGCTGCCCTCCGACATCTGGTTTCCTGGCGTGTGATCAACTTCCAGCTGGTTGAAATGTTCAAGGATCCTGCTCGGTGTGCGGCGCTTGTACAACGGATCTCGCTGCGCGAGCGGGCCGGATTTCTCACCACGCTGGCTAAGCGGCTGGCCGATGAGGACCCTGATCTTGAGCCGACGTTCGCCAACCTGCCGCAGGGGCAGTTCGAGGGCCTGGCTTTACAGCAGTTGGAGCGGATACGCGAAGATGCGCGCTTCCTGGCTGTGCCGACAGCTGATGCAGACTCCAGGCAAGCGCTGGAACGTGAGCAATCTCTGGCGTCGGCAGGGTTGGCCCTGCTCAACCTGGCCGGGTTGTTCGTGCCGGCGATTGGCGCGTTGCTGTTGGCGGACATGGTGACGCACACACTGTCGGAAGTTTACGAAGGAGTCAGGCACTGGACCTTGGGCCATCAGCATGAAGCCCTCGAGCATCTGCTAGGGGTTGCCGAGAACCTGGCGGTAACTGCCGCGGTGGCCGCGGGGGGAGCGCTGGTGGCGCGTGGCTTTGTCCGGAGCACCTTCGTCGATGGGCTGGAGCCCATCACCAACGTCGCGGGCCGTCAACGGCTTTGGTCAAATGACCTGTCGCGTTATCAGGGCGAGCGGCCGAGCGCGACGCTTTACGAACTGGACAATGGTTTGCACACCGATGGCGTGCGGCATTGGTGGCTCCACGGTGGTAAGTACTGGCGGGTGCGTGCCCTGGGTGAGCATGGCCCCTGGCGCTTGCAGGACCCCACGGACGAGACCGCGTTTGGTCCTTCTCTGGAGCGTAACACTGAAGTTTCCTGGCAATTGTTTAGCGAGCGGCCGCTTGAGTGGCAGGGGGCCCAGATGCTGCTGCAACGCCTCTGGCCAGCCTCCTCGGCGTTAGGGAGCGAGCGAGTCGCCCAGGTGCTCAAGGTGGCGGACGTGAGCCAGGAGCATTTACGCGGCTTGCTGGTGGAGAAGCGCCCGTTGCCAGTGGCGTTACGCGACACCTTGGAGCGCTTTAGCGCAGATGATCGGATAGAGCGATTCTTTGCCCATCTCGGCAGGCCTGACAGTGAGTTGTGGCAATGGTGCCTGGACGATCTGGGGCTGCAAACCCTGTCGCGAGATGAGCAGGTGGAGCAGGTTGCCGAGCGTGCCGCCAGCCTGCGGCCCCGGTTGCTCGAATACCTGGCTGGTCGCTATCTGAAGTCAGACTCCCTTGGCTGGCTTATCCAGCGCGATTTCCCGGGTTTGCCTGATGCGTATGCATTGCATGTTCTACAACACATTACGGCTGGGCAACGTGTCGCCCTGCGCACTCAGGCGCGGCTGCCGTTGGCGGTGGCACAGCATGCGCGCCAGCTGCTGCAGGTGGCCAGGCTGACCCGCATGCGTGAAGGGCTGTACCTGGCTGGCAGCCATCACCCAGGTCTGGATGAGTTGGTCTTCTGCCTCTTGCGCGAGCACGCTGGTTGGCCGGCTGCAACAAAAGTGGAACTGCGCGAGGGCTCAACTGACGGTCGCCGGCTGGCGTGTTTGCCTGAACCGGAACAGGCTGGCGTGAATGTGGTGATGGTCCGGCACAACGGTCGCTACCGCCTGTATGACGTGACCGGCACCGAGTCGCAAGCGAGGGCGCCAGGGCCACTTGAGCTAGACGAAGCGTTGCTGGCCTGCCTGCCAGTCGCGGACCGACGACGCCTCGGTTGGCATGGCGACGAGGCGTTGACTCAAATACGCCTGACGCTGCAGCGCTGGCTGCCGCAAGGGCGTGAGGCCTTGCTTGAATTGTTGGGTGCCCGTGACGTTGGCGCGCCTCAAAACCCCATTCGGCGCCTGCCCGATGGCCGCGTTGGCTACTTGCTCAGCGGCAGGGGCGCAGGGGGCAATGCCGGCCAGCAGCTGATGCGTGCACGCATTCGAAGCCTGTATCCAGGCTTCAATGACCAGGAAGTGCAAACGTTTCTGGGCATCTTGCTGGAGCAGCCGGGATCGGCGTTGGGCAATCTTTTGCGGCAGGAACAGCAGTATCACAGGTTCAGTGAAGCATTGACGCGTTGGGTGGAAGGCACGCGCACCACTGCCAGCCAGTCTGCCCGCCTGTTGGTCGCAGACGAGCTGCGACGCAGCTGGCGCCTGATCGGCGAGCATATCGTCGACCAGCACGGAGCATCTCAGGGCATGCGCCTGAGCCTGACAGGCGTACCTTTACGCAGTCTTCCCGAGCTTCCGGTCGACACCGACTTCGCCCACGTGGCTGAACTGGTACTCAGTGACCTGGCGTTGGAACATGTTCCCGCCACCTTCTTGCGCTGTTTTTCTCAGCTGCGCTGGTTGAACCTGAGTGACAATCGCCTGACCGAGGTGCCTGCCGAATTGATGCATCTGTCTCATCTGACCAACCTCCGGCTGGCTGGCAACCAGATCCGCATGACCGCAGCGGGGGTTGCCGCCCTTGGCAATCTCACACGCTTGCGCATCCTCGATCTGAACCACAACCCCTTGGGAGCAATTGCTCTGCAGTTGGATGCGCTGGGCCGGTTGCGCGAACTGCACATGCGAGGCGCGAATTTGCAGACGGTGCCTGCGCAGCTGCACCGTTGCCGTTTGCTGGAGCTTGTCGACTTGCGTGACAACCATATTGGCGCACTACCCGAGATGCTGCTCGAAGCCCCCGAGGCTTTGCGAATGGCCGTCAGGTTGTCCGGCAATCCGTTATCCAATGCTGTCAGGCAGCGCATGCTGGCTGCGGGCGCAGTGGGGGCCGCCGTGGACGCGCAACTGCCGGCGGTGGCCACAGCACGTGAGCGATGATTGGCGTTGGTCGAGGCGCCGCGGCGTGGTATCAGCGAAGCACATTGGGATGGCCTTCAGGGCGAGGGGGGCAGCGACGAGTTTTTCGGGTTGCTGAAGGAGCTGACCAGCACCCGTGATTATCAACTCATTCCTGCTGATCTGGGGCGGCGTGTCTGGACCATGCTGGAGGCGATGCACAGCGATACGGTGTTACGTGAAGAACTGTTCAACCTGGCTGCTGACTCGCGAACCTGTGCCGATAGTGTGGCGGCCTGTTTCAGTGCCCTGGAGGTACGATTGTACCTGCGCCAGGCGCTTCAACAGGATGAGCCTGTGGCCGCACGGCTGACTCGCTTGCGCGTAGCCAGGCAGTTGTTCCGTCTTGAACAGGTTGAGCGTTTGGCCCGGGAGGATGTGCAGGCTCGCGTGGCGCAAGGGCAGACTGTCGACGAAATCGAGGTCAGCCTGGCCTACCGGACTGGTTTGGCTGTCGAACTGGAGCTTCCAGGCCAGCCAAGGACGATGCAGTTCAGCACCATTGCAGATGTCAGCCAGCAGCAATTGGCCGTGGCCGCTGCTGCGGTACGTGAAGCGGAAGGCAGTGACCAATTGGTGCGTTTCGTGACCCAGCGCGATTTTTGGCGAGAGTATCTGCAACGCGAGCAGCCGGCGACATTCAGCGCAGTTGAGGAACCATTCTCGGAACGTCTGGAAGCATTGAGCGGACTCGCCGCTGGTGGCGAAGGCGCTTATCTGGTCGAGGTCGACAGGCTGACGGCCGAGCGCAGGGCCGCGATCGAGGCGCTCGTGTTGCGGCTGACCCAGGAAGCAATGGGAGTGACATGAGCGCGGATATCGACGCTGCTTATGAAGGCGTGCCGCGATACCGTGGGCGGTAACCTGGGACGCGTGGCGAGGGGGCGTTTTACACCCTGCGTCAGGAGCGCAGGGTGACTGGCGCTCCTCGCCCCGTCGCATGATGGGGCAGCTCGGCGCCGTTCGCGTGCCGTGAAGCAAAAAGAGGTGCAGTTCCTTCTGCGTTTAGCGTCGGCGGTCGGGGAGCATTGACGGGTCGCTACCGTCAACCAAGGAGACTCCATGACCACAACCGCGGAACGTACGACTGAACAGAAAATCACCAGTGCTACGCATGACTTCATACGCGCCAGGCTACCCGACTGGCTGAGCCGGGCTTCGCTGGCCCAGATCAGAGATCTACGGGCGCGCTTCAAGGAACATCGGGCAAGCCAGGCGCGGCTGCGGGCTGTTACTGCCCAATTGCAATCGCTGCAGGTGTTCGCCGAACGGCACTTCAGCGGGTTGCTCAGGCAACCATTGCCCGAAGGTACGACCTTTGCCGAACTTGAATGGCGGGTCGTGACGCCCCGCTTCGACACGCTTGCAGGCCAGGCGTTACCCAGTTACGGCTATAGCGAGAGCCGGCGTAACGGGCTGCAGCAACTGATGAGCAACTTCCCGGCGCACAGCACTTATTACAAAGGTACAGGCCTGGTGCTTGCAGGCACGGACGCTGTCCTTTCGGGCGAGTCCGGCGAACTGGTCGCAGGCTGTCGGGAGCTGGATGCAGGTAGCCGCTATCAGGACTTGCTGGCGCAGGTTTTTTCGCCCGCGACCGAGGAGCTGCTGGCCGATCACAAACGTTCAGGTTTGCGGCTTGCCACCAAGATCGCTGTGTTGCAAGGCGAAATAGACGCTTTCGGCGAAAGCGCCTTGCGTGGGGTACTCGATGAGGAAATAGGTCTGCTGCACATCGGGCTGAGGGCTTACCCAGGTTTGTTGCAGGTGCTGGAGCAGCCTGTTGCTGACGGCATGCTGATCGAATTGAAAGATCAGCACGGTCAGCCTCAGGGGATCGTGCTTTATCTGCCGACAGATCCGGTGAAGGCCCTGCGCTATTTTCGCGACGCGGCCGTGCTGGAGCAGGCCCTTGCCATGTTGCTGCAAGCGCCGGCTTACCGGCAGCATTTCAGCCAGTTGATCAGCTTGCGGCACAGGGCAGGTTTCCTGCGTACGCTTGAACTGCGGCTGCAGGATCAGGTTCCCGACCTGCGGGTGCAGGCGAGGACTGTTCAAGGGAGCGTGTTTGCCAGGATGGCCGCAGAGCAGGTGCTACGGGTGAAAGATGATGCACGCCTGTTGCTCGTGCCAACGGCGCAAGCCGATGCCCAGGCCGCACGCGAGCGCTTTGAACAGTGGACGTCGGCCGGCATGAGCCTGGTCAATCTGGCCGGGTTATTCATCCCGGTGGTCGGCGCGATCTTGCTGGGGCAATTGTTGGTCCAGACGCTGTCCGACATCTACGAAGGCGTTGCCGACTTGAGCGAAGGGCACCAGCATGAAGCCTTGGAGCACCTGTTCAATGTGCTTGAAACGGTGGCGGTGGGCAGCGCCGTGGTGGCAGGGGTTGCACTGTTGCAAGGTGGCCTGCTCGATACCCTGCAACCGGTGAGCCTCGGCGCGAGGGGACAGCGCCTATGGTCTGGGGACCTCGATCCCTACCAGTCCCGCCCAGAAGGCGCGAGCCTGGGCGCGGATGGCCTATATCGTCAAGGCACGCAACGCTGGATGCGCTCAGGGACGCGTTACTTCGAGGTGCACCGGCAGGAGCCAAATGGCTTTTATCGTCTGCGTCACCCTCTGCGTGCTGATGCCTATGGCCCGATAGTGCTGCATAACGGTGAGCGCTGCTGGCAACTGATGTGCGAGCAACCACTGGACTGGCAGGACAGCGCCCGCATGCTTGATACCCTCTGGCCGCAACATCCTGCCATTGACTCGGCCAGGGCCCGGCAGATCCTGCAGGTGGCGGGCGTCGACCAGGATGAACTGCGCGGTATCCTGGTCGAAAACCGTGTCGTGCCGGTGAACCTCAGGGAGACCCTGCGGCGTTTCGAGCAGGATTCGCGCGTTGACCGGTTCTTTGCCCACGTTCGCAGCGGCCAACTGCCGCAAGGGGATATTCCCTTGCTCCGCTGGTGCGAAGCGCAAGAGCAGGTCGGTAGCGGAATGAGCAACGTGCTTGCCCATGAACATGCCCTGCGTGGCCCCTTGCTGGAGCACCTGACAGCGTGGCCTGCCAGCGACGATGAGTTGGTACGCGTGCTCGTGCGGGACTTTCCTGGCCTGCCGGTGGCTTATGCCCGTGAGTTGGCGGCAGAGGCAGATGCGACACAGCGCAGCCAATCGCTTGCCACCGGCAGGCTGCACCTGGAACTTGCCAGCCGAGCCGCTGCGTTGCTGCGTGTGGTGCGCCTGAGCCGTGCCCTGGAAGGCCTGTACCTGACCTGCGCCTACAGTGATGAAACCGGTGCGTTGGTGATGGCGTTACTGGCTCAGGGTGATCCCATCTCGGTGAGCCTGGAGTTGCGTGAGGGGACGGTGAACGGGCGTCTGATTGGCAGCATCGTCGCCGCTGATGATGCGGTGGCCTGCAAGGTGATGGTGCGCAGCCAGGGACGTTTCCTGGTTTACGGCAGCGATGGTCGACCATTGGCGCTGGCGCATGACAGGTCAGCAGATATCTTTTCTGTCATATGCGAGACGCTCACCGCCCGGCAATTAGCCGAGTTGGGTGTGGACAGTGGCGACCGGGCAGTGCAACTGCGTGCTCAGATCGTCGGTCAAGTGCCTGCAACGGGTGACGGTATTTCGCGTTTGCTGGGCTGGCCAGCACAACCACGCTGGTTCAACCCCGGCAGGCGGCTGGAGGATGGCCGTGTGGGGTATCTGCTCAGCGGCCGCGAACCGGGGCGAGGGAGTGCGCGGGAGGTGCTACGGCGCGGCCTGCAACGGTATTTCCCCGGCTTGCAGGATGCTCAGCTGGATGCCGAAATAGAACGCCTGCTCCGGGGCAGGGGCACTGCGTACCAAATACTGGCCGACCTCCAGGATGACCATGAGGCTTTGGACCAGGCGCTCAATCGCTGGGTTTCGGCGGCGTTGAGCGACGCCGTGCGCCGATCGCGCATGCGCGTTGCCGCTGACTTGCGCCGAGCCTGGAGAGCGCAAGGTGAGCTGGTGCGGGATGCTCAAGGCGCAGTGATTGGCCAGCGCCTGCACCTTCTGGGCCCGCGTATCAGCAGTCTTCCCGAGCTCCCAGCCACGTTGGAGTTCGCTCACCTGACAGTGCTGGCCATCAATGAAACCGCGATCACTCACGTGCCTGCGCAGTTCATGCAGGGGCTGATTGCACTGCGGGTATTGAACATGAACAACAATCGGTTGTTGCGCCTTCCAGAGGGTATCGGTTACCTCAGCGCGCTGCGGGAATTGCACTTGCGCCACAATGACATACGTCCGGATTTAGCCTCCCTCACACGGTTGCAGAGCCTGGGCCGGCTGACCCACCTCGATCTCAGCCACAATCCCCTCGGGGAAACGACCATGAGTTTTAGCCGGCTACCGCATCTCGTACAACTGCGCCTGCAAAACTGTCGCCTCGAGCAGTGGCCGAGAGATATCGGGCTTTGTGGCTTCCTTGAGCAGGTGGACTTGAGGAGCAACCAACTGGTTGGCGTGCCGGGCGAGGTATTGGCGATGCCGTACGAGTTTCGCCGCTCCTTGTTGGTAGACGGCAACCGTTTGAGCTCCCTGGACCTTTTGCGATTGCAGGCGTTGGATGCCATCGTCGAGGAAAATGAGCTATTGAGCTCCCCAGTGGACGATCCGGTGCTCG
The DNA here is from genome assembly GCF_026343815.1 of Pseudomonas sp. BJa3. NCBI lineage: Bacteria > Pseudomonadati > Pseudomonadota > Gammaproteobacteria > Pseudomonadales > Pseudomonadaceae > Pseudomonas > Pseudomonas sp. BJa3. The sequence continues at coordinate 29,570 of NZ_JAOXMC010000017.1, read as the reverse complement.
TCCGGGCCTGGTGGGTCGACGGCGATGCGGCGGCCCAGCCGGCACGAGACCGGCGCTGGCAGCGCCTGCAGGCAACAGCCGAAGGGGGTGAGCTGATCGGCCTGTTGCAACGGCTGATACCCCTTGCCGATTATGCCTGGCCTCGCGCAGAGCTCCTGGAAAACGCCTGGCTCTTGCTGATGGCCATCGACACCGACGCTGACTTGCAGGCGACGGTGTATCGTCTCGCAGCGCAGCGGCCGGTAAACGACAACGCAGTGATGGACTGCTTCAGCCAGATGTGGGTGAGCCGCCTGCGCAACCAGGTTGCTCAGGCGCAGGTCGCCACCTCCGGCGCCGAGCTGTATGCGCTGGGGCGTAGCTTGTTCCGCCTGGAACAGGTGCAGCGCATTGCCCGGCAGGATACAGCGCGGCGCAGCCTTCAGCGCGAGGTCCATGATGCCCCTGGCATTCGCCTGGGGTATCGGGTTGGCCTGCGTCAATGGCTGCGCTTGCCGGGCCAGCCGCACGCCCTGCGTATCACCGATCTCAATCGTGTGAGCGCAGATCAACTGCTCGCGGCGCGGCGAACGGTGCGCGCCCTGGAAACGCCGGGGGCATTGGCAAGCTACCTGAGCCAGCGACCATTCTGGCAAGGCTTTCTCTCACGGCGTTATCGCCCAGCCTTCGAGGCTTTGGAGCAACGGGTTAACGAGCGCCAGCAGGTTTTGCAGGCACGCCGTGGGACGCTCGATACCGCGCAGTTCCAGGATGAGCAGGGGGTGCTGGATGAGCAGCGGGCAGAGGAGACCCAAGCCTTGAGGGTCGAGCTGAGCTTGCAGTTCATACGAGGATGGGAGCGGGGCCTGGGGTGAGCCCGTCAGCGGCCAAACCGGTCATCCAGATTGACAGCTTTGGCCATTGCCGCTGATGACGAGCGGCGCGAACATCGTCGGACCGATGGTTAACTCCAAAAAAAACAAACCAGGAGTCCGACGATGCGTGATTACGCCGAGGCTGTTCGTGTGTTCGAGTATGGCGAAGCTGTTGCGACAGCGCTGCATGGCAACCTCGAAGCACTCAATGCCTGTGTCGAATGCTGTGACCGACATGTCGGCAGCGGCAGGCTGGCGCTGCTGCACGAGGACCGCGATGGCAACAGCAGCCGTTACAGCTTCGATCAGTTGCAATCCCTTGCGGTCCGCTTCGCCAATGTACTCAAGGCTCAAGGAGTGGGTGCCGGGGACCGGGTAGCAGGGCTCATGCCGCGCACGGCCGAGCTGTTGGTCACGGTGCTTGCCACATGGCGCCTCGGGGCAGTGTATCAACCGTTGTTCACTGCTTTCGGTCCCAAGGCCATCGAGCACCGTCTGGCGCAATCCCGCGCCCGCGTCGTTGTGACCGACAGCCTTAACCGTTGCAAACTGGACGATGTGCACGGCTGCCCGACCATCATCACGGTAAACGCCCGCAGTGGCGAACTGGACTTTCAGCAATGCATGGACAGCGCATCGCAGGTTTGCGAGCCGGTCATGCGCTCGGGCAGCGACCCGTTCCTGCTGATGTTCACCTCCGGCACCACCGGCCCTGCCAAACCGCTGGAAGTGCCGTTGCGCGCCATCGTCGCCTTCCAGGGCTACATGCGCGATGCCATCGACCTGCGCCCAGAAGACAACTTCTGGAATCTGGCCGACCCAGGATGGGCCTATGGCTTGTACTACGCCGTGACCGGTCCCTTGTCGCTGGGCCATGCCACCACGTTCTACGATGGCCCCTTCAGCGTCGACAGCTGCGCCCGGGTGATCGACAAGCTGGGTATCACTAACCTGGCCGGCTCTCCCACCGCATTTCGCCTGCTGATTGCCGCCGGCGAGCAGTTCTCGGCACCTGTCAACGGGCGCCTGCGGGTGGTCAGCAGTGCCGGTGAGCCGCTCAACCCAGAGGTGATCCGCTGGTTCGCCGAAGAACTGGGGGTCACCATCCACGACCATTACGGCCAGACCGAGCTGGGCATGGTGTTGTGCAACCACCATGGTTTGCGACATGCGGTGCACATGGGGGCGGCCGGTTTCGCCATCCCCGGCCATCGCATCGTGGTACTGGACGAGCAGGGGCAGGAACTGCCAGCCGGACAGCCGGGCATCCTCGCTGTCGATCGCGAGCAATCGCCGTTGTGCTGGTTCGCTGGCTACCACGGTCTACCGACCAAGGCCTTTGTCGGCAAGTACTACCTCAGCGGCGACACCGTCGAGTTGAACCCGGAAGGCAGCGTCAGCTTCGTCGGGCGCAGTGACGATGTGATCACCACCTCCGGCTACCGAGTAGGCCCGTTCGATGTAGAGAGCGCGTTGATCGAGCACCCCGCAGTGATCGAGGCGGCGGTGATCGGTAAACCGGATCCGCAGCGCACTGAGCTGATCAAAGCCTTCGTGGTCTTGGCCGCCGGCTATCAAGGCAGCGCCGAGCTGGAAGAGGACCTGCGTCAGCATGTGCGCCAGCGCTTGTACGCACATGCCTACCCCCGTGAAATCGAATTCGTCAGCGAGCTGCCCAAGACCCCAAGCGGCAAGCTGCAACGCTTCATCCTACGTAACCAGGAAGTCGCCAAACAACAAGCGCAACAGATCACCCCTGTCAGCGCCTGAAAGGAAAGCCGATCATGCAACTACTGAACAAGCACTTCATCGTCAGCGGCGCCGCCTCTGGGCTGGGTGCCGCTACTGCGTCCATGCTGGTCGAGGCTGGTGCCAAGGTCATGCTGGTCGACCTCAATGCCCAGGCCGTCGAAACGAAGGCGCGCGAGCTGGGTGACCATGCCCGCTTCGCGGTGGCCGACATCAGCGACGAACAGGCCGTACAAGCCGCAATCGACGCCGCCGTTGGTGCCTTTGGCAGCCTGCACGGGGTGGTCAACTGCGCAGGCATCGTCGGTGCCGAAAAGGTCCTGGGCAAGAATGGCCCGCACGCCCTGGGGAGCTTCGCCAAGGTCATCAACGTCAACCTGATCGGCAGTTTCAACCTGCTGCGGCTGGCTGCTGCGGCCATGGCCGAAGGGGCTGCGGACGAGGAAGGGGAGCGTGGCGTGATCATCAACACCGCCTCCATCGCCGCCTACGATGGGCAGATCGGCCAGGCGGCCTATGCCGCTTCCAAGGGCGCCATCGCCAGCTTGACCTTACCCGCTGCCCGTGAGCTGGCACGTTTCGGTATCCGCGTGATGACGATCGCCCCGGGCATTTTTGAAACGCCGATGATGGCCGGCATGACCGAGGAAGTACGTGCTTCGCTGGCCGCTGGCGTGCCGTTCCCGCCTCGCCTGGGCCGCCCTCAGGAATACGCTGCACTGGTCCGCCATATCATCGAAAACAGCATGCTCAACGGTGAGGTGATCCGCCTCGACGGAGCGCTGCGCATGGCTGCCAAGTAAGGAGATTGAACATGACCCTCGCCAACGATCCGATTGTTATCGTCAGCGCCGTGCGCACGCCGATGGGCGGCCTGCAGGGCGACCTCAAGAGCCTGACCGCGGCGCAACTGGGCAGTGCGGCGATCCGAGCCGCCGTCGAGCGCGCCGGTATCGATGCTGCCAGCGTCCAGGAGGTACTGTTCGGCTGCGTGCTGCCGGCTGGCCAGGGCCAGGCTCCTGCGCGCCAGGCAGCGCTCGGTGCCGGTCTGGACAAGCACACCACATGCACCACGCTGAACAAGATGTGCGGCTCGGGCATGCAGGCCGCTATCCTGGCCCATGACCAGTTGCTCGCCGGCAGCGCCGACGTGATCGTCGCCGGCGGCATGGAGAGCATGACCAACGCCCCCTACCTGCTGGACAAGGCCCGTGGCGGCTACCGCATGGGCCACGGCAAGATCATCGACCATATGTTCATGGACGGGCTGGAGGACGCGTACGACAAAGGCCGTCTGATGGGCACCTTTGCCGAAGACTGCGCGCAGAAGGGCGCTTTCAGCCGCGAAGCCCAGGATGCTTTCGCCATCGCTTCGCTGACCCGTGCCCAGGATGCAATCAAGAGCGGTCGGTTTGCGCCCGAGATCGTTGCGGTGGAGGTCACCGAGGGCAAGGACAAGCGGGTCATCAAGGACGACGAGCAGCCGCCCAAGGCTCGCCTGGACAAGATCCCGCAGTTGAAGCCTGCCTTCCGTGAGGGCGGCACTGTCACTGCCGCCAACTCCAGCTCCATCTCCGATGGGGCCGCGGCGCTGGTCTTGATGCGGCGCTCCGAGGCCGAAAAGCGCGGCCTCAAGCCGCTGGCGCTGATCCATGGCCACGCTGCCTTCGCCGATACCCCGGCGCTGTTCCCCACCGCGCCGATCGGCGCCATTGACAAGCTGCTCGAACGCACTGGCTGGAACCTGGCCGAGGTGGACCTGTTCGAGATCAACGAAGCGTTCGCGGTGGTCACCCTGGCGGCGATGAAGCATCTCGACCTGCCCCACGACAAGGTCAACATCCATGGTGGCGCTTGCGCCCTGGGCCACCCAATCGGCGCTTCGGGTGCGCGGATCCTGGTGACCTTGCTGTCGGCGCTGCGCCAGAACAACCTGCGCCGTGGCGTGGCGGCCATTTGCATCGGCGGTGGCGAAGCGACGGCCATGGCCGTCGAATGCCTGTACTGAGGTGAACCATGTTGGTAACTGACGAGCAACAACAGATCGCCGACGCCGTGCGTGCGTTCGCCCAGGAACGGTTGAAGCCGTTCGCCGAGCAATGGGACAAGGAGCATCGCTTCCCGAAAGAAGCCATCGAGGAAATGGCCGGGTTGGGACTGTTCGGCATGCTGGTGCCGGAGCAGTACGGAGGCAGTGACACAGGTTACGTGGCTTATGCCATGGCCCTTGAAGAAATCGCCGCCGGTGACGGTGCCTGCTCGACCATCATGAGCGTGCACAACTCGGTGGGATGCGTGCCGGTCCTCAAGTTCGGCAGCGAGGCGCAGAAGCAGCAGTTCCTCGCGCCGCTGGCCAGTGGCGCGATGCTCGGCGCATTCGCCCTGACCGAGCCCCAGGCGGGTTCCGATGCCAGCAGCCTGAAGACTCGCGCCCGTCTGGAGGGTGGCCACTACGTGCTCAACGGCAGCAAGCAGTTCATCACCTCCGGGCAAAACGCCGGAGTGGTAATCGTCTTCGCTGTCACCGATCCGGACGCTGGCAAGCGTGGCATCACGGCCTTCATCGTGCCCACCGACTCACCGGGATACCAGGTGACACGCGTCGAGGACAAGCTTGGTCAACATGCCTCCGACACCTGCCAGATCGTTTTCGACAATGTGCATGTGCCGGTGGCCAATCGCCTCGGAGAAGAAGGGCAGGGTTACAAGATAGCCCTGGCCAACCTCGAAGGCGGGCGCATCGGCATCGCCTCGCAGTCGGTGGGCATGGCCCGCGCCGCCTTCGAGGTGGCGCGCGACTACGCCAACGAACGGCAAAGCTTCGGCAAGCCGCTGATCGAGCACCAGGCCGTGGCCTTCCGCTTGGCCGACATGGCCACCAGGATCGCCGTGGCCCGGCAGATGGTGCTGCACGCCGCCGCCCTGCGCGACGCCGGGCGCCCGGCGTTGGTGGAAGCCTCGATGGCCAAGCTTTTCGCCTCGGAAATGGCCGAAAAGGTCTGTTCGGACGCCTTGCAGACCTTGGGTGGTTATGGCTATCTGAGCGACTTCCCGCTCGAGCGCATCTACCGCGACGTGCGGGTTTGCCAGATTTACGAAGGTACCAGCGACATTCAGCGCATGGTCATTGCGCGCAATCTTTGAAGGAGCAGTCTGCATGGCATTCGAAACCATCCTGTTGGACATCCACGGCAAGGTCGGCCTGATCACCCTAAACCGTCCGCAGGCGCTCAATGCGCTGAATGCGCAGATCGTTGGTGAAATCAACCAGGCCCTGGACCAGCTCGAGCGTGATCCAGACATCGGCTGCGTGGTGTTGACCGGCTCTGCCAAGGCTTTCGCTGCCGGCGCCGACATCAAGGAAATGGCCGAGCTGCAATACCCGCAGATATACGTCGACGACCTGTTCAGTGACGCCGACCGCATCGCTAACCGGCGTAAGCCGATTATCGCCGCGGTGTCCGGCTTTGCCTTGGGTGGGGGCTGCGAACTGGCGATGATGTGCGATTTCATCCTCGCCGCCGACAATGCCAAGTTCGGCCAGCCGGAAATCAATCTTGGCGTGCTGCCGGGCATGGGCGGCACCCAGCGCCTGACTCGCGCGGTGGGCAAGGCCAAGGCTATGGAACTGTGCCTGACCGGCCGCTTGATGGGGGCAGAGGAAGCCGAACGCGCGGGCCTGGTAGCGCGCATCGTGCCGCAGGCCGAGCTGTTGGAGGAGGCACTGAAAGTGGCAGCGACCATTGCTGCCAAGTCCATCCCAGTGAGCATGATGGTCAAGGAAAGCGTCAACCGGGCGTTTGAAGTCACCCTGAGCGAGGGGGTCCGCTTCGAGCGCCGGGTGTTCCATGCCGCCTTCGCTACCGAGGACCAGAAGGAAGGCATGGCCGCCTTCATCGCCAAGCGCGAGGCGCAATTCAAGGACTGTTGACGGGGGGCGGCCGCAGCCGCCCCTTTGGTCTAAAGGCTGAAGAAGTACTTGGCGGCGGCCGCGCTGGTAATCGGGGCACGGTATACATCCACGATGTTACCGCTGCCATCGCTGTAGCGCTGGCCTGGCATATGCCGTTGCGCCGCTGTCTTCAGGTGGCCAGCGGTGAAGTCTGTCTTGGCGGAGGTCGTCGATGGGTAGTGGAAGTGTGCGTACCACAGCACCTTGCCTTCGTGGCTGATGCTGTATTCGTCGAGAAAATCGGCTGGCCGCCCCTTGGCCCTGGCCAGTCGACTACGTACCCCTTCGGCCCGCAACTGCACGAGCCCGTTATCCACCAGATACATGAGCTCAACCATGCGCGGTTTCTGCGTGAGTGCGGCTGACACGCGCAAGCGTGTAGCCGTTCCTTCCAACTCATCGGCCAGCCGCCGCAGGGATCCGGCGACCAGCTCGGCATCCTTGCCGCCATGAGCGTCGTCGGTTTCGTTGATCTCGGTCAGCCGTGCCTCGATGGCATCGACGCGTTCGAGCAGGCGGGTGCGTTGATAGAGCACGCTCTCCTGGAGCTCTACTGGCAGATAGCGACTTGACTGCGCTTGCAGGCTCGCCACCTCGTCGTGGGCCTGCGCAATCAATGCGTCGCTGTCCTTGAGAAGGCGTTTGAGACTCGACTGTGTTGAGCGGGAGGCGGGCTGGGAGGGCTTGAGCTCCACCCAGTCGCCATGCTTGAGGTGGTAGGTACGCGTGGGTGTCTTGTCGTCTGGGCCGGGAATATCGACGGTGTTGGCATCGTCGCTGCGTGGATCGGCCAGCAGAAGCCCATGTTCGTTGGTCTCGATCAGCCCGGGTACCTTCTTGCGCAGTTGCCCCAGGCTGCTGACCGGCGGATAGTCGGGCAGTTCTTTCAGCTCCTCGCGGTTTCGTTCCAGCAGCCAGTCGATTTGTTCATTCATCTGCCGCGCGGTCTGTAACGCCGCGCTGTCCTTGACCAGTGCCGTGAAGATTTGCAGTTGTCGGGATGCGGCCGTGAGGTGGCCGATAATGCTGCGCAGTAGTCTGGTGGTGATTTCGTCATCGGTGCTTGACAGCTTGAACAGTTTGGCTCGCTGAGCGATACCCAATTCGAAGTTGCCCCAGAAGCGGTCTCTCCAGTAGCACGCTTCCTCGCTCAGGCCGTGTACCAGGGTCATGCGGTTGAGCAGTCCTTCAAGCCGCAGGAAGCGCAGGATCAGTTCCTGCTCCGGCGTTGCCGGCATGCTGACGGCGAAGTCCCGCCATCGCCGGATCTCGGGCTGGTGGGGGCTTGCCAGCTTGCTCAGTTCATCCTGGCAGTGACGCAAGCGTCGATTGTTGTCGATCATCCGGTCTATCAGGGGGGCCATTCTGTCCAGGCGGGCGGCGATGATACTGACGTCCCCGGGGGTGAGGACCTCGCCGGCCTGCTGGAGGCTGGCAGCGTTGAGCAATTGGTCTCGATCAGGGCGATAGCGCAGGTGCAGCACTTTGCGCAACAGGCGCTGGCAGAAACTCTCATGATACAGTGCGAAGGCGTGGACTTTTTTGAAGTCCTTCACTGGTTGCAATGTGTTGCGCTGTTTCAGATGCTCGATGTGTGTCGCCCAGAACTCCGAGAGGGTATCGAGCTTGTCCTGGCAGGTGTGCAGGCGGGCATCGTCGAGAGGGCTGGCGACCAGCTTCTCCAGTGTGGTCTGTTCCAGAATCCTGGCGTCGATGGTGTCCTTGTCGGCCTTGATCAGTTCGTTGGCAGTACGCAGGGCGCTCGCCTTTTGCAGCTGCAGCTTTCGGACCTGTGCGGACAGTGGCATGCCACCCTTCAGAGTGAGGCTCAGATCCAGTTGCCAGCGGTCTACTTCGTCGCGCCGTAGCCAGGGGCCTGGGGTTTCGTCAGGGCCAACGATGCGCAGTTGATTGCGAGGCAGGTCGAGCATGACCTGGTACACCTTGCCCTGCAGCACCGTGTAGAGCCTTGATTCATGCAGGTACAGGCCGCGCAGGTTGCTGCTGGGCAACGGTTCCCCGAGTACGGTGGTATCGATATCCGCCTGCAAGGCGTGCAGTCTAGTGCTTTGCGCAACAGTCAAAGTGCGGGTGGGGCGCCCCCAGCTGAAGTCGAGATGTATCGCAGAGACACCTTCTACCACGGCGGGCGCGGCTGGTTCCGGCGCTGTATCGATGGGTGGCGTGACCGACACCCCCAGTGAGCGTTCCTCACCATTTTCCTCTCTCAGGCGAGTATCAGCATGTGTAGCCAGCAGCATGACGATATTGAGCAGCAGGTTGACCCCTGCCTGCCAGTATCTTGAGGAATCCTGCCCGGCATCCGTTTCGATGAAATCGGCCAGTGCCACTTCCATCTGCGCCAGCCAGGCCACTTTGCCCAGTGCGCCTCCTGCGAGGGGAAGCAAGGTGTTGAACAGTAGTCCTCCCAGCTCTTTCCAGCGTGCCCAGCGGGTCTGCGCGCTCGTCCAGGCATGCTCTTCGAACTCATGGATCGATTCGTTGACGCAAGCCAGGTAGAGATCTGCGCCAAGGTCTTTGGAAGGTGCTTCGAATGTCAGTTCCACCGGCGCGGGCGTGCCGAACGGGACTGCACTGGTGTCATCCAGTGGTACGAACAGATGTGGCTCGAGGAAGCCACCGTGGGCATAGAATCTGCGGTCCTCGGCCGGAAGACGGTGCAGCAGGTCGTCCTGCACAGCGCCAGGGGTGCTGATGGCCACGAACAGCGCCAGCCGATCGGTGAAGTGCAGCAGGCTGTCCTGGTGCAGGGGGCGGTACAGCAGGCAACTGTTGGCGTTGGGTGAATAGGGCTCTATGAGCCAGGTGTTGCGTGGGTGATCCACTGTCGAGTCAGGTGCCTTGAGTAGACCCAGCGGTCTGATCACCCAGCGCTTCGGATCATTCTCGTCAGCGTCGCAGAACAACTGGCTGATGTGACTGACGACCTCCGGGTCCGGCAATTTCCCCCGTAGATACAGCTCTTGCGCCAGCGCCGGTAGTTGGCTGCCGAGTTGCGCCAAGAGTTGGCGCTGGCGCCACTCGCGCTGGCCGCTGTCATCCAACAACTTGCTGCGCAGCATGGCTGGGTAGGCGCTGGCGATATCCAGGTCTTCGACCACTTCGCGCAGGTAGCTTTCAGTCAGCCAGGCAGGCAAGGGCGCGGCATCATTGGAGTGCAGCTCCACCCGACCCGGTTTGAGCAAGCCGACATTGGCGATGGCCAGTCGGGCGAGAGAGAAGGTGACGGGGGTCACCTCGCCTGTGCTGCCAAGTCCAGGAAGCCCGGCAGCGGCGGCAATCACCTGGTAGTTGATGATCCTGATCTGCTCAGGTTCGAGCGGATCGCCCGGGTGATCCGCAGCGAAGCGTGCGGCAAGTTTCCGGTTGGCGAACTCCACGGCGTTGTCGACCCCATCGAGCCAGAACTGCCCCTTGGAGGTATGGAGAGCCTGGGCGACGTCGAACAGCAGCGTGCTGTAGCGCAACAAGGGCTGGCTCCCCGCGTCGCGCAGCCAGTCGGGCAGTTGGGCCGACAACGTATTACGCGCTCTGGATTCGGTATTGCTGCACAGGTCCAGCATGGAGGTGAGCCTGTCCAGTTCCAGGTTCATATTGATGGCGTCAAGCTTGCTCCGATAGCTTGCGGCACGACTGTCGATGATGCGCAGTTGCTGTTCCAGAACGCCCAGCGCCATGCTTTCGAAGTCGCCTTGCGCGGGCGGGCCGATGCTGACTTTCCGGCACGCGGTTCGGGATCTTGCGGGCCAGTATCGAGCGATGGCCTGCAACAGGTCCTGGCGGGAGGGGAAAGCCAGGAGCTTGCCTGTCAGGCTGTAGAGAAGGGTCACTTTGCGCTCGGGATCGGCATCGTGGTGCTCGATCAACAGTGCGCTCGCCAGTTCGTTGTCCAGCATCCCGACCTCGGAGAAATCCACGGCAAGCTGCGAGACGCTCAAGCCACGTGTGTTCTGCCAATTTCGGTACCCGGAATCAGGTTGGCTATGCACCAGCCTGGCGATGACCAAGGCGAAATCAGACAGGCTGCAGGCGTTCTGATGGGCGTCGATGGCTGCCAGAAAGCGGTTGCGAAGGTCTTCGGCATACCATTGCCACGGGGTCTCACCCCTGGTGTCGAAGCGGCTCCAATGGGTCGCCAAGGATTGTTGGTACACATCGAGCAGAAACGGTGCAGTGTCATTGATCAGCAATTCCACTTGATGCAAGGGGATGTCCACCTGCCAGGCGGGATCAGCATCGACATGCGTAGTGAGGGTATCTTCGTCAATCGTCAGGTTGAGGGTCCGGCCCAGGCAATAGCGCTCGGTGAGCACATGCGACAAGGGGCGAACCCACAGGCTGTTGGAGCTTGATTGCCGGCTGGCGAGATAGAGCCCCGTTGGATCATGGGTATCGTCTGGCAGATAATGGAGCCATTGTGCTGCCAGGATATGCTCCGCAGCATCGAGCAATTCCGGACGATCGGCGAAGCGTCGGGCAACTTTGCATTGAAGCGTGCTGGAGCGGACAAAGCGTCGAGTTGTTGTGTCATTCATGGCCAGGCCTCCTATCTGATCGAGGCTGTATCAAGCGCGTTTGCGCTCGGCTCTGGTCATTAACCCGATACCTCCTGACGTTGCGACGCTTGCGAGCGGGGGTGGTTGCAGCCAATATTTATTACTACATATTTTTCTGTGCCTCGTCGTGAAGCGCAGGCAACGCACCAGTAGGCGGATTCCTGGCTGTTTCGGACAAATCCTCCGTCATTTATGTTGCCCGCTGCCGCCTGGCACCTTAGACTTCCGCCCCCTGTAAAAAGAGTGCCGGTTGGCGCTTGAAGAATTTCGCCGTCGACGCCGTCGCGTCGCTGGCACCCGAATCGCCCATATGCACATTTTTCATAGAGAAATCGATGACCAAGGAACAGTTGCTGGCCATGTCGGCCGATGACTACATGAATGCCGAGCAGCTCGCATATTTCACCGCGTTGCTGCAGGCGATGAAAGTCGAAACCCACGAGCGCATCGAACTGAGCCGCACTGCTATCGAAAGCCTGGATACCCCGTCGGATCCCGCTGACGTGGCATCGGTCGAGGAAGAGCGCACCTGGCTGGTCAATGCCATCGACCGCGACCAGCGCCTGCTGCCGCAACTGGAGATGGCCTTGGACCGCATCACCGACGAAAGCTTTGGCTGGTGCGACGACAGTGGTGAGCCGATTGGCCTGAAGCGCCTGTTGATCAGCCCGACTACCAAGTACTGCATCGAAGCCCAGGAGCGTCACGAACAGCTCGACCGCCACCAGCGGCAGATCTGATCCAACGCCTTGCGCAAGGCCCCATGGAGCGATCCCTGGGGCCTTCTTGCTTTCTTGCCCTGCATCAACTGCGACCGTCTTGCCCCTCTGGAGGCATGGATAATGGCGTTATAGTGGCGTTTAATGACGTCACAATAACGACACGCGGATGGACCACGAAGATGATGCGAGAAGGATCTCTGTCAGCCGTTGAAACACCTCGACCTGAGCCTTGCCAAACGGGTGCTGGCGTTGCCCTGTTGCAGGGTGTTGCCCTGTGCGCGCTGCTGGCCGCCATGGCCTATGCCGGGTTGGCGTTGTACCTGGTCGTGCCCCTGGCGCTGCTGGTGCTGTGGCTGCCGCGTGGACGGCGTGCGCCAGTGCCTGCGGTTACGCCCACCGCGCAGGACGATGGCCTGCTGCAAGAGCTCGCGCGCGGCACCAGCCACAATGCCCTGTCCGCCGCCGCAGTGGCCCATTCGGTGCAGCAGCTGGCGGCGCGGGTACAGTCGCAACTGGGCGCGGCCCAGGAGATCGTCGGCAGCGCCGAGATCATGATCACCACCGAGCAGGCCACCGCCCAGCTCAGCCAGCAGGCCCTGACCGCCGCACGTGCGGCCCATGACAGCAGCGTCGCGGGCAGCGCCGTGCTGGGCGAGTCGATACAACGCATGCGTGACCTGAGCGAGCGGGCCAGTGCCAGCCGCGAGCTGATCGAGGCGCTGCACCAGCGTAGCGAGGATATCGCCCGGGTCACCCTGGTGATCCAGGCGATTGCCAGCCAGACCAATCTGCTGGCGCTCAATGCCGCCATCGAGGCGGCGCGCGCTGGCGAACACGGTCGTGGCTTTGCGGTCGTCGCCGATGAGGTGCGTGGCCTGGCTGGGCGCACCGCCAGTGCCACCGAGGAGGTCGGGCAGATGGTGGCCGACATCCAAGCGCGCACTGCCCAAGTGGTGGAACAGATCCGAGGGTTGGCCGATGAGCTGGGCGCCGGGGTCAAGCAGGTCGAGCATACTGGTGGGCAGCTGGCGCAGATCGCCGAGCTGGCGGCCAGTGTCGAAGGCCAGGTCAGCGAGATTGCCCAGGGCACGCAGACCAACCAGGCCCAACTCGACAACCTGTTCCAGGCCGTGGCCCAGGTGCGCGGTGATTTGTTGGTGAGTGACCAGCAGACTCGACACCTGGCCGAGGCGGCCGTGCAGATGGAGGGACAGGTCGAGAACATTAGCGAGCGCCTGGCCGAGGTGGGGCTGGATGCCTACCACCAGCGTGTCTTCGAACTTGCCCAGGCCGGTGCTCGGCAGATCAGTGAGCAGTTCGAGGCAGATGTCGAGAAGGGGCGGATCAGCCTGGACGATCTGTTCGATCGCCATTACCGACCGATCCCTGGCGTGCAGCCACAGCGCTTCACTACGCGCTTCGACCCTTACACCGATAGCGTGCTGCCACAGATCCAGGAGCCGCTGGTGCAGCACGACGGGCTGGTTTACGCCATCGCGTGTACGCAGCAGGGTTATGTGCCCACCCACAATAACGTCTTCAACCAACCCTTGACCGGCGACCCAGCACATGACACTGCGTACAGTCGCAGCAAACGCATTTTCGACGATCGTACCGGCAGTCGCTGTGGCAGTCATCAGCAGCGAGTCTTGTTGCAGACCTACACCCGCGATACAGGGGAACTGATGCACGACCTGTCCGTGCCGATCTTCGTCCAAGGTCGGCACTGGGGTGGGCTGCGCCTGGGCTACCGGCCAGATCCGGGGCTGGGTTGAGCGGATTTGTTGCCATTACTGCAATACAGCTGTACCAGGCGACGCTTTTTCCCCGGCAGGGCTGGTCGTATCATGCGCACATCGTTAGGTTGCTAATTAAATTCCGGAGGGAATGGTGAATAGCCAAGTCGATGTAGCCGCCATGATCGGCACCGGTGTGCCGCGATCAATGCAGGCCGTAGGTAAACGGGTATGCTGGGTGGTGTTGGTCGATGGCGAGCGCCGTGGCACGGCGTTCGCCAGCCGCGCCGAAGCACTGGAATGCCGGGCTGCCTGGCTGGCCCAGTTGCAGCGGTGCAGCGCCGCCTGAAAGATTCAGCGCTCGAAATGCCGGGCCAGTGCGCAGGCCTGTTTGTGGCACTGGCGAAATCCCCTTACGCGCCCGGTATCGCGCTCGGCAATGTGGTAGAACGCGTTGCCTGCGGGGATGACGATATAGCGAGGCATTTCCCGATCAGAAATATTACGTGCCTCTCGACGGGTTTCGGTGTTTTCGTGCATATTTGCTCTCCTGTAATGCGCGACTGAAGACCAGCATTCCTTTCTGGCCAAAGAACTGGCGTTGTTTGTCGCATCTTTTCCGGCATTTTTGCTGTCGGACATTACGTTTCCTTTGCGGAATCAAGCCGAAGCTTACTTCGCGTCGCCGGGCGGTGGCTGGGTGAATCACTTCCTGGTTGCGCCTGCGCCGTTGCGCGAGGACGCTTTGATGCTTGTTTCACGGTCCTGCGGACCATGACTAAACAGTGCCTGCCACCTGACGCCTGCGGTGTCCGTGGCGTGGCCGTTGCAATCGATGTGAGGAGCCTTTCATTGGCAGTCAGTACACTGGATACCCATGCGTTGTTCGCCTTGGGCGACTTGCGCGCCCAACTGGTCAAACTGTTCCACGGGCGTTTCATCTATGTCACCGAGCAGAATCCGGAAGGCCTGTACATGGCCGAAATCGACACCGAAGACGCCATGGTGGTCGATGACAAGCAGCGCCTGGAACTGAAAGTAGGCGACCACTTCCGTGCCGCGGTGCTGCCCAGCCGCGAAGGTGGCAAGCTGGAGTTGCGTTTTCGCGAGATCAAGCTGAACGTCTATGGCCAGGGCGACTACGCCTTCGTCTCGGTACCGGAAGGCGAAGGTATCGTGTTCCGCGACGGGCATGGCGTGATGCTGGTGTTCGCTGCCCAGCAACAGGTGCAGGAAGGCCTGGGCAAGTTGCTCAAGGCCGTGACTGGCAAGGTCGCCAAATGGCGCAAGGGCGAGTTGACCACTTTCAAGGCCAGTGAATGAGCGGCGAGCCCAGCGCGGGCTCGCGGGCAGACTTTCACCGCGAGCACCAGGCGCGTGCGGTGGAGGAGGCCGAGCGCCTGCTGGCGCGCCGGGAGGTGCTGCAAGGCGCCTGGCTGGCCTGGGTCGCAGGCGAGCTCTACCAGATGAGCCCGCCGCCGTTTGCCTCTATGGTACGCCGCGAGTTGCAGCGCCTGAGCCAGGCATGAGCCTCAGTTGCCGCGGTCACGCCCGCTGCTGACTTCCTCGGGTACGTGTTCACCCGAGGTGCGTTTGCGAAACAGCGCGGCCCTGGCCAGAAGCAGCGTGGTCACCGGCACGGTGATCGACAGCAGGATCGGGATCAGCCACGCATGCAGCACCGGGCTCTGCTTGAGCACCGAGAAGTACAGGATCGAGGCCGCCGCCACGCACCACGCCCCGATGGTCGAAGCCAGCGCGGGCGGGTGCATGCGCTGGAAGAAGTCTTTCAGACGAACCAGCCCGATGGCGCCGATCAGGGCGAACAGGCTGCCCAGCAGCAGCAGCGTGGATACCAGCAGTTCCAGCCAGAACGGCAGTACGATAGCTTCGTTCATTCGATCACCTCGCCACGCAGCAGGAATTTGGCCAGGGCGAACGAGCCGACGAAGCCGAACAGGGCGATCAGCAGCGCGCCCTCGAAGTAGGTGTCACTGGCGTAGCGAATACCCAGTACCAGCATCATCAGCATGCCCAGGATGTACAGGTAGTCCAGTGCCAGCACGCGGTCTTGGGCGGACGGCCCGCGGAACACCCGGATCAGTGCCAGGCCCATGGCGATGGCGAAGATGAACAGGCTGGCGAGGACGGCATAAGCAAGCAGGCCGCTCATTCGAAGATCTCCCTCAGCGGACGTTCATAGGTGTGCTTGAAGTGTTCGATGAAGGCCTTTTCGTCTTCAAGGTCGAACACGTGCAGCAGCAGTACGCTGCGATCCAGTGCCAGTTCAGACCAGACGGTGCCGGGCACCACCGTAGTGATCATCGACAACGCTGCCAGGCCATGGGCATCGCGCAGATCCAGCGGAATGTGCACGAACGCCGAGCGCGGTGGAGTGCTGCCCGCGCGCAGGACGCCACGAGCCACCAGCAGGTTGGAATGGATCACGTCGAGGCCTACCCGGCCAATCAGCTTGGCGATTGCCCAGGGGCGGCGCACGTGGGCGTGCTGCGGGCGCAGCGGGGCCATCAGGATTGGCGCAAGGATGCCCAGCACGGCACCCAGCAGCAGGTTGCCCGGGCTGACCGAGAGGTTGAGCAGCAACCATAGTACGAACAGTGCGACGGACAGCAGCGGCGCAGGGAACAGTCGGCTCATGGCTGCGCCTCCGCGCTGAGGGTGGTCGGGCCGGGCAGTGGCCGGGTGGCCATCACCGCCTTGACGTAGGCCTCCGGCGTGCTCAGGCTCGCGGCGGTGTCCTGGGTGTAGCGCAGCAGCGGCTCAGCCTTGAGGCTGAGGAAGATGCACAGGCCCAGGAGAATGACGATAGGCACGCATTCATAGCGACGCAGCACCGGCGAGGGGCGCTCCTCGGGCTTCCAGAAGCGCTGGATGCCCACCCGGCCGAAGGCGATCAGCGAGGCCATGCCCGACAGCACCAACAGGGTGACCAGGGTCCAGCCCGCGACGCCCAGCGGCTGCTCTGGGCTGACGCCCATGCCTTGCGGGTTGAACAACGCGCTGATCAGGTTGAGCTTGCCGATGAACCCCGACAGGGGCGGCATGCCGATGATCAGCAGGGCGCAGGCGATGAAGGCAAGGCCGAGGAAGGCCATGGTCCAGGGAATGATCTGGCCGATCACCACCTGCTGCTCGTCGTCCAGGTTGATGCCTTTGGGTGGGTGCAGCGACTCCAGCGGCGAAGGCATTGCGCCTTCTTCATCTTCCAGCGGCGCCTCGTTGGCCGAGCGCGAACGCTCCACCAGCTCGGCCAGCAGGAACAGCGCGCACAGGGCCAAGGTGGAACTGGCCAGGTAGAACAGCGCGGCGCCGGTGAGGATCGGCTGGCCGAAACCGACGGCGGCCAGCAGCGTGCCCGCGGACACCAGGATGCTCAGCGCCGCCAGGCGCTCCAGACGCTGCGCCGCGAGGATCGACATGGCCGCCACGGCCAGGGTCGCCAGGCCACCATAGACCAGCCACTCACCACCGAAAAATGCCGAGGCGCCGGCCTGGCCGGAAAACAGCAGCGTCCACAGGCGCAGGATGGCGTACAACCCGACCTTGGTCATGATCGCGAACAGGGCTGCGACCGGCGCGCTGGCCGATGAATAGGCCGGTACCAGCCAGAAGTTCAACGGCCAGACCCCGGCCTTGGCCAGGAAGGCGATGGCCAGGATCGCCGCGCCGGCATGCAGCAGGCCACGATCGGCTTCAGGTACCAGCGGTACTTTCAGTGCCAGATCGGCCATGTTCAGGGTGCCGGTCACGCCGTAAAGCATGGCCGCGCCCACCAGGAACAGCGACGAGGCGAACAGGTTGATGGCGATGTAGTGCAGCCCGGCCTTGACCCGTGCCCGCCCCGAGCCATGCAGCAGCAGGCCGTAGGAGGCCGCCAGCAGCACCTCGAAGAACACGAACAGGTTGAACAGGTCGGCGGTGAGGAAGGCGCCGTACAGGCCCATCAGCTGGATCTGGAACAACGCGTGGAAGCTGGCGCCAGCACCGTCCCAGCGGGCCCGGGCGAACAGCAGAGCGCTCAGGCCGATGATGCCGGTCAGCGTCAGCAGCAGCGCCGACAGGTGGTCGACCACCAGGGCGATGCCGAACGGTGCCGGCCAGTTGCCCGGCAGATACACGCCGATGGATTCGGCCTGGCCCTGGGTGCGTACCCACATCAGCAGGGTGACGGCGATGCCCAGGCCAAGGCCGGTGGACAGCAGGTTCAGGCGCGCCTTCAGCCAGCGGTGCTTTTCGCCGATCAGCAGCATCAGCGCCGCGGTGAGCAGCGGCAGCAGGATCGGCGCAATGATCAGTTGATTCATCCCGCTCATTCGTCACGCTCCCGCCCATCGACGTGGTCGGTACCGGTCAGCCCACGGGAAGCCAGCAACACTACAAGGAACAACGCGGTCATGGCGAAGCTGATGACGATGGCGGTCAGCACCAGCGCCTGGGGCAGCGGGTCGGTGTAGTGCAGCAGGTCGTGGGGCACGCCGTCCTTGATGATCGGCTCCTTGCCGATGAACAGGCTGCCCATGCTGAAGATGAACAGGTTGACGCCGTAGGACAGCAGGCACAGGCCCATGATCACCTGATAGGTACGCGGGCGCAGGATCAGCCAGACCCCCGAGGCGGCGAGCACACCGATGGCGACTGCAATGACTTCTTCCATCAGGCGGCTCCTGCTTGGCTGGACTTGGCGGGGCGGTAGGCACGCACCGACTGGTGGGCCAACGCGGTGAGGATCAGCAGGGTCGAGCCGACCACCACTGTGTACACGCCGATGTCGAAGAACAGCGCGGTGGCCACATGCACGTCACCCAGCAGCGGCAGGTGCAGGTGGGCGGTGTGGGTGGTGAGGAACGGGTAGCCGAGCAGCATCGCCCCGGCACCGGTTAGGGTGGCGCAGAGCAGGCCGGTGCCCATCCAGCGCAGTGGGCGCAGGCTCATCTGCGCCTCGACCCACTGAGTGCCGGCGACCATGTACTGCAGGATGAACGCCACCGACATCACCAGGCCCGCGACGAAACCGCCGCCGGGCTGGTTGTGGCCGCGCATGAACAGGTACATCGACACCAGCAGGGCGATCGGCAGCAGCAGGCGCACCAGGGCGGCCGGCACCATCATGAAGCCCAGCGCGGTGTCTGTGGCATGGCGCGGGTTGACCAGGTCGGTGACCACGTCCGGTGCCAGCTGGCGCTGCTGTGCCGGCAGCTGCATGCTCTCCTTGGGCGGGCGGAAACGGCGCAGCAGGGCGAACACGGTCAGCGCCACGGCCACCAGCACGGTGACCTCACCGAGGGTGTCGAAGCCACGGAAGTCAACCAGCATCACGTTGACCACGTTGGTGCCCCCGCCCTCTGGCAGGGAGCGGCTGAGGAAGAATGAGGAAATGTCGTTGGGCGTGGGGCGGGTGAGCATGGCGTAGGACAGCAGGGCCATGCCGCCGCCGACCAGCACCGCCAGCAGCAGGTCGCGCAAGCGGCGCAGGCGGGCACGGTCCTGGCTGCCCGGCAGTGGCGAGACACCTTCGATTCGTCGCGGCAGCCAGCGCAGCCCGAGAAGGATCAGCACGGTAGTCACCACTTCGACCGCCAGCTGGGTCAGGGCCAGGTCAGGCGCGGAGAACCAGACGAAGGTGATGCAGGTCATCAGGCCGCAGACGCCGACCATGATCAGCGCCGCGAGACGGTGGTACTTGGCCTGGTAGGCGGCGCCGATGGCGCAGGCGATGGCGATCAGCCACAGCGCGACGAAGACCCCGGAGCCGGGGATTTTCGGCCGCTCGCCCCAGCTCAGGCCGCTGTACAGCAGTGGCGTCAGGCCGGCGATGAAGGCTGCCAGCACCAGCATGAACAACTGCGTCTGCAGGCGGCGGGTGGTCAACAAGCGCTCGAGATGCCGCGCCAGCAGCATCAAGCGGACCAGGCCATGCTCGAACAGGCGCTTGCCATTGAAGCGCTCGATCAACGGCGGGTGGGGGAAACGACCGCGCTGCAGCTGCTTGCGCAGCAGCAGGTAGAGAACGATGCCGCCGCTCATGGCGATCAGGCTCATGATCAACGGCGCATTCCAGCCGTGCCAGATGGCCAGGCTGTACTCCGGCAGGGTGCCGCCTACGACCGGCAGCGCGGCGGCGGCCAGCAGTGGGCCGACCGATTGTGCCGGGAAAATGCCGACCACCAGGCAGGTGAGTACCAGCAGTTCGACTGGCGCGCGCATCCAGCGGGGTGGCTCGTGGGGCGTGTGCGGCAAGTCGTCGGCCGTAGGGCCGAAGAACACGTCGACGGTGAAGCGCAGCGCATAGGCCACGCTGAAGGTACCGGCGAGGGTGGCGATCACCGGCAGGGCCGCTTCGACCCAGGCGGTTGAGCTGATGAACACGGTCTCGGCGAAGAACATCTCCTTGGACAGGAAGCCGTTCATCAGCGGCACCCCTGCCATCGAGGCACTGGCGACCATGGCCAGGGTGGCGGTAAATGGCACCAGGCGGAACAGGCCACTGAGACGGCGGATGTCGCGGGTGCCGCTCTCGTGGTCGATGATCCCCGCGGCCATGAACAGCGAGGCCTTGAAGGTGGCGTGGTTAAGGATGTGGAACACCGCGGCGACAGCTGCCAGCGGACTGTTCAGGCCCAACAGCAGGGTGATCAGGCCGAGGTGGCTGATGGTCGAATAGGCCAGCAGGCCCTTGAGGTCGTTCTGGAACATCGCGGCGAAGGCGCCGAGCAGCAGGGTGGCGGCGCCGGCGCCGCCGACAATCCAGAACCACTCCTCGCTGCCTGACAGCACAGGCCATAGCCGGGCGAGCAGGAACACCCCGGCCTTGACCATGGTTGCCGAGTGGAGGTAAGCCGAGACGGGTGTGGGCGCCGCCATGGCATGGGGCAGCCAGAACTGGAAGGGGAATTGCGCGCTCTTGGTCAGGGCGCCGATCAGGATGAGGGGCAGCAGCACCGGGTACAGCGCATGCTGGCGGATGATGTTGCCGGCAGCCAGGACCTTGTCCAGGTCATAGCTGCCGACCACATGGCCGAGCAGCAGTGCCCCGACCAGCAGGCACAAGCCGCCGGCCCCCGTGACCATCAACGCCATGTAGGCACCGCGGCGGGCGTCGGCGCGGTGGTGCCAGTAGCCGATCAGCAGGAACGAGAACAGGCTGGTCAACTCCCAGAAGAACACCAGCTGGAGCAGGTTGCCGGAGATCACCAGGCCGAGCATGGCGCCCATGAACGCCAGGAAGAAGGCGAAGAAGCGCGGCACCGGGTCCTGCGGCGACATGTAGTAGCGCGCATACAACGCCACCAGGCTGCCGATACCCAGCACCAGCAGGCTGAACAGCCAGGCGAATCCGTCCATGCGCAGGACCAGGTTCAGGCCCAGGCTGGGCAGCCACAGGAATTCCTCGCGAATCACCCCGCCATCGGCCACCTGAGGATACAGCAACGCCACCTGGACGGTGCCGACCAGGGCCACGAGCCCGGCGAGAATGGACTCGGCGTTGCGTGCGTTGTGCGGCAGGACAGCCGCCAGGCAACTGCCCACGAAGGGCAGAAGCAATAGCACAATCAATGACATAGCGTTCTGTTCTGAGAAGTTTGCCAAGGATCATACGTGCCGGGGGGATGATCACCAACACGCAAGCAGTTGCAGGATCGTACAAATGTGCTGTGACAAGCTGTTTTTTTATAACAGTTTTTTACAAAGCATAGCGGGTGAGCGCGTAGCCGTGGGGCTGCTTTGCAGCCCCGAGGATGTGCAGGAGGGCTAGGCTCTGTATGAAAAGCCTTGATACTCGGTGATGCTGCGTTGAAAACAGCCTCGGAATGCTCATTTACAACCCGTAAACTCCGCTTCCTCGGCTGTTTTCGCCTTGCCTGACCTTCGTCTCAAGACTTTTCATACAGACCCTACAATCCCGTCTCGCGCTGACGCGCGTCATCGTCCGGCAACGCCTCGGCCTCATCCTGGCGACGAATCTTCAGCTCGCTCACCACCACCGCCAGCACTATCAGCACCCCGCCGATCAACGCTACGCCAGGCAAACGCTCGCCGGCAATCCGCCCGACAATGCCTGCCCACACCGGTTCGCCGGCATAGATCAGCGTGGCGCGGGTTGGCGAGACCGACTTCTGCGCCCAGTTCATCGCCACCTGGATCACCGCGCTCATGGCGCCCAGGCCCACCGCGCTGGCCAGCAGCAGCCAGGAGAAGTCGGGGAGCGGCTCCTGGGTCGGCACGATCATCAGGAACGATAGCGCCGAGGCGGTGGCCAACTGCACCACGGTGACCCGACGCACATCCACCTTGCCCGCGTAGCGGCTGATCAGGATGATCTCGCCGGCGATTGCCACGGCGCTGACCAGCGTCACCAGCTCGCCTTCGCTGAAGTGCAGCGCGCCGCCCTCGGGGCCGGCCAGCAGCATCAGCCCGGCGAAGGCCAGGCCGATGCCCAGGCTCGGCATCAGGCCCGGGCGGCGGCCCAGCACCAGCCATTGCAGCAAGGGCACGAAGGGCACATAGAGCGCGGTGATGAATGCCGACTGGCTGCTGCTGATGGTCTGCAGGCCCATGGTCTGCAAGCCGTAGCCGAGCATGATCGACACGCCGATCAGCACCCCGGCCTTGAGTTCGGTGGCGGTCAGCCCTGCCAGCGAGCGGGCCGACACCAGGCCGACGAATAGCGCGGCGGCAGCGAAGCGCAGGCCGACGAAGAACATCGGGCCACTGACGGTCATGACGTTGTGCACGATCAGGAAGGTACCGCCCCAGAGCATGGTGATGAACACCAGCACCAGTTCGGCCTTGCTCAGGCGGAAGGTGACGGCGGGCTTGCTGGGGGAGGCCTGGCTCATGGTCTTGCGCACTCGGAAGGGGCGGCGCACAATTCGCCGCAAAGTGGGCAGTATACTGCGCACCCCCTACCAGTGAGCAATATAGTGCACAAAGATTCCGAGCACCGGGCTTCGGTGCTGCAGCATGTCAGCCAGAATGTTCGCCGCCTGCGCGGTGACGCCGGCCTGAGCCAGGCTGCCCTGGCCGAACGCTCCGGGGTCAGCCGGCGCATGCTGGTGGCCATCGAGGCCGGCGAGAAGAATGTCAGCCTTACCACACTGGACCTGATCGCCGAAGCGCTCGGGGTAGCGTTCAGCACCCTGATCCAGGCTCCCGACCGCCGCGACCCCAGCCGTATTGATGAGTTGGCCTGGGCCGGCGTGCACCCTGCCAGCCGGGCCGTGCTGCTGGGCAGCAGCCCGGCCCGGCGCGAGGTCGAGCTGTGGGAGTGGACCCTCGCCCCTGGCGAGTGCTACGCCAGCGAGGCAGACGCCGCCGGCTGGAGCGAACAGATCTATGTGACCGAAGGCCGCCTGACGCTGGTCATCGAAGGCGGCGAGCAGCAGTTGGGCAAGGGCGAGTTCTTCGTCTTCCCCAGCGATTGCCGCTACGCCTATCGCAATGATGGCGAGGAGGCGGTGCGTTTCGTGCGCAATGTGGTGATCTGAGGCTCAATCCTGGCTGGGTGGGTGAGGGCCAGGCCCTTCATCGGCCAGCCGGTCGTGGTGGTTGCGCAGCGGGCACTCCTTCAACGACATGCAGCCACAGCCGATGCAGCCATCGAGCTGGTCGCGCAACATCACCAACTCGTCGATACGCCGGCTCAGGTCGTCGCGCCAGCGCGCCGAGAGGCGCTGCCAGTCGTCGGCGGTGGGCGTGTGGTCACAGGGCAGGGTATCCAGGGCGCCGGCGATGTCGGCCAGGGGAATGCCCAGGCGCTGGGCCATCTTGATTACCGCCACCCGGCGCAGCACGGCCCGCGGATAACGCCGCTGGTTGCCGGCATTGCGGGTGCTGTGGATCAGGCCCTTGGTCTCGTAGAAGTGCAGGGCGGTCACGGCCACGCCGCTACGGGCGGCCAGCTGGCCGACGCTGAGCAGGCGTTCCTGGGAGGAAGGGGGCTTCATCGGCAATAAAATCCTTGACCTTGAGTTAGCTAGAGGTTTTACCCTCCACGATCATCTGCTGCAAGAGCCCAAACGAGGAGAAGCAACATGGCGGCCAACACCCATTCCCTGTGGTTCACCCAGATGATCGAGTACGACGTCCCACCACTGCGCCAGGATGCCCTGGCCGAGGCGCTGGTGGTGCGCAGCGAACACCTGGCGCAACGCTGCGACGGCTTGCTGAGCGTCAGCATCCAGGTCAGTGACGACGGTCGCCGGGTGCTCCAGCTCCTGCGCTGGCAATCACGCCAGGCATGGGCGGCAGCCGCGGGAAGCTTCATCGAGGAACCGTTCCTCGACCTGCTGGGCGAACACCAGGCGCGCGGGGTGAATTTCGCCGCCTACCAGACCTTGCGTAGTCTTGTGCGCGGCACCGATGGTGGCCTGCATTGCCAGCTGGGCAGTACTCAGGCGTACCAGGGCGCATAGTGCGGATAGCGGTCCAGGCGCGCGCCGATGACCATCTCGCTGATCCAGGCCGTGAGCATCGCGCTGTAGGCCTTCTGGCTTTCCTCGCTGGACAACGCATGGTCGGCACCATCGACCAGGCGATGGGTCATCGAATGGGCGCTGACGAACGCCGAGCGGTAGCTCATCAGCGTGCTGTGGGGAACGTAGTCATCCTGTTCGGACTCCACTAGCAGCACATCGCCGGCAAACTCGGCGCAGGCTGCCAGGGCGCGGTTGTCGGCCGGTCCGAGGGGGCGCAGGCGGTAGGCGTTCAGGCGCTGGCGATCCAGTGCTTGCTTGGGCGCGTCCCATTCATCGTCCCAGTAAAGGGCCGGCACCCTCAACGCCAGCCACTTCACGGGGCGCAGCGGGGTGAGCAGGGTAGCCAGGTAGCCGCCGTAGCTGCTGCCGATCACGGCAATGGCGCCGGGATCGACTGACGGGTGACTCGCCAGCCGGTCGTAGGCGGCGAGCAGGTCGGCCAGGTTCTGTTCGCGGGTGACGGTCAGGCGCTGGCTCTCGGTCTTTTCGTGGCCGCGCAGGTCGAAGGTCATGCACACGCAGCCCAACCCGGTTATCTGCCGGGCGCGGGCCAGGTCGCGCTGTTGGCTGCCGCCCCAGCCATGGACGAAAAGAACCCCTGGCATGCGGCTGCCGGGGCTGACCAGCGTGCCGGCGATGCTTTCCCCTTCGACGTGCAGTTCCACGATCTCACTCTCGATGGTCATGGTCGCGTATCCGTGCATATTTGCTGAGTTGTCCAAGTTCACTGTCGTGCCCCTGAAAGAACAGTGTGGCGTCGGCGGGCAGTCGCGCCCGGCCGAACACCTCGTGGGTCGATGCGCATAACCGCTGCAGCGCCGGATCCTCGGCGAAGGCCGTCAGTGCCAGAACCTCGGCCGGGCTGGCGCCACCCAGGCGCCAGGATTGTTCGAGCACGCCACTGCGCAGGTGGCCGTGGCTATCACGGCCGCGGGCGATGTCATAGTTTCGGCGTGAAGCGATAAAACCGGGGAAGTAACGTTCGGCGGCCTGTTCGTAGGCCATGGCCTGGGTGATGGCCAGGCGCAGGTGATCCGCAAGCGGCAATTGCAGCAATTTCTGGTAGTCGCCACGCACGAGCACCAGATCGGAGCCGCCGTACACCTCGGTGCCAGCGTGGTCGCGGGTCAGGTGCTGGATGCCGTGGTAGCTGAGGGTCAGCCCTGCCACGCGGACCTGGCCGACGCTGAAAGTCTCGACCTCGTCGAGGTCTTCTTCCAGGACCAGCCCCCACAGTGCCAACATCTGTTCGTCCATGCCCACCAGCAACGGTTCCAGGGCCTGGGCGTCGGTGATGACCTGCTGGCCCCGACCGGCGCAGGCCAGCACCGGCTTGATGCGTACCGGCCCCTCGCGCAGCAGCAGCTCGGCCGCCCGGCGGGCGTCGTCTTTGCAAAACACCGTATAGCCACGGAGCAGGGCATCGCAGGCTTGCCGTGCAAATGCATCGGTCCAGCCGGGCGGGAAGCTGGCGTCGGCAGGCACCGGGTGGGAGATAGCCTTGGTAGCGAGGTGCGGATGACTGACGGCTCCGCCGAAAAGGTCGTTCTCGTCCTGGATGCCGAGCATCGTCTGACGCGCCGGATCGACCAGGGTTTCGCTCGGCACGTAGTAACAGCATGCTTCGGCGTCGGGTAGAGGCGTTGGCTCGACGCGCTCGATGCCCAACAGGCGTGCCAGGTACTCGGCGATCCTCAGTTGGGTCGCCCGCTCGTGTTCGGGTGTGTGCTCGCGGGTATCGAGCAGTACGACAGCGCTTTTCGGTTCGCGGGAGTGGGGCATGGCCAGCCTCGCGTTCGCAGGGGGTGTAAGAGGTGGGAAGGCGCGCAGGCTGTTTAGTTCAGGAGCAAGGATCGACGGTCGGCAGGACACTTGGGGCACTGCATGCCTTGTTACGGTCGTGGTGATTGCGGGCGCCCGCCAGCTGTTTCATTATCGATGGCCTGGACCCGTCGACACCTATCCGCAGGAGTGCGCATGAACAGTCAGTCCCCGCTTCACGAATCCGTACCGGCGCGCCTTGCCCGCGTGCGCGAGGCCATGGCCCGGGAGGGCGTTGCTGCCCTGCTGGTGCCCTCGGCCGACCCGCATCTGTCCGAGTACCTGCCTGGCTATTGGCAGGGGCGGCAATGGTTGTCCGGTTTCGAGGGGTCGGTGGGTACGCTGGTGGTCACGGCGGATTTTGCTGGGCTCTGGGCTGACAGTCGCTATTGGGAGCAAGCGAACAAGGAGCTGGCCGGCAGTGGCATCGAACTGATGAAGCTGCGGCCTGGGCAGCCAGGCGCGTTGGAGTGGTTGGGGGCGGAGGTCGACGGTACCGTGGCTGTGGATGGTGCGGTCATGGCAGTGGCCGCTGCCCGCCAGTTAAGCGAGCGTCTGCAAGCGCGGGGCGCAAAGCTGCGTACGGATCTCGATCTGCTGACCGAGGTCTGGAGCGACCGGCCATCGCTGCCGGGCAATCCGGTCTACCAGCACCTGCCGCCCCATGCGACCGTCAATCGTGCGCAAAAGCTTGCCGAGCTGCGGGGCACCCTGCAGGAAAAAGGCGCCGACTGGCATTTTATTGCCACGCTCGACGATATCGCCTGGCTGTTCAATCTGCGTGGCAGCGACGTTTCCTACAACCCCGTGTTCGTCTCTTTCGCGTTGCTCAGCCAGGACAAGGCGTACCTGTTCGTCGGGCGTGACAAGGTTGATGGGCACCTGCGCCAAGTGTTGGCGGCCGATGGTATCGAGGTTCGTGACTATGAAGCGGTCGGCGACGCGTTGTCGGCGATTCCGGCCACGGCCAGCCTGCTGGTGGATCCGGCACGGGTCACCCGTGGGCTGCTGGATAACCTGCATGAGCAGGTGCGGCTGGTCGAGGGCATCAATCCGACGACCTTGAGCAAGTCGCGCAAGGGTGAAGGGGATCTCGCCCATATCCGTCAGGCCATGGAGCAGGACGGCGCGGCGCTGTGCGAGTTCTTCGCCTGGCTTGAAACGAACCTGGGGACGCAACGCATTACCGAGCTGACCATCGACGATCAGCTCAGCGCGGCCCGTGCCCGCCGTCCGGGTTTCGTGTCGCTGAGTTTTTCCACCATCGCGGCCTACAACGGCAATGGCGCCATGCCGCACTACCGCGCCACCGAGCAGTCACATGCCGTGATCGAGGGCAATGGCTTGCTGTTGATCGATTCGGGTGGCCAGTACCTGGGCGGGACAACCGATATCACGCGAATGGTGCCGATTGGTGAACCGAGCCGCGAACAGAAGGCGGATTGCTCGCGGGTGCTCAAGGGTATGATCGCGCTGTCCAGGGCCAGGTTCCCGCGTGGGATCCTCTCGCCGCTGCTCGATGCCATCGCCCGCGCGCCGATCTGGGCCGACCAGGTCGATTACGGGCATGGCACCGGCCACGGTGTCGGCTACTTCATGAATGTGCACGAAGGCCCGCAGGTGATCGCCTACCAGGCGGCCGCCACGCCGCAGACAGCCATGCAGCCGGGGATGATCAGCTCGATCGAGCCTGGGACCTACCGGCCGGGGCAGTGGGGGGTGCGTATCGAGAACCTGGTGGTCAATCGCGAGGTCGGCACCAGCGAGTTTGGCGAGTTCCTGGCGTTCGAAACCTTGACCCTGTGCCCGATCGACACGCGCTGCCTGTTGGTCGAGGCGCTGGGCAGCGAGGATATCGCCTGGTTGAATGGCTATCACCAGACAGTACGGGAGCGGCTTGCTCCTTTGCTGGAAGGTGAAGCGCTGGCCTGGCTGGAACGGCGGACCGCACCTCTCTGAATGTGAAAAGGGCAGCCATTGGCTGCCCTTCATGCATCTGTTACTTGCAAATCACGATCATGCTGCGGCTGGTGTAGCCGGCAGGGTTTATGCCGAATACGTAATCGCCAGGCTCTTCGTCGGTGTCACCGGAGCGGGCGATGACCTTATAGCCCTTGCTGCTGCAGGAGCTGGCGGCCTTGCTGTAGCACCTCTCCCACGACGAGGAGAGTCCCGAGCAATTGATATGCAGGCCTTTTTTCCCTCGTTTCACCTCGGTATTGGCTGTCGCGGCACATCCAGCGATGGCTAGGATGCCCAGGATGAGCAAAATACGTTTCATTCCTGTCCTTATACGGCCCGACTACATTAATGGGCCTGAAGTTTGCGCTTTGCCTCTTCCCTGATGGTCTCTGGCGTCCATGTGCCGCTCAGAAGATAGCGTCAAGATTATGATCTGGTGACAGCTTAATCAGCCACGCCGGGTGGTACAAGGCTGCTGGATGCCTAAATGAATATATTTCTCAAGTCAATCGGCAGCCACGGGTGGCGCCGCGTCCCGATTCATGGAAAGGGTAGCGCCCACCGAGGCGGTGATGATGGCGAGAATGGCCAGCCATTGCCAGAGTGTGAGTTGCTCGCCCAGGAACAGCAGCCCGGACAATGCGCCAAAGGCCGGTTCGATGCTCATCAGTGTGCCGAAGGTGCGTGCGGGCATGCGGGTCAGGGCGACCATTTCCAGGCTGTAGGGTAGCGCGGTGGACAAGATCGCCACGCCCAGGGCAACCGGCAGCAGGGCAGGGGTGAGCAATGCGGCGCCGGCATGGGCGATACCGATGGGGGCGACGAACAGCGCGGCGATCACTACGCCCAGGGCGGCAGTCTGGATGCCGTTCTCGGCACCGGCTTTCTGCCCATAGAGGATATACAGCGCCCAGCACACACCGGCGCCCAGGGCGTAGGCGGCGCCGATCGGGTCGAGGCTGGCGCCGGTCTGGCCTACGGGGATCAGCAGCAACAGCCCGGCGACTGCCAGGGCGATCCACAGGAAATCCAGCGCTCGGCGCGAGGCCCACAGCGCCACCGCGAGTGGTCCGGTGAATTCGAGCGCCACAGCGATACCGAGAGGCACGCTACGCAGGGACATATAGAAGAGGAAGTTCATGCCGCCCAGGGCCATGCCGTAGATGATCACGCTGCGCAGGGTGCTGGCGTCCAGGCGCGCGCGCCAGGGCCTCAATATAAGCAGCATGATGATACTGGCGAAGATGAGGCGCAGCGCTGTGGTGCCTTGGGCGCCAACAACTGGGAACATGCTCTTGGCCAGCGAGGCTCCGGACTGGATGGAAGCCATGGCGATCAGCAGCAAGCCGATGGGGAACAGCGTGGTGGCCAGGCTGCGTTGGGGGGAATTCATGTTGGGTTCCGTTGTTGTAAGCGCAAGGGTGCGCAATATAGTGCGCAGCGGGATGTGTATTGGCAAGGTCGGGATGCGAATAGCATCTGATAGCCCTGACACGGTTCTTTTCATATTCCTGAAATAAAAGGTTGACGGGCTTCCAGATCCCCTTATAATGCGCCCCACTTCCGACGTAGTCGAAACGCAAAACCTCTTGTTAATCAATAAGTTGAGTGTTTCAGGTAGTATCGGAGGTGCTTCGATCACCAGATCGGCAGCGGTGAAAAAGGCAGTTGACAGCAGGTTGTAACGCTGTATGATTCGCC
>NZ_JAOXMC010000179.1:0-273 GCF_026343815.1 Pseudomonas sp. BJa3 | reverse complement strand
ACGACTGCAGGGTTTGCCTGGCATCGGCCTTTCCGGGGCAGTGCGCGAACGTGACCGGGATGCCATGGGCCTCGAGCACGGCGGCGATCTGCTGCTGCCGCGCCTGGAAGTGCTGGTAGGCGCGCTCGAGCCGCTCGTCGGTGGCGTCCTGCGGCGCATAGCGCGCCCGCCAGGCCATCGGTTCGAACAGGGCGATGTGCACCTCGCCCCGCGCGTACCGCAACAGCGGTTCCGGCGGCGCATCCAGCCACTGTTCGTCGGCCGGCGCCATCA
>NZ_JAOXMC010000178.1:0-273 GCF_026343815.1 Pseudomonas sp. BJa3 | reverse complement strand
GCTTCGCCAAGTGGCGCGCGGTCATCACCATCGGCGAAGACATCCCGTCCGGCACCTGCATCGAAGCCAACGCCCATGCGCTGGCCCGCTACGCCGCGCTGTGCCAGGAGTGCGGTCTGGTGCCGATGGTGGAGCCGGAAGTGCTGATGGACGGCGATCACAACATCGAAGTCTGCTACGAAGTGACCGAAGCCGTGCTGCGTTCGCTGTTCGGCGCGCTGTACGAGCAGAACGTGCTGCTGGAAGGCACGATCCTGAAGGCCTCGATGGTCA
>NZ_JAOXMC010000177.1:0-274 GCF_026343815.1 Pseudomonas sp. BJa3 | reverse complement strand
CGAAGATCACGTCGCCCGAAGGCGAGATGACAGCGCTGCCGGCGTCACCGAAGGATCGCGTCACCCTTGATGCCGACGGCGCACTCTCTGGCCGCTGCCGCGGCGTGCCCTTTGCCAAAGCGGCAAAACACTTTGCGGTGCTCGCGCATGGCAAGGACGGTGTCTCGATCGCGCTGGTCGATGCTTCGAAGGGCCGGATCGAATCCGGGCTCAATGTCGGCTACGACCACAGCGACACCGTCACGCTCGACAAGGTCCAGCCCATCACCATCAA
>NZ_JAOXMC010000176.1:0-274 GCF_026343815.1 Pseudomonas sp. BJa3 | reverse complement strand
CAGCCACGGCAGCCTGCTGGTCCTTACGATCCAGGGTGGTCGTCACCTTGAGGCCACCGCCCTTAAGTTGTTGATCGGAGAACCCTCTGGCGATGAGCTCGTCGTAAACCAACTTCATGAGGTAGCCGTCGGTTCCCGCCCATCGGTTGTAGTCGGGGACCTTCGGGAATTTCGGCAGCTGCCGATAAGCCTCGTCGTGCTGAGCCTGGGTGATATTGCCGGCCTCCAGCATTCCGTCGAGGACGTACCGGTATCGCTGGAGTAACCTCTCGCG
>NZ_JAOXMC010000175.1:0-274 GCF_026343815.1 Pseudomonas sp. BJa3 | reverse complement strand
ACCCCAGCTTGCGCGCCAGGATGGCGGCGGGTTCACGGGCGTTGGCCTGCAGCAGGCTGAGCAACTGCCGGTCGATGGCGTCTAGGCGTTCGTTCATGCGCCCGACCATACAGGCGCGGCGCGGCGCAAGTCAATGCATGTGTCAGCCGTCGGATTCCGGCGGGATGCCGCCGCGGTAGACGCGGCCGTCGAAGACGAAGCGGGTGATGGTCCGGGAGGCGGCGTCGAAGACCCGGTCGCGGCGCGCGGCATCCTGCTCCCGCGCCGGAACCAG
>NZ_JAOXMC010000174.1:0-274 GCF_026343815.1 Pseudomonas sp. BJa3 | reverse complement strand
CGCTTCAACGCCGAGGTGCCGCAGATCTGGCAATGGGACGACCACGAGACCACCAACAACTGGTCCTCCAGCAAGCAGCTCGACGAGCGCTACCAGGTGAAGGACATCGACGTGCTGGCGGCCCGTGCACGCCAGGCGTTCCTCGAATACGCGCCGCTGCGCTTCCAGCGCCAGGGGCGCGACGGGCGGATCTACCGCAAGGTCGCCTACGGCCCTTTGCTCGACGTGTTCGTCCTCGACATGCGCAGCTACCGCGGCGGCAACAGCGCCAACC
>NZ_JAOXMC010000173.1:0-274 GCF_026343815.1 Pseudomonas sp. BJa3 | reverse complement strand
GTATGATTGGTATCGTCATGGTGTCGATGTTTTTGGTTTAATGTGCATTTTCTCTATAAAACAACTCGTATTTTAAAAAAAGCTGTCATGAGAGATACTAAGAATACTGGTAACAAAAGCAACAATAAAGGATTCTGCGCAATCAGGAAGCCCGTATAAAAGTGCGGATCGAGACGGAGTGGCATCTCTTCCTTCTCTATGGTTCTCATCTATAATTCTTAGAAAATGCTCCAGAATCCTCAATGAAGAGAGGACAAGAGCGAGGCACAAAGCA
>NZ_JAOXMC010000172.1:0-274 GCF_026343815.1 Pseudomonas sp. BJa3 | reverse complement strand
ACGGATGGCGCCCTCGGAGCGTCTGGACGGCCTCGGGGCTGGCTCGGAACGCTCCACGCGGGACGGCGCGGCACGCTCCATGCGCTGCGACCGCTCGACCGCACGCGGTGCGGACGGGGGCGCGGTCACTCGGGGCACGCGATAGCCGCTGTCGCCGACCCGCGGCTGGCTAGGCGCCGGGGCCACCTGACCCGCGCGGTTCGGGACCAGCGGGTGGGACCCGCTTTCGCGCCAGCGCCCGGTCGGATCGCGCCACGGCGGCGGACGGTCACCG
>NZ_JAOXMC010000171.1:0-274 GCF_026343815.1 Pseudomonas sp. BJa3 | reverse complement strand
AAGCCCGCGAAAATGATATCGGCGGCGGCTTGCTGCAGCTCGCTGTCGCGGCCCAGCTGCTTGAGCGCCTTGTCCGATAATGAAAGCCGAACGACCCGCCGGTCCAACGGGCAAGGCTTGCGCCCCACCAGCCCGGTCTTTTCAAGCAGCTTGGACTGGGTTGTGACAAAGGACCCTTCAACATGCAGCATCCTTGCAACAGCATTGACCGGAACGCCGTCCTCGGTGTCCAGATCGGAAATGGCCATTAGGATCGTCCATTGCGACCCGCTGA
>NZ_JAOXMC010000170.1:0-274 GCF_026343815.1 Pseudomonas sp. BJa3 | reverse complement strand
AGAGGTCAACATTCGACGGCGCGATGCGTTCTCGGGTGCCATTTTAGTTTGTTTATTATGCAGCAATGAGGTAGAGAATGTTTGAATCCTTACAAGAGCGGCTTGGTTCCATACTGTCTCATTTGACAGGGCGTGGTGCTTTGTCGGATCAGGATGTAACAGCGGCATTGCGTGAGATTCGTCGCGCTTTGTTGGAAGCCGATGTTGCTCTTGATGTTGCACGTTCTTTTACCGATAGGGTTCGCGAGAAAGCTGTTGGGTCTGCAATTGTTAA
>NZ_JAOXMC010000016.1:0-147320 GCF_026343815.1 Pseudomonas sp. BJa3 | reverse complement strand
GCCGGATGAATGGAGCGCAACGGCTTTGCTTACTTTGGCCAAGACCAAAGTAAGCCGCCGTAAGGGCGGAAAGGTGAATAAGCGTCGACATCGCAAATGAATGCGCATACAACTTTCAACACCAACTAGCCAACTAACCAAACAACCAAACAACCAAACAACCAAACAACCAAACAACACTACCCCAGAAAAACTCAAAGCCGCTGAAGAATCAACTCCCCCGAGGCCCCAGCCAACCCAGGCTGCCCGGCCTGCCCAGGCCGCCCATTCCCCCCCGCATCGGTCCGATAAACCAGACACCCCTTACTGACCCCACCCGCCCCGGCCTTCCCCGCAGCCCCCGCCTTACCAGGCGCACCACCATCAAGCCGCACCACAATCCGCTCCTGCGCAAACCCTTCAGGCACCGCCAGACGAACTCGCCCACCGGGAGCCCCATCATGCCCGTTGCCACCATCATCGCCATTCGCCCCACGACTGGCCTGCCCCCAGGTGCAGCCCCCCGGCTTGCCATTGGCGCCGTCGAGCCCGACATACCCCGGCGCCCCAGCCCCGCCCCGGGCGTCGATCGATAGCCGCTCCGCCTCCAGCGCCTGCAGCCGCAGATCCAGGTTACGCCCCGGCCGCGCGGGCCGCTCGTAGCTTCCGGGCGCCCCTGGCGCACTGAATTCGCTACCCTCGCCCAGCCGAGCCGTCAACGCCTCGATGCGCAGGTCGCGCTCGGCCGGCGCGATGGCGATGCGCGCATCGCGCCCCAGTTCGAGCCGGTCGATCTTCAGTTCGATGAGGCTGGCTGGTAGCAACAAGGTCGCCGAGTCGGCCACCCGCAGGTGCTCCAGATGCACGCTAGCCGCCTTGTTCGGCAGGCGCAGCATGGAATGGGGAGCAACCTCCAGGCTTTCGGCCTGGGCCAAGGGTGTAGCCATTACAGCCAGCAAAATCAGTTTACGCATGGCTCGGCGCCTCCTGCGACCGGGGAATGGACATGACATGGAAGATGCCGGTCAACAGAATCTGCAGGCGGTCGAACCAGCGGTGGCTGCGCCCGCGCAGGCTGCCGTTGAAGAACAGCACCTCGAGCACATGCAGCGACAGCACGACGATACCTGCGGCATTGATCAGCAGATTGAGCGGCAATGGCTGCGGCATGAACTGGTTGAACAGCACCACACCCCAGAATGCCACCGTCAGAGCCTTGCCCAGGCCCAGGATGAACTTCATACCCCGCCCCCATGATTTATTGTTATGCCGAAGCGGTTCGTTCGAGCGGACCGCGTCGGCAACAGTAACCCTACTGCCGGGGCATGCGCCAGAGGGGTCAGTTCAGGTGGAGTTCCACCCGTCGGTTGCGCGAGCGACCTTCGTCGGTGTCGTTGTCAGCCACCGGCTCACTCTCGCCACGGCCCTGGCTGGTCACCTTGTTCGGCGCCAGGCCCTGGCTGATCAGGTACTCCGCAACACCGCTGGCACGGCGCTCGGACAGGCGTTGGTTGTAACTGTCGGAGCCCACGCTGTCAGTGAAACCGATCACCTTGACACTGGCCACACTGGGATCGTTGAGCTTGGGCAGCAAGCCCTGCAGGCGCTGCTGGGCACCCTGGGTGAGTTCGGCGGAGTCGAAGGCGAACAGCACCTGGCCCTGATCATCCAGCGTGATCACCTCTGGGGTCGCCGCAGGCTCTGGCTGCGGTGCGGTGGCTGGATATTGCGGCAACGGGCAGCCCATATGGTTGACCTGGGTACCAGCCGGGGTATCCGGGCAACGGTCGCGGCGGTCGAAAACGCCATCGCCATCCTCGTCGCCATCCTGGGCATAACAGATCAGACCACCGGCGATCGCACCGGCAACGCCGGCACCAGCCGCCCAGCTGGAACTTTCGATGGCGCCCAGGCCGCCACCGACCAGGCCGCCAAGCAGGCTGCAGATGGGCCAGGTCCTTTGATTGAGGGGCGCGCTGCCATCGCTGTGGGTGGCGCAGCCTGCCAGCAGGCTCGTGGCCACCACCAACGGCAGTGCCGCTTTCGACAAAACACGCATGGTGAATGCTCCTGTGTCACCGGCCGCTACCGGTCACACAGGAGTAAAGACGTGCCCACGCCACTTCTCAAGGCGCGGGCACATCGCCGTCAACGCTGGATCTTGATCTCGGTTCGACGGTTCATGGCACGCCCATCGGCGGTGGCGTTGTCGGCGACCGGCTGCGTTTCACCCGCCCCCACCACCGAGACGAAGCTGGCGCGCGGTACACCGCTTTCGACCAGGTAGTTGGTCACCGACTGGGCGCGGCGCTCGGAGAGCTTCTGGTTGTAGCTGTCGGAGCCAACGCTGTCGGTGTGGCCGGAAACGCTCAGGCGCGCGCTCGGGGCTTCCTGCTTGAGGCGCGTGGCGATGGTGTTCAGGCGCTCTTTGTCGGTGGCCGTCAGGCGTGCCGAGTCAAACTCGAAATGCACGTCACGGATGACGATGACTTCTTCCTTCTGTACCACGACCTCCTCGACCACCGGCGCCGGCTCCGGCGGGCAGCCATTGGCGTCGACCTGCACGCCGCGCGGGGTGCCCGGGCACTTGTCGCGGCTGTCCGGGACGCCATCGCCGTCTTCGTCACCGTCACCATGGGCCCAGCAGTAACCCGCCGCCAGGCCGCCACCGAGCAAGGCGCCCCAGCCAGCCCAGCTGGAGCTCTCGATCGCGCCCAGGGCCGCGCCGCCAACGCCCCCGACGGCAGCACACTTCGGCCAGTCGGTTTTCTGCAAACCTGCACAACCAGTCAACACACTGGTGAGCAGAACCAGGGGTATCGCTGTGCGTACTATGCTCATCTTGTTGCTTCTCCTAGGGGGAATCGGTAGAAAACCGATGCTCTGGGAGTAAAGACCGGCGCTTCCCGCTCTGCCAGCAATAAGCCATGCCGCAGCGGCTCGCCCCTTTGCCCGCTGGCCTGGGACCGTTAGTCTTGAGCGACCTGAACGAGGAATGGCAATGACCGACGCTTTCTCCCAACGCACGCCCCAGCAGGCACTGGCCGCCTTGCTGGAGCGCTTCACCCCGCGCCACTTGCTGCTGGTGGGCAGCCGCTTCCCGGCTCTGGAAGCCTTCGCCGCCGCCCATCCCGATACCCACATCGAAGCCACCGCACCCGGCCCGCTGCCCGCCGAACAGGCCGCCCGGCGCTTCGACCTGGCGGTGCTGGTCGATTGCCTGGAGCACCTGCCCAAGCGCACCGGCCTGGAGCTGCTGGGCGGCATCCGCAACCTCAACGCCAGCCGCGTCGCGGTGCTGGCCGACCTGACCGCCTGCGGCTGGCAGGCCACCGACTTTTACTCGCTGGCGCTCTCGGCCAGCGAGCAGTTCCAGCGCGATGACCAGGTGTTGAGCCTGTTCACTTATGATCTGCATGACTACAAGCAGGTCCCGGACTGGCTCAATGCCAAGTTCTGGGCCAACCCAGAAAACTTCGGCAAGTACTGGTGGTGAACGAATGAGTGTCTCGATCTGCCCCTGCGGCAGTGGCAACCTGCTCGATACCTGCTGCGGGCACTATCACAGTGGAACACCAGCGCCGGATGCCCAGACGCTGATGCGTTCACGCTACAGCGCCTATGTGCTGGGCCTGGTGGACTATCTGGTGGCCACCACCCTGCCAGCACAGCAACCGGGCCTGGACCGCGCCGCCATGGCGGCCTGGAGCGCGCAGAGCACTTGGCTAGGCCTGGAGGTGGAGGGCGCCGAGGTGCTGGGCGGGCAGCCCGAGCATGCCTTCGTCACGTTCACCGCGCGCTGGCACGACCTCGAGGGCGATCACCAGCACCGCGAGCGCTCGGCATTCGTCCAGCATGCCGGACGCTGGTACTTCATCGACCCGACCGCGCCCCTCAAGGCCGGACGCAACGACCCCTGCCCCTGTGCCAGCGGGCAGAAGTTCAAGAAATGCTGCGCCAGTTACTTCGGTAGTTGAGCATGCGCACCCTGGCCCGCCTGCTCTCGCTCAGCCTGCTGCTGTGCGGGTTGGCGGGCTGCGTCAGCTGGGGCAGTGATCCCTGGCGCGAACCACAGTTGCACCTGCTCGAGGTGGAACCGGTGAAGGTGCGCCTGCACCAGCAGGAGTTCGTTCTGCACCTGCGGGTCGACAACCCCAATGACAGCCGCCTGTTCATCCGCCACCTGGCCTATTCTGTACGCCTCGGCGACCTGTTGCTGGCCGAAGACGAGGCCAGCCTGTGGCGCAGCGTTGGCGGCCATGCCCGGCGCACCTTCAAGGTCACCGTGCGGACCAATCTCTGGCAGCACCTCAAGCCTCTGGCAAAGCTGCTCAAGAGCGGGCAACCCGTGCAGTATCAACTGCGTGGCGAGCTGGCCACCGGACTGTTCGTGCATCGGGACCTGCACTTGAGGCAAAGGGGTGAGATAATCCCCGGCGATCTTAAACCGGAGTAACGCTGCAATGACCCAACAACCCCATGTCCATGGCCCCGACTGCGATCACGATCACGGTCACGACCATCACCACGACCACGGCCATGTGCACGGCCCGCACTGCAACCACGGCCACCAGGAGCCGGTGCGCAACGCCCTGAAGGACGTCGGCCGCAACGACCCTTGCCCATGCGGCAGCGAGAAGAAATTCAAGAAGTGCCACGGCGCCTGATCAACGTCAGCGCACGTGTTCAGGGCCAAGCCCACTCCCAGGCAAACCGTCGTGGGAACGGGCTTGGCCCATGATCAACCCGCTCCAGCATGACCACTGGTAAATAAAGCTCCCCGGCACCTTGCACGGCGACTGCGCGCTCACTACCTTAGCGCCTTTCAGAACCCCGCCACGCCCTGCAGGAATCCAGCCATGGCCGCCCCCGTCCTTCCACCCTTCCCCCTCCGCCTCGGCAGTGCTGCCCCGTTGCTTGGCCTGCTCGCGCTGGGCGGCTGCCAGATGGGTGGCTACCAGGACAGCGTCCTGCCCTACAGCGGCGTGCAACCGCTCAAGGGCCTGGCGCAGAACGTCTCGGTACGGCGTAACGCCATGGGCGCGCCGCTGATCGAAAGCAGCAACTTCCATGATGCGCTGTTCAGCCTGGGCTACCTGCATGCCGGGGATCGCATCGAGCAGATGGTCGCCATGCGCCTGCTGGCCCAGGGGCGCCTGGCCGAGCTGGCGGGAGCCGACGCCCTGGAGATCGACCGGCTGATGCGCGCGGCCAACCTCAAGCAGGGTGCCAGCCAGCTGTATGCCGATGCCTCGCCGCGCCTGAAGCGCTTCTTCGAAGTCTATGCCCGCGGGGTCAACGCCTACCTGTTCCGCTATCGCGACAAGTTACCGGGCGAACTCGCTCGCAGCGGTTATCGCCCGGAATACTGGAAACCCGAGGATTCGGCGCTGATCTTCAGCCTCTACGCCTTCAGCCAGTCGGTGAACCTGCAGGAGGAACTGTCGGCATTGACCCTGGCGCAGAAGGTCGGTGCCGACAAGCTGGCCTGGCTGCTGCCCGGCGCTCCGGACGAGCCCCTGGCCGAAAGCGAAGTCGACAAGCTCAAGGGCCTGAACCTGGCCAGCCAGCTGCCGGGCCTGGGCGCGCTCGCCGCCACTGGCCAGCAATTGGCCGACCTCGGCCTGCTGGGCGTGCCCGGCTTGAGCAACCTGGCCCTGTCGCCCCAGCGCAGCCGTGCCGGCAAGAGCCTGCTGGCCAGCGACAGCCGCGCTGCCTGGGCACTGAGCCCGGTGCAGATCCACACCGGCAAGTATCAGGTCGCCGGCCTGTCGCTGCCGGGGCTGCCGATCGTACTGGCCGGCTACAACGGCAAGCTGGCCTGGAGCAGCAGCGCGGTGATGGCCGACAACCAGGACCTGTTCCTCGAGCAGGTGCGCCGCCAGGGCACCCAGCTGACCTACCTCGCCGACGGCAAGTGGCAACCGGCGCGTGCCCGCAACGAGACCTTCTTCGTTCGCGGCCAGCGCCCTCAGCGCGAGGTGATGTACGACACCCGCCACGGCACCCTGTTGCCGGGGCATGGCAGCCTGGCCCTGGCCCTGCATCTACCGCAGCTCAAGGATGATCGCAGTCTAGATGCGCTGTTCGACCTGACCCGCGCGCAAAACATCGAGCGTGCTTTCGACAGCACCCGCGAGGTCGGTGCGGCAGCGCTGAACTTCGTGTTCGCCGAGCCCCAGCATATCGGCTGGCAGGTCAGCGGACGCTATCCCAACCGCCGCGAAGGCCAGGGCCTGCTGCCCTCGCCAGGCTGGGACGGGCGCTACGACTGGGATGGCTACGCCGACGCGATGCTGCACCCCTACGATCAGGATCCGCCCGCCGGCTTCATCGGCCACGCCAACCAGCGCAGCCTGCCCAAAGGCTACGGCATGCAGCTGTCGAGCAGTTGGTACTACCCCGAGCGTGCCGAACGCCTGGCCCAGTTGGCCGGCAACGGTCGTCACGACAGCCGCAGCCTGATGGCCCTGCAAAACGATCAGGTGACACTGCTGGCCGACAAGCTCAAGCAGATGTTCGACGCCCCCGGCATGGCCCAGCCGCTCAAGCAGGCCATCGACGCCCTGCCTGGCGCTCAGCGCGACAAGGCTCGCGATGCGCTGGCGCGGCTAAAGGCCTTCGATGGCCGGCTAAGCCCGGTGTCGGCCGATGCCGCCTTGTACGAACTGTTCCTCCAGGCAGTCACTCGCCAGACCTTCCTCGATGAACTGGGCCCGGAATCCAGCCCGGCATGGCAAGCGTTCATCGGCAATGCCAAGCTTTCCTACTCCGCCCAGGCCGACCACCTGCTGGGGCGCGAGGACAGCCCGTTCTGGGACGATCGCGGCACGCCGCAAAAAGAAGACAAGCCGGCCATCCTCGCCCGCAGCCTGGCTGCGGCGGTGGATGCCGGCACCACACAACTCGGCGCCGACCGCCGTGCCTGGCAGTGGGGCAAGCTGCATCAGTACCGCTGGCCGGCACCGGCCTATCACGGTCTGGGCGACAAGCTCGAGCGCGCGCCCCTGGCGGCGGGTGGCGACTTCAGCACCCTGGCCCTGACGCCCTATGCCTGGGGGAGCAGCTTCGACACCCAACTGCCGGCCTCGGCGCGGATGATCGTCGATTTTGGGCAGACCGAACCGCTGCAGGTGCTGACCAGCAATGGCCAGTCCGGCAATCCGGCCAGCCACCATTACAGCGATGGGCTCGATGCCTGGTTCAAGGGCCGCTTCACCAGCCTGCCGCTGCAACCGCAGAATTTTGCCCGGGCCTACGGTAGCCAGCGGTTGACGCTGGTGCCTGGCAAATAGGCCTTCGGCCCCACGGAAGTAGCTTCCTGGCGCAGCATCTGCGCCAGGAAGGAACCTCTCGGATCATCTTCAGGCAGCTACCACCGCGAGTTCTATGCGTTGTCCCAATACATGCAAGGCATGCTCGACCTGCTCGATCTTGGAGCGATGCAGCAAATCAACCAGCCGGTCCACCTGCGGCCGATTAACGCCAAGCCGTCGGGCCATTTCGGTCTTGGTCACGTTCTGAGAGACCATGGTGTTCCACAGCGCCGCCTTGGCCGCGGTCAGCGCCGGCAACCTGACAATGGCCTCGGCTGACTGCACTGGTGTCGGCAACGGAATGGCTGCCCGACGCTCCACGTACAGGGAAAGCGCTGACTCCAGGGCATCCACTGCATCGAACAATGCTTCATCGAGCGTATCGCCCGCACTGGCCATCTCAGGTATATCCGGACAACTGATCCAGACACTGCCTGTATCACGGTGCACGTTTACCGGATAGTCGAAATTCATTTGGAAACCTCGTTGCGTGGTCAGTCGCTCAGTCCAAGATCCTTGAGGATCTTCTTCCTCAGCCCCTCCCCTATTTCCTTGGCGCCGTGGTCGGGGAAGATGGTTTGTCGATTGCCCAGGTAACCCTTCAGATTGCGCTCGCAACATATTTGTTGCTCAGCGTGATGAAGCATCAGTAGACAACACCTGCGGGTTCGGCATTTCCTCATTTCAGGTAGTCCATATCTGAGCTCCACCGTCCGCCCGGCCGATGTGAATAGTGCGCCAACGCCGAAGTTATGCTTCTATCCTTGATCCCGGCCCTTGCCGCACAGCGCTCACATCAGGACCACCATGCACCACTCGACCCACGACCTGCTCTCCCCTGTCCCGGGTATCGCCCGCCAGTTGCACAGCTTCCATTTCGGCCCACGTGGCGCCGGCAAGGTGTACATCCAGGCCTCGCTGCATGCCGACGAGCTGCCGGGCATGCTGGTGGCCTGGCACCTAAAGCAGCGGCTTGCGGACATGGAGCAGCAGGGGCGGTTGCGCAAGGAGGTCATCCTGGTGCCGGTGGCCAACCCGGTCGGCCTCGAGCAGGTGTTGCTGGACGCGCCCCTGGGGCGCTTCGAGCTGCAAAGCGGCGAGAACTTCAACCGCAGGTTCGTCGACCTGTCGGACAACATTGGTGACCAGATCGAAGGCCACCTCTCCCAAGACCCGGCGCACAACCTGGCGTTGATCCGTGAATACCTGCGCCGGGGCCTGGATGCCCACCCCGCGCACACGCCGCTGCAGTCCCAGCGCCTGACCCTGCAGCGCCTGGCCTGCGACGCCGACATGGTGCTCGACCTGCATTGCGACTTCGAAGCCGTCGAGCACCTGTACACCACGCCCGAGGCCTGGCCCGAGGTCGAACCGCTGGCACGCTACCTGGGCGTCCAGGCCAGCCTGCTGGCCACCGACTCGGGCGGACAATCGTTCGATGAGTGTTTCAGCCTGGTGTGGTGGCAGTTGCAGCAGCGCTTCGGCAAACGCTTCCCGATCCCCCAAGGCAGTTTTTCGGTGACCATCGAGTTGCGCGGCCAGGCCGATGTCAGCCACGCCCTGGCCACCCAGGACTGCCAGGCGATCCTCGACTTCCTGACCCACGCCGGGGTCATCGAAGGGCAGCCTGCCCCGTTGCCGGCGCTGCGTCGACCGGCCACGCCACTGGCAGCGGTGGAACCGGTCATGGCACCGCTTGGCGGGTTGCTGGTGTTCCATGCCAGCCCCGGCCAGTACCTGCAAGCCGGGACACTGATCGCCGAGGTCATCGACCCGCTCAACGACCGGGTCACTCCCTTGCGCAATAGCCAGGCGGGGCTGCTCTATGCCCGCAGCATCCGGCGCATGGCCACGGCGGGCATGGTGGTCGCCCATGTGGCAGGCGAGCAGGTCTGTCGCAGCGGTTACCTGCTGGGCAACTGAGCGGCGTCAAGCCACGGGAGCGGGAGGCGGCTCATCCGGCAAGGTCGGTTCGCCCGGCTCCATCGGTGGCTGCTCGCCAGGCTGTGGCGGCTGGGGGGTGTCGGGATCAGGCTGGTGAGGCACGCCGCCAGCGCGCATGGGCAGTGGCGTGTGTATCGGCGGATGGGCCAGCAGCGACCAGGCCAGCAATCCGATCTGGTTCGGCTGCAGGACGGCCAGCTTGGCACTGATTGCGGGGTCAATTTTCATGGAAGGCTCCTGACGAGAGCCGGCGCACGTCATGCGCGCCGGAACTGTTCACTCGTTGGAGTGCCAGGCGCGGAAACAATTCCCGCGCTTTGTCGGCTCAGGTGCGCGGCAAGGTGACGCCGCGCTGGCCCTGATACTTGCCACCACGATCCTTGTACGACACTTCGCACTCCTCGTCGGACTGCAGGAACAGCATCTGCGCCACGCCTTCGTTGGCGTAGATCTTCGCCGGCAACGTGGTGGTGTTGGAGAACTCCAGCGTCACATGACCTTCCCACTCGGGCTCGAGCGGGGTGACGTTGACGATGATGCCGCAGCGGGCGTAGGTGCTCTTGCCCAGGCAGATGGTCAGCACGTCACGCGGGATGCGGAAGTACTCGACGGTGCGGGCCAGGGCAAAGGAGTTT
This sequence comes from Pseudomonas sp. BJa3, assembly GCF_026343815.1. NCBI lineage: Bacteria > Pseudomonadati > Pseudomonadota > Gammaproteobacteria > Pseudomonadales > Pseudomonadaceae > Pseudomonas > Pseudomonas sp. BJa3. The sequence continues at coordinate 137,446 of NZ_JAOXMC010000016.1, read as the reverse complement.
GGCGGGATGATGCACACGTCACTCTTGATGTCGACGAAGCTGCCGGCGTCGAAGTTCTTCGGGTCCACGGTGGCCGAGTTGATGTTGGTGAACACCTTGAATTCGTCGGCGCAGCGTACGTCGTAGCCGTAGCTGGAGACGCCGAAGGAGATGACCCGGCTGTCGTGCTCGCCGCGCACCTGGCGCTCGACGAACGGTTCGATCATGCCGTGCTCCTGCGCCATGCGGCGAATCCACTTGTCCGATTTGATGCTCATGGCGGGGTGTCCTGAAGAGTGCAAGGTGAAAAACGAGAAGCGCATCTTACCGGTCCCGGCGCGCGGGTTAAAGTTTCCTTGCCCATCCCGCGCCAGACGGGGCCTGCACCGGCCGCCGATCCGAAATTCATCAAAGCGCTCCTTGACCATTGGCAGGTCGTGGAAAGTGGGTTAAGGTGGCGCCACTGTGCTGCACGTGACACCGAGAATCTCTAGTTTGATGCACGATTATCATCGGCCCATCGCTGAATTTTCTGCTCTCTTTGCACTCAGTCCCGGCCAGGGTTTTTCCTGACCGTAATCAACTTTGTCCAAGGAGACAGAAACATGTCCAACCGTCAAAACGGTACCGTCAAGTGGTTCAACGATGAGAAAGGCTACGGCTTCATCACCCCTCAGTCGGGTGACGACCTGTTCGTGCACTTCAAAGCCATCCAAGCTGACGGCTTCAAAACCCTGAAAGAAGGCCAGGCTGTTACTTTCGTCGCTACCCGCGGCCAGAAAGGCATGCAGGCTGAAGAAGTTCAGATCGCCTAAGTCGATCTCGCTTCCTCGCTTTCAAAAAAAACCCGCCATTGGCGGGTTTTTTTGTGCCTGAGCGAATGGTCAGAAGCGATCGGGGGAGCGAGCTTGCCCGCACCCACATGACTGCCTGAACCTCAATCCTCGCTGATGGTGATGCTCGGCATCGCCGGCGCCGCCGCTTCCTGCAGCACGATCCGCGCCCCCACCTGCCGCGCCAGCTCCTGGTAGACCATGGCGATCTGGCTTTCCGGCTCGGCAATCGCGGTCGGCTTGCCACTGTCGGCCTGCTCGCGGATAAGCATCGACAACGGCAACGATGCCAGCAGTTCGACACCGTACTGGGCCGCCAGCTTCTCGCCGCCGCCTTCACCAAACAGGTGCTCGGCATGGCCGCAGTTTGAGCAGATGTGCACCGCCATGTTCTCTACCACGCCCAGCACCGGGATGTTGACCTTGCGGAACATTTCCACGCCCTTCTTGGCATCCAGCAGCGCCAGATCCTGCGGGGTGGTGACGATGACGGAGCCCGCCACCGGCACCTTCTGCGCCAGGGTGAGCTGGATATCGCCGGTGCCTGGCGGCATGTCGATCACCAGGTAATCGAGGTCGTCCCAGGCGGTCTGCGTCACCAGTTGCAACAACGCGCCCGAGACCATCGGGCCACGCCAGACCATGGGCGTGTTGTCGTCGGTGAGGAAGGCCATGGACATGACCTCGACACCATGGGCCTTGATCGGCACGAACCACTTCTGCTCGCGCACCTGTGGGCGTGTACCCTCGGGGATGCCGAACATCACACCCTGGCTGGGGCCATAGATGTCGGCATCGAGTATGCCCACCCGCGCCCCCTCGCGGGCCAGGGCCAGGGCCAGGTTGGCAGCGGTAGTCGACTTGCCGACCCCGCCCTTGCCCGAGGCCACGGCGACGATGTTCTTGACGTTGGCCATGGCCGGCACCTGAGCCTGGGCCTTGTGCGTAGCGATCACACAGTCAATGCCGACCGAGGCCGAAGTCACACCGTCGAGGTTCTCGATGGCGGTCTGCAGTACCTGCGCCCAGCCGCCCTTGAACAGCCCGGCGGCATAGCCCAACTGCAACTGCACATTGACTTGCCCACCCTGGATTTCGATGGCGCGCACGCAACCGGCGCTGACCGGGTCCTGGTTCAGGTAGGGGTCGGTGTACTGGCGAAGCACGCCTTCAACGGCGGCACGGGTAACGGCACTCATGGAGGCTCCCATTGGCAAACGGAATACGGAACAGGCGCCTATGCTAACCCGTCAATCGTCAGCGGATGCGTTGTTGGGGTGAAATATATTCGCCAGCCCTTTATAGTGGCCGATCACCCTCATTTTTACCCCGTAGCCAGATAAGTAGCCGAGCCACCATGTCCGAGCCACGTCAGATTCTCGTCACCAGCGCCCTGCCCTATGCCAATGGATCGATCCACCTTGGCCACATGCTCGAGTACATCCAGACGGACATGTGGGTGCGCTTCCAGAAGCTGCGCGGCAACCAGTGCATCTATGTCTGTGCCGATGATGCCCACGGTTCGGCCATCATGCTGCGTGCTGAAAAGGAAGGCATCACGCCCGAGCAACTGATCGCCAACGTCCAGGCCGAGCACAGCGCCGACTTCGCCGACTTCCTGGTCGATTTCGACAACTACCACTCCACGCACAGCGAGGAGAACCGCGAGCTGTCGAGCCTGATCTACACGCGCCTGCGCGATGCCGGGCATATCGCCACCCGTTCGGTCACCCAGTATTTCGACCCTGAAAAGGGCATGTTCCTCGCCGACCGCTTCATCAAGGGCACCTGCCCCAAGTGCGCAGCCGAGGACCAATACGGCGACAACTGCGAAAAATGCGGCGCCACCTACGCCCCGACCGAGCTGAAGAATCCCAAGTCGGCCATCTCCGGCGCTACCCCGGTACTGCGTGATTCCCAGCACTTCTTCTTCAAGCTGCCCGACTTCCAGGCCATGCTGCAACAGTGGACCCGCAGCGGTACCCTGCAGGACGCCGTGGCCAACAAGCTCGCCGAGTGGCTGGACTCCGGCCTGCAGGAATGGGACATCTCCCGCGACGCTCCGTACTTCGGTTTCGAGATCCCGGGCGAGCCAGGCAAGTACTTTTATGTCTGGCTGGACGCGCCGATCGGCTACATGGCCAGCTTCAAGAACCTCTGCGCGCGCCGACCGGAACTGGACTTCGACGCGTTCTGGAAAGAAGACTCCACGGCCGAGCTGTATCACTTCATCGGCAAGGACATCGTCAACTTCCACGCCCTGTTCTGGCCGGCCATGCTCGAAGGCGCGGGCCTGCGCAAGCCGACCGCGGTCAACGTGCACGGCTACCTGACCGTCAACGGCGCGAAGATGTCCAAGTCGCGCGGGACCTTCATCAAGGCGCGCACCTACCTCGACCATCTGCAGCCGGAGTACCTGCGCTACTACTACGCCGCCAAACTGGGCCGCGGTGTCGACGACCTCGACCTGAACCTCGAAGACTTCGTGCAAAAGGTCAATTCCGACCTGGTCGGCAAGGTGGTCAATATCGCCAGCCGCTGCGCCGGTTTCATCCACAAGGGCAATGACGGCGTAATGGTCGCCGGTGACGCCGCGCCAGAGCTGACCGAAGCCTTCCTCGCGGCAGCCCCGTCGATTGCCGAGGCCTATGAAGCCCGCGATTTCGGGCGCGCCATGCGCGAGATCATGGCCCTGGCCGACCGTGCCAACGCCTGGATCGCCGACAAGGCCCCGTGGTCGCTGGCCAAGCAGGAAGGCAAGCAGGACGAGGTACAGGCCATCTGCGCACAGGGCATCAACCTGTTCCGCCAACTGGTGATCTACCTCAAGCCGGTATTGCCGGTGCTGGCCGCCGATGCCGAGGCCTTCCTCAATGTCGCGCCGCTGACCTGGAACGACCACCAGTCGCGCCTGGAAAACCACCAGCTCAACCCGTTCAAGGCGCTGATGAGCCGCATCGAACCGGCCAAGGTCGAAGCCATGATCGCCGCCAGCAAGGAAGACCTGCTGGCCGCCGAGGCCAAGACCGCCCCGGCGGGCAATGGCGAGCTGGCCAAGGACCCGCTGTCGGCCGAAATCGAGTTCGACACCTTCGCCGCAGTCGACCTGCGCGTGGCGCTGATCGTCAAGGCCGAAGCCGTGCCGGGTGCAGACAAGCTGCTGCAATTGACCCTGGACATCGGTGACGAGCGTCGCAATGTGTTCTCGGGTATCAAGTCGGCCTACCCGGATCCGTCCCAGCTGGAAGGCCGTCTGACCATGATGGTGGCCAACCTCAAGCCACGGAAGATGCGCTTCGGCGTTTCCGAGGGCATGGTCATGGCAGCCGGTCCGGGCGGCGAGGAAATCTACCTGCTCAGCCCTGACAGCGGTGCCAAGCCAGGCCAGCGCATCAAGTAACCGCCTTAAGTAACTACCATGCCCCGGCCACCTGACCGGGGCATTTGCATCTGCCACCCGCTGCCGGATAATGGCGCCATCCTCCCGCCGTCGGCATCCCCATGAGTGACTACGTTCTGGTCCTGGTCAGCGCCGCGCTGGTCAATCACCTGGTCCTGCAGGCAGAACCGGGCGAGCGAGCGCGCCTGCATGCGCTGGGGCTGTGCAGCGCACTGCTGATCCTCCTGGCACTGCCAGTCGGGGCATGGATCTACCAGCAACTGCTCGTGCCATCACAGTTGCAGGACCTGCAGTTGTTGCTCTTCCTGCCGCTGCTGGCGGCGTTGGCCTGGGCGCTGCCGAACCTGCTGCAACGCCTGCGGCCAGACTGGCCAACACAAGGCCTGCCGAGTCTGCTGAGCGCTAATGCCGTGGTGCTAGGCTTGCTGGTGCAACTGTCCAATGCCGAAATGTACGGCTGGCGCCTGCTGGCGTGGCCACTTGTTACCGCTTTGGGCTTCTGGCTCGCGCTGATGTTGTATGCGGACCTGGACATGCGCAGCCGCCAAGCCGAGGTACCCACGGCATTACGCGGCCTGCCTATCCAACTGATCGGTGCCGGGCTTATGGCCATGGCTTTTTCGGGACTCAATGGGCTCTTCGCACAATGAGCCTGACTCTTAACACCGGCGTCTTGCTGCCGGCATTTCAAAACGCCGCCCGACACTACTTCGAGGAACTGCCGCCCCATGCCGCCATCTGATCCGCGCCTGCGCAGCGCCATGCAACTGGTGCTGCTGGCCTGTATCCCGGGGCTGCTCGCGCTGTTCTGGCTGCATGGCTGGGGCGTGCTGATCAACCTGCTGCTGAGCAGTTGCGCGGCGCTGGCCACCGAGGCCGTGCTGCTGAGCTGGCGCAAGCTGCCGGTGGCCTCGGCCCTGGGCGATGGCAGCGCGCTGGTCACCGCCGTTCTGCTGGCTGCGGCCCTGCCCATTCAGGCACCCTGGTGGTTGCCGGTAATTGCAGCCTGTGTCGCCATTGGCCTGGGCAAACAGGCCTTCGGTGGAGTGGGACGCAACCTGTTCAACCCGGCCATGGCGGGCTACGTGTTCGTACTGCTGAGCTTCCCCCTGCAAATGAACCACTGGCCCGCCCAAGCACCCGGATTGCTTGAGAGCCTGAACCTGAGCCTGGGTACCGGCGATCGCATCGATGCCTGGGCCAGCCCCACGGTGCTCGACGTACTGCGCCACAACCGCAGCCTGACCATCGACGAACTGTTTGCCAGCCATTCGGCCTTTGGCCACCTCGGTGGACGTGCAAGCGAATGGGTCAACCTCGCCTTTCTGCTCGGCGGGTTGTTCCTGATGCAACGCAAGGTCTTCGGCTGGCATGCGCCGGTCGGCCTGCTCGGCGCCTTGTTCCTGTTCAGCCTGGTGGGTTGGAATGGCTCCGGCTCCGACTCCAATGGCTCACCATTGCTGCACCTGCTGTCGGGCTCGACCATGCTGGCCGCGTTCTTCATCGCCACCGAGCCAGTATCCGGTTGCCGACAGCCATTGGCCCGCCTGCTGTTCGGTGCCGGCGCCGGCATGCTGATCTACCTGATCCGTACGTGGGGCAGCTTTGCCGACGGCACGGCATTCGCGATCTTGCTGATGAACCTTGCCGCACCGTCCCTGGATCGCTGGGCGCAACGCCGCCAAGAGGCCTGCCTGTGAATGCCCGTTGGCGCAGCGCTGCCTGCCTTCTGCTGCTGGCACTCCTGGCCGTCGCCACGACACTGGCCTGGCAACGCTTCACTGCCGAACCGATTGCACAAGCATCGCGCCAATGGCAGGAACGGCAATGGCTGGCGGTGCTGCCGCCGGGCAGCTACGACAACCACCCCTTGCAGACACCCTTGGCCCTGGCAGATACCAGCCTGCGCCACAGCCGCCTGCTCGCCGGTTACCGTGCCACGCTAGGCGGCAGCCCTACCGCCATCCTGCTGCACAACAGGTTCCAGGGCTATGGCGGCGCCATCGAAATGGTCATCGCCATCGACACCCACGGTCGCCTGGCAGGCATGCGTGTACTTGAGCAACAGGAAAGCCCCGGCCTGGGCGACCAACTGGCAGACCCTGCCCGTCACTGGCTCGACCAGTTCATCGGCCGGGCACACGAAGGCACCCCGGAGCAGGCCTGGGCGATCAAGCGTGACCAGGGCGCGTTCGATCAGCTGGCCGGGGCGACGGTAACTTCCAGGGCAGCCATCGAGGCGATCCAGGATGCGCTGCGCTACTTCGACGACCACCGCCAGGCACTGCTCGACGAGGCGCGCCCATGAGCAGGTTCTGGCTAGTGATGATCAGCCTGGCACCGTTGCTCGGCGCGACCCGGACCATTGTCCAGGCTATCGCCATCAGCCTTTGCGCCTGCCTGCTGACAGGCCTGCATCAGGCGCTGATGGCACCACTGCGTAGCCACCTTGCCCAAGGCGCCAGCCTGTGGGCGAGCGCTTTACTGACCGCCACCTTGGTAACCTGTCTGCACCTGGGGCTGCGGGCGTGGGCCCTGCCCTTGGCCGAGCAACTTGCCCTCTACCCCCTTTTGCTGGCGCTGCCCTGCCTGGCCTGCGAGCAGTTGCTGCCACAGACTCACCGCTACCGCCAACTGTGCCGCGGCCTGGGTGGGCTCTTGGTGGCCAGCCTTGCCCTGGGTATCTGTCGACAAGTGCTCGCCGACGATCTCGGCCTGCACATTGCCACGCTCGCTCCCGGCGCCTTGATACTGCTCGGCCTGCTGCTGGGCTTGTACAATCACCTGCGCCCATCGACCACCTCACCACGCCGTCTAGGAAGCCGTTGACCCCATGAATGCCGCCAAACGCCTGGAGATTTTTCGCAGGCTGCATGAAGACAACCCCGAACCCAAGACCGAACTGGCCTACTCCACCCCCTTCGAACTGTTGATCGCGGTGATCCTCTCGGCCCAGGCGACGGACGTCGGCGTCAACAAGGCTACCGCACGCCTGTTTCCGGTCGCCAACACGCCGCAGGCCATCCACGCCCTGGGTGTCGAAGGCCTGAGCGAGTACATCAAGACCATCGGGCTGTACAACAGCAAGGCCAGGAATGTCATCGAGACCTGTCGCCTGCTGGTCGAACTGCACGGTGGTGAAGTCCCGCAGAGCCGCGAAGCGCTGGAAGCCCTGCCCGGCGTCGGCCGCAAGACCGCCAACGTAGTGCTCAACACCGCCTTTCGCCAACTGGCCATGGCCGTCGATACGCATATATTCCGGGTCAGCAACCGCACGGGTATAGCGCCGGGCAAGACCGTTCTGGAAGTCGAAAAGAAACTGCTCAAGTTCGTGCCAAAGGACTATCTGCTCGATGCCCACCACTGGCTGATCCTGCATGGCCGCTATGTCTGCCAGGCCCGAAAACCCCGCTGTGGCAGCTGCCGAATCGAGGACCTGTGCGAATACAAGCTCAAGACCTCGGACGATTGAAGCAATAGCTGACAACAGCACAAGGCGATTGAAAAAATCTTTTTTACCCGCTCTGCGATTCCCGTTATAAGGACGGCCAATGGCCCTTTGGCTTGGAGTGACGCATGAGCACCGATAAAGAAGATCTGGCGAACGACGACGACTTCCAAAGTACGGACGACGACGTGGAGCCGCAGGCCGAACCGGCCAAGACCAACCTTAGCAAGCGCCGCACCATCGACAACATGCTCGAGGAACGGCGCCTGCAGAAGCAATTGGCCGACTTTGACTACGATCTGTAGCGCAAACGTGCAAAAGCCTCCTGAACGGAGGCTTTTTCAATAGGGGTCAGGCCAGCCCATGGCGCTGTGCGAGTTCGATCAGATCCACCAACGAGCGCGCATTCAACTTGAGGAGCAGGCGCGTCTTGTAGGTACTGACCGTCTTGTTGCTGAGGAACATGCTGTCGGCGATTTCCTTGTTGCTTTTGCCTCGTGCCAGTTGTTGCAGCACCATCATCTCCCGGCCGGAAAGCCGCTCGACCATCTCCATTTCCGTGGCGCCTCCCGTACCCGAGCGCCCCTTGTGCAATGCCTGATTGGGGAAATAGCTGTAGCCGGACAGCACGGCCTTGATGGCACTGAGCAGCTCGGTCAACTCCTGTTGCTTGCACACATAACCTGCTGCACCCGCTTGCATGCAGCGCATCGAGAAGTGCCCAGGGGCCTGGGAAGTCAGTACCAGTACCTTGCTCGCGGGGCTCGCCAGCGTCATCCGCGCAATCACTTCCAGCCCATCCAGTTTGGGGATCCCGATATCCAGAATGACAATATCCGGCAGATACTCCCGCGTCAGTTGCAGGGCGTCTACACCATTGTCACTCTCCGCCACCACTTCGTAGCCATGCCGTTCCATCAGCATGCGTACGGCCAGGCGAATGACCGGGTGATCATCCACGATCAGCACTTTATTCATGCGATTCCCATTGATACGTTATTTTTAGTTCGATAGACCACCACACCCGAGCATAACGATTATTTATGCAGCGGTTTCCCTGGTAAATTCACCGAAAGAAGCGGCCTACAATTAATGGAGATTCTTCCTACACACTGCCACTTTCACAAAATGTAATAGATAGAGGTTCGTCGCAACGAATCAGAAAGTAACAGTCGGCATAATTGGATCCAAGTGATATTGAGTCATACTTCATGCGGGAAAATTCGACTGTACATACTGGATAAATGGTAGGTGTTGAAGCTGCGCCGTGGCCTGGGAGGGAAACAAGGCACGCTTAATCCGCGGGGGAAAACGCGCTACAGATGGGCAAAGCATCACCAGGCCCTCATCATGAACCGCGACCCCATCAGTCCGTTGACCCTTATCGCTGTCTTTGCCGGCGTGATCGAAGCGTCTGCCCTGGCATCACTCCCGTTCCTCAGCGAAGACAGCCAGACCCTGTATACCTGGTTCCTGGTGGGCTTCCCGTTTTTTCTCACCGTACTGTTCTTCCTCACCCTCAACTTCAACACTCGCTCGCTGTTTGTACCAGACAGCAATGCCAACAGTGCCGGCAAGCCTGTACGCACACCTGTGGCAGAGAGCAAAGGCGCAATGATCATCGCCATTTCCGGAGCGGACAGTCAGAAGATCATCGAAACCCATGTACTGCGAATGATCGACCGCCCGCACGGGCGACAACGACGCTGGGTGCTGTATAACCTGGATACGCGCACCTGCATCCATCTCTCAGCCGCGCCCATGCCGGATGAAGAGGCCACGACCGCCACCCAGGCAAAAACCCAGGCATGAAAAAACCCGGCCTAGGCCGGGTTTTTTCTTATGCTCGAGGCGGCTTACAGCAGCGAACGACCCTTGTTGGCCGCGATGCGCATACGCAATGCATTGAGCTTGATGAAGCCTGCGGCATCAGCCTGATTGTAAGCCCCGCCGTCTTCCTCGAAGGTCGCGATGTTGGCATCGAACAGCGAATCGTCCGACTTGCGACCCACGACGGTGACATTGCCTTTGTACAGCTTCAGGCGGACAACACCATTCACGTTGAGCTGCGAGGCATCGATCATCTGCTGCAGCATCAGACGCTCCGGGCTCCACCAGTAGCCGGTGTAGATCAGGCTGGCGTACTTGGGCATCAGCTCATCCTTCAGGTGAGCGACTTCGCGATCCAGGGTGATCGACTCGATGGCGCGGTGAGCCTTGAGCATGATGGTGCCGCCCGGGGTCTCGTAACAACCGCGCGACTTCATGCCGACATAGCGGTTCTCGACGATGTCCAGGCGACCGATGCCATTGGCGCCGCCAATGCGGTTGAGGTCGGCCAGCACGGTGGCCGGGGTCTTCTCGACGCCGTCGATGGCGACGATGTCACCGTTGCGGTAGGTCAGTTCGATGTAGGTGGCCTGGTCCGGGGCGTTCTCCGGAGAGACGCTCCATTTCCACATGTCTTCCTCGTGCTCGGTCCAGGTATCTTCCAGGACACCGCCTTCGTAGGAGATGTGCAGCAGGTTGGCGTCCATCGAGTACGGCGACTTCTTCTTGCCGTGGCGCTCGATCGGAATGCCATGCTTCTCGGCGTAGTCCATCAGCTTCTCGCGGGACAGCAGGTCCCACTCACGCCATGGCGCGATGACCTTGACGCCAGGCTTGAGCGCATAGGCGCCCAGTTCGAAACGTACCTGGTCGTTGCCCTTGCCGGTGGCACCGTGGGAAATGGCGTCGGCGCCGGTTTCGTTGGCGATTTCGATCAGGCGCTTGGCGATCAGCGGGCGGGCGATGGAAGTACCGAGCAGGTACTCGCCTTCGTAGACGGTGTTGGCGCGGAACATCGGGAAGACGAAATCACGCACGAACTCTTCGCGCAGGTCGTCGATGTAGATTTCTTTCACGCCCATCGCCTGGGCCTTGGCGCGGGCCGGCTCGACCTCCTCGCCCTGGCCGAGGTCAGCGGTGAAGGTCACCACTTCACAGTTGTAGGTGTCCTGCAGCCACTTGAGAATCACCGAAGTATCAAGGCCGCCGGAATACGCCAATACGACCTTTTTTACGTCCGCCATGCCATCACTCCACGGGGTTGTACGGAAAGCCGGTGATTCTACCGGCCTTGCCGAAAAATTTACAATGGGGCGACAGCTTGTGACGACAAAGCGACAGGAATTGTCGACAGCGCGACCCGCTGTCGCACTCAGGATTTCGCTGGAGCGGGCTGGGCGGAAGCGGCCGCAGGCGTCGCAGGCGCAGGTGAGGTAGCCGCGGGTGCCGGGGCCGCCGGCGCAACCGGTGGCGCCGGTTTCTCCAGCGGTTTCTCGACCGGTGTCACGCGCTCGAGCTGGATGTTCACCCGGCGGTTACGCGCCCGATTGGCGGCAGAGTTATTCTTGGCCAGCGGATAGCGCTCGCCGTGGAAGCGCACGGTGATCTGCTCTTCCGGCACGCCATGGGCCTTGAGGTAGTCGGCAACCGCCAACGCCCGTCGACGCGAGGTGTCGCGGTTGGTCAGGCGGTTGCCGCTGTTGTCGGAGTGGCCGTTGAGCTCGATGTGATTGACCGTCGGATCGGCCTTCAAATAATCGAGCAGCACATCCAGGCGCGCACGCGCCGAGCTGTCCAGTTCGATCCCGCCTCCGGGGAAACCAACCTGGGTCTGGCGGATCTGGTCATAGTTCATCGGCAGCAGCTTGGCGGCGCACAGTTGGTAGTCGCTGTAGGCCTTGGCGAAGCTGACGGGCATTACCTGCACTTGCATCGGCCGGCCACCCTCGCCGCGGTAGTTGCGCACCACCGTGCTGCGCCCATCGAGCAGGCCATTGATCAGGCGGCTGGCTTGCCCTTGGCTGGAGGTGAACAACACGCCAGTGCGGGCCATGTGCACCGCACCGAGGTTGATATCGCCCCGCCCTGGCTGCCAGGGGGCCGCGGCGGCCAGCAAGGTGGCTGACCCTGCGCCGAGGACATTGCTGTCCGAACGTAGCTGGAACGTCGGTTGTTCGCCGGCACGGCGCACGAACTCGCCGCTGCCGAAACCGTCGATCGGCTGGATCAGGCGACATTCGAACTGGTCACCCTCGACTTTCCAGGCGACGTTCTCCACGCGGGTCTGGAAGGTCATGGCCCCGGCCGGCAGGCTGGCGACAAGGGTGAACAGGGCTAGGTAACGCTGGCGCACGGTCGGCTCCACTGATTCTGACGGCTTACCTGAATGCTATCGGACGCCTGTCGGAAAACTTGATAGCCGTGCTCGAACAGGGGTTTTCCGGTAGCATTGGCTTCTGAGTTCGACCCGCCTGGAATCTCCAATGTCCGATCGCCTGACCCTCCTGCGCCCCGACGACTGGCACATCCATCTGCGCGATGGTGCCGTCCTGCCTCACACCGTTGGTGACGTGGCGCGCACCTTCGCCCGCGCCATCATCATGCCCAACCTGGTTCCGCCGGTGCGCAACGCCGGCGAGGCCGACGCCTACCGCCAGCGCATCCTTGCCGCACGCCCCGCCGGCAGCCGCTTCGAGCCACTGATGGTGCTGTATCTTACCGACCGCACCAGCCCGGAAGACATCCGCGCCGCGAAGGCCAGCGGGATCGTGTACGCCGCCAAGCTGTACCCGGCCGGCGCGACCACCAACTCCGATTCGGGCGTGACCAGCATCGACAACATCCTGCCGGCAATCGAGGCACTGGCCGAAACCGGCATGCCCTTGCTGGTGCACGGTGAGGTAACGCGCAGTGAGATCGACGTGTTCGACCGCGAGAAGCGCTTCATCGACGAGCACATGCGCCGCCTGGTCGAGCGTTTCCCGACCCTGAAAGTGGTGTTCGAACACATCACCACCAGCGACGCCGCGCAGTTCGTCACCGAGGCGCCGGCCAATGTCGGTGCCACCATCACCGCCCAGCACCTGCTGTACAACCGCAACCACATGTTGGTCGGCGGTATCCGCCCGCATTTCTATTGCCTGCCGATCCTCAAGCGCAACACCCACCAGGTTGCGTTGCTGGATGCCGCGACCAGCGGCAACCCGAAGTTCTTCCTCGGTACCGACTCGGCGCCTCACGCCAAGCATGCCAAGGAAGCCGCCTGCGGCTGCGCCGGCTGCTATACCGCCTATGCCGCCATCGAGTTGTATGCCGAGGCGTTCGAGCAGCGTAACGCCCTGGACAAGCTCGAAGGCTTCGCCAGCAAGCATGGCCCTGATTTCTACGGCCTGGCGCGCAATACCGACACCATCACCCTGGTGCGTGAGCAATGGACCGCGCCGGACAGCCTGCCCTTCGGTGACACCACCGTCATTCCCCTGCGCGCTGGTGAAACACTGCGCTGGCGCCTGCAGGAGGACCACGCGTGAGCGAAGATCTTTACGAAGACGACCAGGACAGCCAGGTCAGCAGCGGCTCGCGCCATCCGATGGCCGAGCGTTTCCGCGGCTACCTGCCTGTGGTGGTGGATGTCGAGACAGGTGGCTTCAACAGCGCTACCGACGCGCTGCTGGAGATTGCCGCCGTCACCATCGGCATGGATGAAAAGGGCTTCCTGTTCCCCGAGCACACCTACTTCCATCGGGTCGAACCGTTCGAGGGAGCCAATATCGAGGCCGCCGCGCTGGAGTTCACCGGCATCAAGCTTGATCACCCGCTGCGCATGGCGGTGAGCGAGGAAAGCGCGCTGACAGATATTTTCCGCGGCGTGCGCAAGGCGCTGAAAGCCAATGGCTGCAAGCGGGCGATCCTGGTGGGGCACAACAGCAGCTTCGACCTGGGTTTCCTCAATGCTGCGGTGGCGCGCAACGATATCAAGCGCAACCCGTTCCACCCGTTCTCCAGCTTCGACACCGCCACCCTCGCCGGCCTCGCCTACGGCCAGACCGTGCTGGCCCGAGCTTGCCAGAGCGCGGACATCGACTTCGACGGCCGTGAGGCGCATTCGGCGCGTTACGACACCGAGAAGACTGCAGAGCTGTTCTGCGGCATCGTCAATCGCTGGAAAGAGATGGGCGGCTGGCGCGATTTCGACGATTGAGCTGCGAGCCACAAGCTTCAAGCGACAAGAAAGAGCTGTCTGCATGCGCCGTGCTTTTCGCTTGTAGCTTGCAGCTTGAAACTTGAGGCAAAAAAAACCGGCCACCAGGGCCGGTTTTTTATGCACTTGGCAAATTACAGCTTGCCAGCGTTCTCGCTCAGGTAAGCCGCGACGCCTTCCGGCGAAGCGTTCATGCCCTTGTCGCCTTTCTTCCAGTTGGCCGGGCAGACTTCGCCGTGCTCTTCGTGGAATTGCAGGGCGTCGACCAAGCGCAGCAGCTCGTCCATGTTGCGGCCCAGCGGCAGGTCGTTGACGATCTGCGAGCGGACAACACCATTGGTGTCGATCAGGAAGGCGCCACGGAAGGCAACACCGCCTTCGGACTCGACGTCGTAGGCCTTGCAGATTTCGTGGGTCATGTCAGCCGCCAGGGTGTACTTGACCTGGCCGATGCCGCCATTGTTGACCGGGGTATTGCGCCAGGCGTTGTGGGTGAAGTGCGAGTCGATCGACACGCCGATCACTTCAACGTTGCGCGCCTGGAAGTCAGGGATGCGGTTGTCCAGAGCGATCAGCTCGGACGGGCAGACGAAGGTGAAGTCCAGCGGGTAGAAGAACACCAGGCCATACTTGCCCTTGATGGCCGAGGCCAGGTTGAAGCTGTCGACGATTTCGCCGTTGCCCAGCACGGCTGGAACGGTGAAGTCCGGGGCTTGTTTGCCAACGAGTACGCTCATTCGATCTCTCCTGATGAGGGGGGAAAACCTTGTCCGGGCGGAACGCGTTCCCCCGGATCCAACAAAGGCTGACCATCATACACAGCTTTGCGTGACAGGCCGAATCTCTACCATCGGTCGCTCTGGCGCGGGCCTTACACAAAGTGTTTTGACAACCATTCTCATTACTATTACTCTCCAACCCATCGAATCAACCTGCGATGGTCAGCCTTTATGTATGTGTGTCTTTGTGTCGGTGTCACCGACGGACAGATCCGCGATGCGATCTACGAAGGATGCTGCAGCTACAAGGAAGTTCGAGCCGCCACCAGTGTTGCCAGCCAATGCGGCAAATGCGCATGCCTCGCCAAGCAGGTGGTACGCGAAACCCTCACCGAGCTGCAACTGAGCCAGCAGGCCGCCCTGCCCTACCCCGTTGAATTCAACGCGGCGTAATTCCCCCAAATTCGAAGAACCGGACCTAGTGTCCGGTTTTTTTATGCCTGCAATTCAATAAGTTAGCGCTCGAACGCGGTTCACAAACATTCTTATTCCGATTAATTTTCATTTATTATTCAATCACTTAGGTTTGACACAGATAGTTGCGAGGCTCAAACTTGTTTGCATTGGCTCAACTTCTACAGGTCAGACCCCATCATGAAAGGCGACGTAAGCGTCATCCAGCATCTCAACAAGGTCCTCGGAAACGAGCTGGTCGCAATCAACCAGTACTTCCTGCATGCGCGCATGTACGAAGATTGGGGCCTGAATCGGATCGGCAAACTCGAGTACAAAGAGTCCATCCAGGCGATGAAGGATGCAGACAAGCTGATCAAGCGCATCCTCTTTCTCGAAGGTATTCCCAACGTCCAGGACCTGGGCAAGCTCATGATTGGCGAGCACACCAAAGAGATGCTCGAGTGCGACCTGAAGCTCGAGAAAAAGGCTCACGTCGACCTGAAAGCCGCCATCGCCCATTGCGAAACCGCTGGCGACTTCGGTTCGCGCGACGTGCTCGAGGACATCCTCGAGGACCAGGAAGAGCACATCGACTGGCTGGAGACTCAACTGGGCCTGATCGACAAGATCACTATCGAGAACTACCTGCAGTCGCAGATGGGCGAAGAGTAACTGCAAGACCGACGACAACAAAAAGCCCCGCTATTGCGGGGCTTTTGCATCCTGGCAAGGAACGCCGGAATCAGGCTTCGGAAGCCTTGGCCTTGGCGGCCGCATCCTTGATCAGGGTCTGCAGTTCACCATTTTCGAACATCTCGATCATGATGTCGCTGCCGCCGACCAGTTCACCCGCCACCCAAAGTTGCGGGAAGGTAGGCCAGTTGGCGTACTTGGGCAGGTTGGCGCGGATTTCCGGGTTCTGCAGGATGTCGACATAAGCGAACTTCTCGCCACACCCCATCACGGCTTGCGAAGCCTTGGCCGAGAAGCCGCACTGCGGGGCATTCGGCGAACCTTTCATGTAAAGCAGAATGGTGTTGTTGGCGATCTGCTCTTTGATTGTATCGATGATATCCATGAAGCACCTCGGCTGAACTTTCCGACTGGGTCGTCGGCACGGTGACGCATTGTATCGGAAAGCCGAGCGGCGTGCTCGGCCTTGCCGATGCTCAGGCGGCCTCCACTTGTACAGGTACGCCATTGAGGGCGGCGTTGCCGGATACGCCATCACGCAAGTGCTCGTCGGTCAGGTCATTGGCACTCACGCCCGGCTGTGCACCGGCCACCTGCAAGCGCGCGCCCTGGCGCCCGTGACCGTAGCCATGGGGCAGGCTGACCACCCCTGGCATCATCTCCTCGCTAGCTTGGACAGGCACTTCGATCACGCCCGTGCGTGAGCGGATCCGCACCATCTGCCCGTCTTGCAACTGGCGGTGGAGCAGATCATCCGGATGCATCAGCAGATGATGCCGCGGTTTGCCTTTGACCAGCCGATGATAGTTGTGCATCCAGGAATTGTTGCTGCGCACGTGACGGCGGCCGATCAGCAACAACTGGCCTGCCGTCGGCGCTGCCTGCCGGGCCAGACGCTGCAGGTCACCGAGCAGTACCGCCGGTGCGGCTTCGACTTTGCCGCCAGCCGTGCGCAAGCGTACCGCCAGGTTGGCACCCAGCGGCCCTAGATCCAGGCCGTGGGGGTGCTCATCGAGCATCTGCAGGGAAAGCTTCCAGGACGAGTCGTCACCATAAGGGCCCTTGCGCAAGGCAAAGTCGATCATTCGTGCCGGTGGCAGGGTCGCCTTGAGCTCGACCTGCGCACGCTGGGCAAAGGCTTCGGCCAGGCCTACGAAAATCTCCCAGTCATGCAGCGCCCCCTCCGGTTTGGGCAGGATCGCCCGGTTGAAGCGGGTGACGTTGCGTACCGCCAGCAAGTTGAAGGTGGAATCGTAGTGGTCATTCTCCAGCGCCGAGGTGGAGGGCAGGATCAGGTCAGCATGACGCGTGGTTTCGTTGATGTAGAGGTCGATGCTGAGCATGAACTCCAGGCCGGCCAAAGCCTCGTCCAGGCGCCGCCCGTTGGGCGTGGACAGCACCGGGTTGCCGGCCACGGTCACCAATGCCCGTACCTGCCCGTCACCGGGCTCGAGGATCTCCTCGGCCAAGGCCGAGACCGGTAGCTCACCAGCATATTCGGGCAACCCCGAGACGCGGCTGCGCCACTGGTCGAAGTGGCCACCCGAGGTGCTGGCGACCAGATCGACCGCCGGCTCGGTGCATAACGCACCGCCAACCCGATCGAGGTTGCCGGTGACCAGGTTGATCAATTGCACCAGCCAGTGGCACAACGAGCCGAAGGCCTGGGTCGATACCCCCATCCGGCCATAGCACACCGCTTTGTCGGCGGCGGCGAAGTCCCGCGCCAATCGGCGGATTTCCTCGGCCGGGATGCCGCACAACGCGCTCATGCTGGCGGCATCGAACGGCAGGATCGCCTCGCGCACCTGCTGCAGGCCATTGATCGGCAGGTGCGAACCACGGGCCAGGCCCTCGGCGAACAGGGTATGCAACAGACCACACAACAGCGCTGCGTCGCCACCGGGGCGAATGAACAGGTGCCGATCGGCCAGTAACGCCGTCTCGCTGCGCCGCGGATCCACCACCACCAACTGCCCGCCCCTGGCCTTGAGTGCCTTCAGGCGTTTTTCCACATCGGGGACGGTCATGATGCTGCCATTGGAAGCCAGGGGATTGCCGCCAAGAATCAGCATGAACTGCGTGTGGTCAATGTCCGGAATAGGCAACAACAGGCCATGGCCGTACATCAGGTGGCTGGTCAGGTGCTGCGGCAGCTGGTCCACCGAGGTGGCCGAGAAGCGGTTGCGGGTCTTGAGCAGGCCGAGGAAGTAGTTGCTGTGGGTCATCAAACCATAGTTGTGCACGCTGGGGTTGCCCTGGTAGACCGCCACTGCGTTACGTCCATGGGCTTGCTGCACCGCCCACAGCCGCTCTGCGGCGAAGGCGAAGGCCTCGTCCCAGCCGATCGCCTGCCACTGGTCACCGATGCGCCGATGAGGCTGGCGCAGGCGGTCGGGGTCTTCCTGGATATCCTGCAGGGCGACCGCCTTGGGGCAGATGTGGCCGCGGCTGAACGGATCCTGCGGATCACCCTTGATCGAGCTGATCCGCGGCGGTCCCTCTGCCTCATGGGTGATTTCGATGTTCAGGCCACAAATGGCCTCGCACAGGTGACAGGCTCGGTGATGCAGGGTCTTGGTCATGGCCGCCTCTGCCTTGTTGTTCTGGAGGTTCGACTATGCGCCGCACCAACCGGGCTTGCCAGCGCGCTTCGCCGCATGAATCGGGCGACATCAGGCCGACGATTCGCGACGATGAATTTGCCAAAATCGAGGTAAGCCGTGTACAACCTCTGTAGCAAATAAAAAACAGCTGCTCGCCAAAGGCTTACGACACCCTTTGACACAGAGGCGCTGTTTCCCCTCTTGGTTTAAGGCGACATTTAATTATAGTATTGCGCCTTTCCCTATTCCGTCCGCCCCGTGCGGCTTACGCCGCAGGTCACTCCCGTTGTCAACAAAACCCATACGGTCGACCTGCAAAACGTTGCAGATAAGGTAGTCAATCATGAGCGCTAGGCACTTTCTCTCCCTGCTGGATTTCACCGCTGACGAATTGCTCGGCGTGATCCGTCGCGGCATCGAGCTGAAGGACCTGCGTAAACGAGGCGTGCTGTTCGAGCCGTTGAAGAACCGCGTGCTGGGGATGATCTTCGAGAAATCCTCGACCCGTACCCGGGTATCGTTCGAAGCGGGCATGATCCAGCTTGGCGGCCAGGCGATCTTCCTGTCGCCGCGCGACACCCAGCTGGGCCGCGGCGAGCCGATCGCCGACAGCGCCATCGTGCTGTCGAGCATGGTGGATGTGGTCATGATCCGCACGCACGCCCACAGCACGCTCACCGAATTCGCCGCCAATTCGAAGGTGCCGGTCATCAATGGCCTGTCCGACGAATCGCACCCCTGCCAGTTGCTGGCAGACATGCAGACCTTCTTCGAGCACCGTGGCGCGATCCAGGGCAAGACCGTGGCCTGGGTCGGCGACGGCTTCAACATGTGCAACTCCTATATCGAAGCTGCCGTGCAGTTCGATTTCCAATTGCGCATCACTTGCCCTGAAGGCTACGAGCCCGATCCGCGCTTCCTGCAATTGGGCGGCGACCGCGTGCAGATCATCCGTGATCCGAAGGAAGCCGTGCGCGGCGCCCACCTGGTAACCACGGATGTCTGGACTTCCATGGGCCAGGAAGAGGAAACTGCACGCCGCCTGGCGCATTTCGCGCCTTACCAGGTCACCCGCGAACTGCTCGACCTGGCGGCACCCGACGCCCTGTTCATGCATTGCCTGCCCGCCCACCGTGGCGAGGAAATCAGCCAGGACCTGCTCGATGACCCCCGCTCGGTCGCCTGGGACGAAGCTGAGAACCGCCTGCATGCGCAGAAGGCCCTTCTGGAATTTCTTGTAGAACCGGCTTACCACCACGCATGAGTCAACAGCTACTGCTCAACCTGCGCAACCTGGCCTGCGGCTATGGCGCGCAGCGCATCGTCCAGAACCTCAACCTGCACCTCAACGCGGGCGACATCGGTTGCCTGCTAGGGTCGTCCGGTTGCGGCAAGACCACCACGCTGCGCGCCATCGCAGGGTTCGAGCCGGTGCACGAGGGCGAGATCCAGCTGGGAGGCGAGGTCATCTCCCGCGCCGGCTTTACCCTGGCTCCAGAGAAACGCCGGATCGGCATGGTGTTCCAGGACTACGCACTGTTTCCCCATCTGACCGTCGCACAGAACATCGCCTTCGGCATCGCCAAGCATCCGCGCCAGGCTATGGTGGTCGAGGAGATGCTCGAACTAGTCAAGCTGGCCGGCCTCGGCGGGCGTTACCCGCACGAACTGTCGGGTGGCCAGCAGCAACGCGTGGCACTGGCCCGGGCGCTTGCGCCGGAGCCACAGTTGCTGTTGCTTGACGAGCCGTTCTCCAACCTCGACGTGGAGCTGCGCCGACGCTTGAGCCATGAGGTCCGTGATATTCTCAAGAGCCGAGGCACCAGCGCCATCCTGGTCACCCACGACCAGGAAGAAGCCTTTGCCGTCAGCGATCACGTAGGGGTGTTCAAGGAGGGGCGCCTGGAGCAGTGGGACACGCCCTACAACCTCTACCACGAACCGCAGACCCCGTTCGTCGCCAGCTTCATCGGCCAGGGCTACTTCATTCGTGGCCAGATGAGCAGCCACGAAGCAGTAAGCACCGAACTCGGCGAGCTTCGCGGCAACCGAGCCTACACCATGGCACCCGGCAGTTCGGTGGACGTGTTGCTGCGCCCTGACGACATCATCCACGCTCCAGACAGCACGTTGCGAGCGCAGATAATCGGCAAGAGTTTCCTTGGCGCTTCAACCTTGTACCGCCTGCAGCTTCCCACCGGCAGCCAGCTTGAAGCGATCTTCCCCAGCCACAACGACCACCCGCTCGGCCAACAGGTCGGTATTGCAGTGGCGGCCGAACACCTGGTGTTGTTCGCGGTGCCCGGCAGCGTTGCCGCGCAGCTGACGCGCCAGGAGAGCGGTGTGCGGCGCATCAGCTCGGCGCTGTAGGATTTGACAAGCATTATGGGGCATGCACGCTTTTGCATACCGCTACAACGGTGCGGAAGCGGACTTGCTTCGCGAACGGCTTGAATCACAGCACCAAGGTGCCAGAGGCTACCAACCGGGCCTGCCCACCAATCTTCACCCGCTGCCCCTGCAGTCGGCAGAACA
The DNA here is from genome assembly GCF_026343815.1 of Pseudomonas sp. BJa3. NCBI lineage: Bacteria > Pseudomonadati > Pseudomonadota > Gammaproteobacteria > Pseudomonadales > Pseudomonadaceae > Pseudomonas > Pseudomonas sp. BJa3. The sequence goes on along the minus strand of NZ_JAOXMC010000016.1, from coordinate 116,746 downwards.
GCTCCCCACCACGTGCGGAGAGCTGGAACGCGTGCAATTGCGACCTGCCAAGGCGTGCCGCCCAGTAAGGAATGAGCGAGCAGTGAATCGAACCGGTGACAGGATCCTCGGGGATTCCAATACTCGGTGCAAAATAGCGCGACACGAAATCGTGCTCTTCACCAGGCGCCGTTACGATTACGCCCAAACCCGGCAGTCTTGCCAACGCCACCATGTCTGGCGCGCAGGCACGCACGGCTTGCTCAGAAGCCAGTACAACCAGCAGCTCCTTGGTCTGGTAAACCTCCTGTACCTCGCACCCCAGCGCCTCGGCCACGGCCACCGACTCAGCCATGGGCTGAGGATCAATGCGCGGGAAATCGAGCCACAGGCGGCCCCCTTCACGCGCCACGCTCAATGGACCGGACAGGCTTTGAAAGTCCAGACGAGGCTTCTGCTCACCATAGACCTCGAACAGAACATGGGCACTGGCGAGGGTGGCATGACCGCACAGCGGCACTTCGGTTGCGGGGGTGAACCAGCGAATCCGGTAGCCCTCTCCTTCAGCGACCACGAACGCAGTTTCGGCGAGGTTGTGCTCGGCGGCGATCTGCTGCATCAGCGCATCGTCGAGCCACTGTTCCAGGTGGTAGACCATGGCCGGATTGCCGGCGAAGGGCCGGTCACTGAACGCATCGACCTGGTGAAAATGCAGTTGCATGCCACGACTCCTGTGTAGGGCGCAAAGGCCACGAGCATGGAGCAAGGCGTCTGGACCGAACAGTGACAGAGTCGTGGAATTTGAATCAGTACAGATGATCAGCCACGGCCGATCTCGGCGAACTGTGCCTGGGTATGGGCAGCGAGCACTGCTGCGGCGAGTTCCACCTCCAGGCCGCGGCGGCCAGCGCTAACATGAATCGTTTCATGTTGTTGCGCGGATTGATCGATGAAAGTGCGCAGGCGCTTCTTTTGTCCCAGCGGGCTGATCCCGCCAACCAGGTAGCCCGTGGCGCGCTGGGCAGCCTGGGGGTCGGCCATTTCGCATTTCTTCACGCCGGCCGCATGGGCCAATGCCTTCAGATCGAGCGTTCCACCCACCGGCACCACTGCCACCAGCAGCTCACCTTTTTCGCTGCTGGCGAGCAGCGTCTTGAACACGCGCAATGGGTCAAGGCCGAGCTTTTCCGCAGCCTCCAGACCGTACGATGCGGATTTCGGATCATGTTCGTAGCTGTGCACGCGGTGTTCGGCACGCGCCTTTTTCAATAGGTCCAGGGCGGGGGTCATCAACGGCTCCAGGCGATCACAAGTCGCCCGGTACTTTAGGGTAAATCCGCCGGGGCAGCCAGCGCAGGACCCAGGCTAGAGCAGCGGCCGTGGGTTCACCGCGCGGCACGGTAGTCAGAATGTGGCTGAACGTTCATTTTCGACCTTTGACATCAGCGTTTCTTGTCTATATTTTTTCGTTTATGAATAAATGGTGCACCTATAAGGTGCGCCTCCTGTACCCGCCCGGCGTCAATGGGGATCGACTCCGGGCTTTTTGCTGTCGAGCGCCCAGCGCCTCACAACAACAAGAACCGAGGTCATACATGACGAATGCTCTACGACAACCCACGCTTTCCGCCCAGTGCCTGGCGGAATTCCTCGGCACTGCCCTACTCATCTTCTTCGGTACCGGCTGTGTTGCCGCGCTCAAGGTCGCCGGGGCCAGCTTCGGCCTGTGGGAAATAAGCATCATCTGGGGGGTCGGCGTGAGCATGGCGATCTACCTCACTGCCGGTGTGTCCGGCGCGCACCTGAACCCGGCGGTCAGCATCGCGCTGGCCGTGTTCGCCGGCTTCGACAAGCGCAAGCTACCGTTCTACATGCTCGCCCAGGTGTGCGGCGCATTCTGCGGCGCCGCGTTGGTGTACTTCCTGTACAGCAATCTGTTCTTCGATTTCGAACAAAGCCACGCCATGTTGCGCGGCAGCCAGGCCAGCCTCGAACTGGCCTCGGTGTTCTCCACCTATCCGCACCCGGCGCTATCCACCGGCCAGGCGTTCCTGGTCGAAGTGATCATCACCGCCATTCTGATGGCCGTGATCATGGCCCTGACCGACGACAACAACGGCCTGCCCCGTGGCGCCACCGCGCCCCTGCTGATCGGCCTGCTGATCGCCGTGATCGGCAGCGCAATGGGCCCGCTGACCGGGTTTGCGATGAACCCGGCGCGCGATTTCGGGCCTAAACTGATGACCTTCCTGGCCGGCTGGGGCGAAGTTGCCTTCACCGGCGGGCGCGATATTCCGTATTTCCTGGTGCCGGTGTTCGCGCCGATCCTCGGCGCCAGCCTGGGCGCGGCCCTGTACCGCGGGCTGATCGCCCGCAATTTGCCGACGACACAAGCCGCGGCTCAACAGACAGACGATAATCCTCAGGGCGACACCCAGGTTTCCTGATGCCAACGCCGGGCCCGGGCTGACACCCGGCGCCCGCCACGCCCTGAACTACCCCCTATTCGTGCAAGGCCACCGACATGACCGATACCCTGGACAAGAACTACATCATCGCCCTGGACCAGGGCACCACCAGTTCGCGCGCCATCATCTTCGATCGCGACGCCAACGTGGTGGGCACCTCGCAGCGTGAATTCGCCCAGCACTACCCACAGGCGGGCTGGGTCGAGCACGACCCGATGGAAATCTTCGCCACCCAGAGCGCGACCATGGTCGAGGCCCTGGCCCAGGCCGGCATCAGCCACGCCCAGGTCGCCGCCATCGGCATCACCAACCAGCGCGAGACCACCGTCGTCTGGGACAAGGAAACCGGGCGCCCGGTGTACAACGCCATCGTCTGGCAATGCCGGCGCAGCACCGAGATCTGCGCTCAGCTCAAGCGCGACGGCCATGAGCAATATATCCGCGAGGCAACCGGCCTGGTCACCGACCCGTACTTCTCCGGCACCAAGCTCAAGTGGATCCTCGATAACGTCGAGGGCGTGCGCGAACGCGCCGAGCGTGGCGAGCTGCTGTTCGGCACCATCGATACCTGGCTGATCTGGAAATTCTCCGGCGGCAAGGTGCATGTCACCGACTACACCAACGCCTCGCGCACGCTGATGTTCAACATCCACAGCCTGCAATGGGACGAAAAGCTCCTCGATATCCTCGGCATCCCAAGCCAGATGCTGCCCGAGGTTCGCCCGTCGTCCGAAGTCTATGGCCACACCAAGAGCGGAATTGCCATCGCCGGTATCGCCGGTGACCAGCAATCGGCGCTGTTCGGCCAGATGTGCGTGGAGCCCGGCCAGGCCAAGAACACCTACGGCACGGGCTGCTTCCTGCTGATGAACACCGGCGACAAGGCGGTGCAATCGTCCCACGGCCTGCTCACCACCATCGCCTGCGGCCCGCGTGGCGAAGTGGCCTACGCCCTTGAGGGCGCGGTCTTCAACGGTGGCTCCACCGTGCAGTGGCTGCGCGACGAACTGAAGATCGTCAACGACGCCTACGACACCGAGTACTTCGCCAGCAAGGTCAAGGACAGCAACGGCGTCTACCTAGTGCCAGCCTTCACCGGCCTGGGCGCGCCCTACTGGGACCCGTACGCCCGGGGCGCGCTGTTCGGCCTGACCCGTGGCGTCAAGGTCGACCACATCATCCGTGCCGCCCTCGAGTCGATCGCCTACCAGACCCGCGACGTGCTCGACGCCATGCAGCAGGACTGCGGCCAGCGCCTGTCCGAACTGCGCGTGGACGGTGGCGCGGTAGCCAACAACTTCCTCATGCAGTTCCAGGCCGACATTCTCGGCACCTGCGTCGAGCGTCCGAAAATGCGCGAAACCACAGCACTGGGCGCAGCCTACCTGGCGGGCCTGGCCTGCGGTTTCTGGAGCGGCCTGGACGAGCTGCGCGACAAGGCGATCATCGAGCGCGAGTTCAGCCCGCAGTTGGACGAAGCGGCCAAGGAGAAGCTGTACAAGGGCTGGCGCAAGGCCGTGGATCGCACCCGCGACTGGGAAGATCACGACGCCTGAAGCTATGAAGTCGGGGCCGCTGCGCGGCCCCGACTGAGCAACGGCCTACTGGTCGCCATCCCCTTCCTGCGGCATCATTGCAGAATTTGTCCGGCTGCCCCAAAGGACCGCCCATGAATCTGCCCCCACGCCAACAACAAATTCTCGAGCTCGTCCGCGAACGCGGCTATGTCAGCATCGAGGAAATGGCGCAGCTGTTCGTCGTCACCCCACAGACCATCCGCCGCGATATCAACCAGCTCGCCGAAGCCAACCTGCTGCGCCGCTACCATGGTGGGGCCGCTTACGACTCGAGCATCGAGAACACCGCCTACGCCATGCGCGCAGACCAGATGCGCGACGAGAAGCAACGCATCGCCGACGCCGTGGCCCGGCAGATTCCCGACCATGCCTCGCTGTTCATCAACATCGGCACCACCACCGAATCCATCGCCCGCGCCCTGCTCAACCACAATCACCTGAAAGTCATCACCAACAACCTGCACGTGGCGGCGATCCTGGCGGCCAAGGACGATTTCGAAGTGCTGGTGGCCGGCGGCACGGTACGCCGCGACGGTGGCGTGGTTGGCCAGGCAAGCGTCGACTTCATTAATCAGTTCAAGGTCGATTTCGCCGTGGTCGGCATCAGCGGCATTGACGAGGACGGTAGCCTGCTGGACTTCGACTACCAGGAAGTACGGGTATCCCAGGCCATCATCGCCAATGCCCGCCAGGTGCTGCTGGCGGCGGACTCAAGCAAGTTCGGGCGCAATGCCATGGTTCGCCTGGGCTCGATCAGCCTGGTCGACTGCCTGGTGACCGACCAGGCACCTTCCCCGGCCCTGACCCAGTTGCTCAACCAGTACAAGATTCGCCTCGACGTGGTTTGAGACCGCCCGCCTCGCCTATTGCAAGCAGTCGGGTCGAGCACCGTCCTGGCGGCGCTTGATCTTCCTGCCTTGCAAATCGATCACCCTGCCTTTTCGAAAATGTTCATTTCCCTGTCATCCGATCAGTTTTTTCTATGAAGACTGACTGGCCGCCGCCTGTTCATTAGGCTACTATTTTCGCAAACGAACATTGATGTTCACATTCGCTGTGAACAGCCCCAGGAGGCCTTGCCCGTGTCCCAGCCCGTTTCGTCCCAGCCCCCCCTCCAAGACTGCTACGACCTCGCCGTTATCGGCGGTGGCATCAATGGCGTGGGCATTGCTGCCGATGCCGCCGGGCGTGGCCTCAAGGTGTTCCTTTGTGAAAAGGATGACCTGGCACAACACACCTCCTCGGCCAGCAGCAAGCTGATCCACGGTGGCTTGCGCTACCTGGAGCACTATGAGTTCCGCCTTGTACGCGAAGCCCTGGCCGAGCGTGAAGTGCTGCTGGCCAAGGCGCCGCACATCGTCAAGCCCATGCGCTTCGTGCTGCCGCACCGCCCGCACCTGCGCCCCGCCTGGATGATCCGCGCTGGTTTGTTCCTCTACGATCACCTCGGCAAGCGCAAGCGCCTGGGTGCTTCGCGCAGCCTGCGCTTCGGCCCGGGTTACCCGCTCAAGCCGGCCATCACCCGCGGTTTCGAATATGCCGACTGCGCGGTGGATGACGCCCGCCTGGTAGTGCTCAACGCGATGGCCGCGCGTGAACAGGGCGCGCAGATCCGCACGCGCACCCGCTGCCTGCGCGCCGAACGCATCGATGGCGTGTGGCAGGTGGAATTGCAGAACGCCGATGGCAGCCTGCAGACCATTCGTGCCCGCGCCTTGGTCAATGCTGCCGGCCCCTGGGTGGCCAGCTTTATCAAGGACGACTTGAAGCTCGACGCGCCCTACGGTATCCGCCTGATCCAGGGCAGCCACCTTATCGTGCCGCGTCTGTACGAAGGCGAACATGCCTATATCCTGCAGAACGAAGACCAGCGCATCGTTTTCTGCATCCCGTACCTGGACCGTTTCACCCTGATCGGCACCACCGACCGCGAATACAGCGGCGACCCGGCCAAGGTGGCGATCACCGAGCAGGAAACCGATTACCTGCTGAATGTAGTGAACGCCCACTTCAACCACCAACTGAACCGCAGCGACATCCTGCACACTTACTCCGGGGTGCGTCCGCTGTGCAACGACGAGTCGGACAACCCGTCGGCGGTGACCCGTGACTACACACTGGCGTTGTCCGCAAGTGAAGGGCAGGCGCCGCTGCTGTCGGTGTTCGGGGGCAAGCTCACCACCTACCGCAAGCTGGCCGAATCGGCCATGGCCGAACTCAAGCCGTTCTTCACCCAGATGCGCGGTAGCTGGACTGCCGATGCGCCATTGCCAGGCGGTGAAGACATGAGCACTGCTCAGGCACTCGCCGCAGACATACAAGCTCGTCACGGCTGGTTGGCACCAGATATCGCCAAACGCTGGGCGATTACCTACGGCAGCCGAGCCTGGCACATCCTTGACGGTATGAACGGACCTGAGGACCTGGGCCAATCCATCGGGGGCGGACTGTTCAGCCGAGAAGTGGATTATCTTTGCCAGCAGGAATGGGCGCTGGACGCCGAAGATATTCTTTGGCGCCGCACCAAGCTGGGCTTGTTCACAAGCTTCTCGGAGCAACAGGCTCTCGCCACCTATCTGCGGGCTCGCTCCGAACAGGCTTGCGCCGCTTGAAAGCATCCCATGCGCCCCGCGATGGGCGCCCGGGAGCGATTGCGCAGGTATTCAGCAATACAGACGCTGGTAGACCTCACGGGCCAGCGTCCTGAGCAAGCGGCGCTCGGCGAGCTCGAACTCGTACATCAGTGCGTTGCTGCGTAGCGTGAAGGTCCAATCATCAATCCGGCTTTGCTCGACATCCGCCTCCAGCGCTTCCATGCGCAACCGCAGCGGTTCAGCCAACGCAGCGAATCGAGAAGCGTAGCGCTCGCGCACATGGGCCGCCCAGAACGGGCGCTGTGCAGTCGACTCGATCAACGCATCTGCCGTTTCAGCGCCCAATACCTGGTCTTGCGCACGGAGCACGTCACTGGTAGTCACCCGGGCGTGACCTTGGTAATGCATTGAGTCCGACTCCAGCGGCAAGCCGAGTGGGTGTAGCAGTTTGTAACGATAGAAAAACCTTACCTCAATCTCATCTACCGGCAGGCTGGCCTCACGTATTCGCTCAACGTGCCGGGCCGCGATGCGGTCCACCTCATCCAGGCGGAACAACGATCGCCCAAGGCGCATCAGCCGATCCTCGACATCAACAGCAGGTACACCACTGACTGCTCGCTCGACCAGTACGCCAAGCTCCAACTGGCTGAGAATCAACAGCAGGCCGTCTTCGCAGGTGCGCTGGCCGGAAGCCTCCAGGAACAACCGCTGGCGTACCGCCTCATGCTGTTCGCAGTAGTCCAGGATACGCCACACTCGAGTTCGGTAATGGCCTGCATGCTCCCCGAAGTCCACCGAATCGGAAAAGTCGGCCAGAAATTGAAACAAACCCGCTGATCCAGGTTCCTCGCTCAGCGCCTGCCACACTGCCCGCCAACGTTCACGCTCACGCCCACTGGCAGAACCCAGCCAGGTTTCACACAGTTGCTCATCAACTGGCTGATGACGATATCCTGCAGCACCTCTTGCCGCGCCCACCGCACCGCCGCTAGCTTCGTCCAGCAGCCCCTCACTTCTTTCATCCAGGGGATTGTCGTGCAGGGCGAGCCGCTCGACCTGTTGGCGCAACTCCAAGAGGTCCTGGCGCAGTTGACGGATGCGGTTGTCGCGAAGGTCGACAGTGGCCCGCCAGGAAACGCGATCAGGCAGCGCCTCCAGCCCCACAGCTCGCAGACTCACGGTGCGCAGGCTGCGTAGATGAGTCAACACCGGGGCCCGGCGCAGCGGGTTGTGGCTGAGGTCCAGCACCTGTAATGAATTAAGTGCGGCAAGCCGACGCTGGCCTACGTGATCGAGCTCGATCCGGTTGCCTTGCAGATGCAAATGCCGCAGATGCTCCAATGTCTCGATGCCTGCAGGAATTTCAGTCAAATGGTTGCCAGACAAGTTCAACTCGACCAGATTGGGGAAGCGACGCAAAAAGCCCTCATCCAGCTCGGCAAGCGCCATGTCGCGGAGCGTCAAGCGCCGGACGTGGTGGTAATCCACTCCATCGGGCAATGCGGGCAGGCTACCTACGCGCTCACCTTCGATTTCCAGTACGTACTCGTCAGCCAGGTTGGTGAGTTTGCGCCGCCAACTACGCCGCAGCGCATTCGCCACATTTCGCCGCCTGCGCGCATCCAGCGCGTTGACGGCCTCGCGGCGCCACGACTGCAAATGGCTTTTCAGACCGGCCAATTGCTCCTGCAGCTGGGCGTAATGCTCCCAGAAACCTATACGCTGGTTCATCAGATTCATCAGGTAGGCGTGCATTTCGTCGTCGCTGAGCGTCGGGAAGATTTGATGAATACCGCGTCGAATGGCTTGTCGGCTTCCCCCCGCCCGCCCGCTCAAGGCGTACCCCACACGCCCGTCTGCAAAGCCTACCGGCGGGCGGAAAGCATCCTGCGATACCAGGCCCATCAATAGAGCCGCCTGTTGCCTATCGGCCGCGGCATTAGCCGCCAGCCTTTCGCCCAAGGCCGTCGCGCTTATACGGCTGCCGTCGGGCAATACCGCTTGCTCTTGTTCCAGAGAGCCAAGCAGCGCCTGCATCAGATCTGCCGACTCAACCGGCCCCGAGGACCATCCGTAGCCGTCGCCATGCCTGGTGATCACCCGGATAGCGTCGCTGTCCAAAGCCCCATGGGCAGCCAGTAGCGGTCCACTCACAGAGCCCTGTCGCAGCTCTATCCGTACTCCGCTCCCCCACGGCGCCAGCCCATCGAGCAGCCCCAATGCCAGCCGCTCGGTATCGGCGTTAGCCAACCTGGGCAAGCGCAAACCGGCACAGCCGCGGTCTATACGGTGCTGTCGTGCGAGCCAACGCGCACGCTCAGCCAGTGCCAAAGGCACGCGACCGGTCGCGAGATGCTCGATCTCGGCACCCGTGGCGGCCTTGAACAGTTCACGTGCCGTACGCGCGGTCAAAGTGGGGAATTGCCTTAACAGCACGGACTCTTCAGGGCTTGGCGACATCTGGCGCTCGCTGAGTCGCTGCGCCAGCGCAGGTCCAGAAAGAGTCGGAAACTGCTCGTGCACCTGATGCAGTTCCAACGCATCCACAAGCCTGGCCGGTGCTGGCGCGCCCCGCAGGTGAAGCAACCTGATACTTGCCTCATCAATGCCGGTGACCTGAAGCAGATAGTCAGCTGTCGTATCAGGTAACTCACGCCACCGTTCGTTGAAGCGCCGTACCAGGTTCCCCGCACCCTGCCAATAATGCGGCTGTTCCAGCTCATGAACCCAACCGCCATCCTCGTTGCTCTCGATCAGCGGACGATAAGCTTCAGCATCGCGTGGGTGTCGCACGCGCCAGGTACCGGTAAGCGGATCATCGACTATGCGCAGAGAAAAGCCATCGTGTTGCCATACCCTTTCCTGGTCGCCAGCAGCGACATTGCGCGGATCGTGATAGGCCGCCAGATCGTCAGCCATCAACTTCAGGTCACCTGTCGAGGTGCATACCGGCGCCAGGCCGTCGACGAACATCGAGCGGTCAAGTACCTTGACGGCCCCTGCTGCCCCTTTGGCCATCACTGCCCCTAGGATAACGTTCTCAGCCACGCCAAAAAGATGGTCCAGTGCCCCTTGGCGATCGCCAATGCGCCAATCCTGGTAACCCTCGTAGACTTCACTGGCGATCTGCACCGCTGCAACCCCCAACATCACTTCGCCCACCAAGGGAATGAAAAGGCCTGCGAGGTTCATCAGGTCCAGCCCAAACGATGCGTAGGCGGCCAGACGACGATCTCGCTCCTCTTGATCCTCGTCGCCTGTCGGGACGGCAAGCACCCTGGCGTCGTCGAGCATTTTGCTGATCCACAGCGTCCGCAGGTGTTCGAACAAAGGGGCATCAATGACCAGACAGCGCCCATCCAGTGATACCCCGTGCGCTGCCGTGGCCTGCAGACGCTCCTCGAGCAAGGTGAAGAATGCCCCCCGGTCACGCTCGCTTATGAAACGTGAAAAGAAGCCGCGAAAGGTCTTGTCGCGCAGCCGTTCGGCCAGCGCGTCGTACAGCGCCTGCCAAGAGTCATGACGCGCAACGGGTGATAGCGGATCGCCAGGAATCCAGGCGATCACACCTAGTAAAGGCGCATCAAGCTCCTGCCGCACCTCCAGTGTCACCACCCCCCTCACGCATTTACCGAGCAGGTAGAGTTGGCGCGGCATGATGACGCCTGGCAAGGTAGGCACGATCGGCTTGGGCGCAGTTACTGGCAACAAGTGAAGATAACTTTGCTCATCCAGGTTCCCCTTGAGTGTGGCAATGCGCACAGCTACCTCAAAGTGACTGCGCAGGCTCTCCTCGAAACGTCGATGCAGCCGCTGCGCAGCCTCTCCAGGAAGGTCGCCTGGCTGATCGGATGGCACCAGGTGCTGATTGAGAAGCGCCTGGTAGCGCCCCCCTATGTCCACTTGTCGACACAGCCCTGCGAAAGCTTCGAATCCCAGCGGCAGCACACGGCCGGACTTTGCATGCAATTGCCCCTTGCGCCTAAGCCCAGGCCGGGTTTCGGTGACATGGAAATTGTGCAGGGCGGCAACCAACAGCGTGCGGATGGAAGAACGCTCGTAGCTTGGTCGATAAAGGCTAGGGGCTACCGTCGGTAAACTGAATTGCTCGACGATGCGTACTGTGCTGCGTCGGACATCGGGGCTGGCAACGCCACGCGCGCGAAGCGCAGGCTCCAGCAGTTGCTCAGCAAACTTTTCCAGCGAAGGAATACCGTCCAATACCTGCTTAAGCGCGCTCGACGCCGCCTCCTGTCGACGTAGCGCGAGGCGCAACGACAGCAAGTGATCCACGCCGTGCCGAGTCATCCACACAGGTAGTTGCCGTGCAATCAGTCCATCGATCGAATGCGGGAAAAACGGCGCGACTGTCATGTCAGGGTCCTTGACGAGATGAGAATCTCAGTACACCACTCGCGCTTGAGAAAGACCCTGTACATAGTTGCCACTTTCCATTGGCCACCTCGCAAACCGATAACAATTCGTTCGGAACACCGAACGCCAAAGAGAGATCCGTTCGGGAACCCGTCTGCTACGAGCTAAGTTTCACCGCGTCAAAAAAGATTAATACTCAGCATTTTCACAGCGTTATGATGATTATCAGGGCTTGGCACGACTCATGCTCTACACTTGGAAGCCGAATGCACCCGCTTCATGCTGTATTCGTTGAACGAAGAGTCCGCCAACGGCTCCATAAAAAAAACAAACACGTCGAGGAAAATTTGATGCGCATCGTTCGTCAATTGCTGGGCGCCGCCATCGCGGCCGCTGTCATCGCATCGCCGGTCATGGCTGAAGAGCTCACCGGTACCCTGAAGAAGATCAAGGATTCGGGCACCATCACCCTGGGCCACCGCGACTCTTCCATTCCGTTTTCCTACCTGGCAGGCAGCACTGCGCCCGTGGGTTACTCCCACGACATCCAGCTGGCCGTCGTCGAAGCCCTGAAGAAGCAACTGGGCACCGACATCAAGGTCAAGTACAACCTGGTCACTTCGCAAACCCGCATCCCGCTGGTGCAGAACGGCACCGTGGACCTTGAGTGCGGCTCCACCACCAACAACGTCGAGCGCCAGCAGCAGGTCGGCTTCTCGGTGGGCATCTTTGAAGTCGGCACCCGCCTGCTGACCAAGGTCAAGGATGGCCAGCCATCCTATAAAGACTTCCCGGACCTGGCCGGCAAGAACGTGGTAACCACCGCCGGTACCACCTCCGAGCGCATCCTCAAGGCGATGAACGCCGACAAGCAGATGAAGATGAACGTGATCTCCGCCAAGGACCACGGCGAAGCCTTCAACATGCTCGAAAGCGGCCGCGCCGTGGCCTTCATGATGGACGACGCGCTGCTGGCCGGTGAAATGGCCAAGGCCAAGAAACCGTCCGACTGGACCATCACCGGTACCCCACAGTCGTACGAAATCTACGGCTGCATGGTGCGCAAGGACGACCCAGCCTTCAAGAAGGCAGTCGACGAAGCCATCGTCGCCTACTTCAAGTCGGGTGAAGTCAACAAGAGCTACGACAAGTGGTTCCAGCAGCCAATTCCGCCAAAGGGCCTGAACCTGCAGTTCCCGATGAGCGACGAACTGAAGAAGCTGATCGCCGAGCCGACCGACAAGGCCGCGGACGAGAAGAAGTCCTGACCTCCGGCAAATAGTGGCCTGAAGCGCATCCGCGCGAATCCATCCAACAGGCCACCTAGTTAGTGTCTAACCTTTACATCCGAGGGCGTCGAACGCCCCCGGATGTATCGAGGTGCCCGTGAAACAACCGTCTGAGGGGAAATCCCGATGAATTACAACTGGGACTGGGGCGTGTTCTTCAAGTCCACCGGCGTGGGCAGCGAAACCTATCTGGACTGGTACGTCACCGGCCTGGGCTGGACCATCGCCATCGCCATCTCCGCCTGGATCATCGCCTTGCTGCTGGGCTCGCTGCTCGGCGTGATGCGTACCGTACCCAATCGTCTGGTGTCAGGGATCGCCACCGCCTACGTCGAGCTGTTCCGCAATGTGCCGCTGCTGGTGCAGCTGTTCATCTGGTACTTCCTGGTGCCGGACCTGCTGCCCGAAGGCCTGCAGGAGTGGTTCAAGCAGGACCTCAACCCGACCACCTCGGCGCTGATCAGCGTAGTCATCTGCCTGGGCCTGTTCACCGCCGCCCGTGTCTGCGAGCAGGTGCGCACCGGCATCCAGGCGCTGCCCCGCGGCCAGGAGTCGGCCGGGCGCGCGATGGGCTTCAGCCTGCCGCAGATCTACATGAACGTGCTGCTGCCCCAGGCCTACCGGATCATCATTCCGCCGCTCACTTCGGAATTCCTGAACGTGTTCAAGAACTCCTCGGTGGCCTCGCTGATCGGCCTGATGGAGCTGCTGGCGCAGACCAAGCAGACCGCCGAGTTTTCCGCCAACCTGTTCGAGGCGTTCACCCTCGCCACGCTGATCTACTTCACCCTGAACATGGGCCTGATGCTGCTCATGCGCATGGTCGAGAAGAAAGTCGCCGTGCCTGGCCTGATTTCCGTGGGGGGCAAGTAAATGGAAATGGATTTCAGCGAAATCATCCCCGCGCTGCCCGCCCTGTGGGACGGCATGCTGCTGACCCTGCAACTGATGGTCATGGGTGTGGTTGGCGGTATCGCCCTGGGCACCGTCCTGGCCCTGATGCGGCTGTCGTCGAGCAAGCTGCTGGCCAACGTCGCCGGCGCCTACGTCAACTACTTCCGCTCCATCCCGCTGCTGCTGGTGATCACCTGGTTCTACCTGGCGGTGCCCTTCGTGCTGCGCTGGATTACCGGTGAAGACACCCCCGTGGGCGCGTTCACCTCCTGCGTAGTGGCGTTCATGATGTTCGAGGCGGCGTACTTCTGCGAAATCGTGCGTGCCGGCGTGCAGTCGATCTCCAAGGGCCAGATGGGCGCCGCGCAAGCGCTGGGCATGAGCTACGGCCAGTGCATGCGCCTGATCATCCTGCCCCAGGCGTTTCGCAAGATGACTCCGCTGCTGCTGCAACAGAGCATCATCCTGTTCCAGGACACCTCGCTCGTCTACACCGTCGGCCTGATCGACTTCCTCAACTCGGCCCGCGCCAACGGCGACATCATCGGGCGCTCCCACGAGTTCCTGATCTTCGCCGGTGTCGTCTACTTCCTCATCAGCTTCTCCGCTTCGTGGCTGGTCAAGCGCCTGCAAAAAAGGATCGCCGTATGATTTCCATCAAGAACGTCAACAAGTGGTACGGGGACTTCCAGGTACTGACCGACTGCAGCACCGAGGTCAAGAAAGGTGAAGTGGTGGTGGTCTGCGGCCCCTCCGGCTCGGGCAAGTCGACGCTGATCAAGTGCGTCAACGCCCTGGAGCCGTTCCAGAAAGGCGACATCGTGGTCGATGGCACCTCCATCGCCGACCCGAAGACCAACTTGCCGAAATTGCGTTCGCGGGTGGGCATGGTGTTCCAGCACTTCGAGCTGTTCCCGCACCTGTCGATCACCGAGAACCTGACCATCGCCCAGCGCAAGGTGCTCGGCCGTAGCGAGGCCGAAGCCACCAAGAAGGGCCTGGCCCTGCTCGACCGCGTCGGCCTTGGCGCCCACGCCAAGAAGCACCCCGGCCAGCTGTCGGGCGGCCAGCAGCAGCGCGTGGCGATCGCCCGCGCCCTGTCGATGGACCCGATCGTCATGCTGTTCGACGAACCGACCTCGGCGCTGGACCCGGAGATGGTCAACGAAGTACTGGACGTGATGGTCGAACTGGCCCACGAAGGCATGACCATGATGTGCGTGACCCACGAGATGGGCTTCGCCCGCAAGGTCGCCAACCGGGTGATCTTCATGGACAAGGGCAACATCATCGAGGACTGCCAGAAGGAAGACTTCTTCGGCAACCCCGAAGGCCGCCACGAGCGTACCCAGCACTTCCTCAGCAAGATCCTGCAACACTAAGTCGGCCACAGTGACGCTGCCCGGCCACTTGCCGGGCAGCGGAAGCTGGTCGTGACAAGGCCACTGTGATGAAATGCGACCCTTCGCTCCTTCGCCCTGCCCAGCCCACCGTGAAATCCCGCCTGATTCGCCAATTGCTCGTCCCCCCGCTGGTCATCCTATTGATGGTCGGTCTAGGGATGGCTGGCTTCCTGATCAGCGAAAGCAACGGCATCCGCACGCTCAGCGAAAACGGCGAGCGCCAGTTGGAGCTGCATGCGCGCACCGTCGAAAGCGAAATCAGCAAGTACACCTACCTGCCCAGCCTGCTCGAGCTGGAAGACAGCGTCTCGCGCCTGCTCACCGACCCTGACGCCGGCGACCGCCAGGTCGTCAACGAATACCTCGAGGGCCTGAACCGGCGCAGCCGCAGCCGGGCGATCTTCGTCCTCGATACCAATGGCCGGGTCCAGGCCACCAGCAACTGGCGCGACGCCGACTCCTTCCTCGGCGAGGACCTGGCATTCCGCGCCTATTTCCAGGTCGCCGTGCGCGGCGAACCCGGGCGTTTCTACGGTATCGGCAGCACCACCGGCGAGGCTGGCTACTATCTGGCCCACGGCCTGGAGGAGCACGGCAAGATCATCGGCGTGGCCGTGATCAAGGTGCGCCTCGATACCCTGGAGGAGCGCTGGCAGCGCGCCCGCCTGGAAGCCTTCGTCAGCGACGAGAACGGCATCATCATCCTTTCCAGCGACCCGTCCCGACGTCTGAAGTCGGTGCGGCCGCTGAACCCGCAGATCAAGGAACGCCTGGCGCGCAGCCTGCAGTACTACTGGTGGCCGCTCAACGAGCTGCAACCGCTGGCCCGGGAAACCCTGTCCGACGGCGTGGAAAAACTGACCTTTCCGGCCAACAGCGAGACCGAGCACGGCAAGCAGCACAATGTCTCCTACCTGGCACAGACCCGACGCCTGGCCGACACGCCCTGGCACTTCACCCTGCTTACCCCCTTGCAGGACCTGCGCCGCGAGTCGATGGTGCAGGGCATCCTGGTCGGGGTGGCCTTTGCCCTGCTGGCGATCCTGGCCATCGCCTGGAACGAGCGACGCAAGGTGATCGCCACCCGCCTGGCGGCCCGCGAGGCCCTGGAAGAGGCGAACAGCCAGCTGGAACGCAAGATCACCGAGCGCACCGCCGACCTGCGCGCTAGCAACGAACGCCTCAAAGGGCAAATCCGCGAACGCCGCCACGCCGAACAGACCTTGCGCCACGCCCAGGACGAACTGGTCCAGGCCGGCAAGCTGGCGGCCATCGGGCAGATGTCCACCAGCATCGCCCACGAACTCAATCAACCGCTGGCGGCGTTGCGCACCCTGTCGGGCAATACCGTGCGCTTCCTCGAGCGCGGCGCGCTGGAAACCGCCAGCGCCAACCTGCGCACCATGAACGACCTGATCGATCGCATGGGCCGCATCACCGCCAGCCTGCGCTCGTTCGCCCGACGTGGCGACGACAGCGGCCAGGCGTCTTTGGAAAAGGCCGTGGAAGCCACGTTGCAAGTGCTGGCCAACCGTATCAGCGCCTGCCACCTGCATTTGCACCGCCAGTTCGACGATGCGTTGCTGGCCATCGACCAAACTCGCCTGGAACAGATCCTGGTCAACCTGATTGGCAACGCCCTCGATGCCATGGCCACACAGCCCTTGCCACAACTGTGGCTGGAAGGCGAGAGGCAGGGCGACAAATACCGCCTGCGGGTGCTAGACAATGGCCATGGCATAGACGCCGAGGCGCGCAAGCACCTGTTCGAACCCTTCTTCACCACCAAACCGGGCGAGCATGGCCTGGGCCTGGGCCTGACCTTGTCGGCGAGCCTGGCCACTGCCGCCAAGGGTACACTGAGCGTCGAACATCCCGCCGGTGGCGGCACCGCATTCGTCCTTGCCCTGCCCCTGGCCACGCCCCCTAGCGAATTGGCTGAGCCTCTATGAAACAAGCACCTCTCACCGTCCTGATCGTCGAAGACGACCCGCACGTGCTGCTCGGCTGCCAGCAGGCGCTGGCCCTGGAAGACATCGCCTGCGAAGGCGTCGGCAGCGCCGAGCAGGCCCTCGAGCGCATCGGCGACGACTTCGCCGGCATCGTCGTCAGCGATATCCGCCTGCCGGGCATCGATGGCCTGGAGCTGCTCAACCGTCTCAAGGCACGCGACCGCAGCTTGCCGGTGGTACTGATCACCGGACACGGCGACATCGACATGGCGGTCGGTGCCATGCGCAACGGCGCCTACGACTTCATGGAAAAACCATTCTCGCCAGAGCGACTGGTCGATGTGGTGCGCCGTGCCCTGGAACAACGCGGCCTGTCGCGCGAGGTGTTCGCCCTGCGTCGCCAACTGGCCGAGCAGAGCAGCCTGGAAGGTCGCATCATCGGCCGCTCACCGGCCATGGAACAACTGCGCGAGCTGATCGCCAACGTCGCCGACACTTCGGCCAACGTCCTGATCGAAGGCGAGACAGGTACCGGCAAGGAGCTGGTTGCCCGCTGCCTGCACGACTTCAGCCGACGCCAGGGCCAGCCATTCGTGGCGCTGAACTGCGGCGGTCTCCCGGAGAACCTGTTCGAAAGCGAGATCTTCGGCCACGAAGCCAATGCCTTCACCGGTGCCGGCAAGCGCCGCATCGGCAAGATCGAGCACGCCAACGGCGGCACGCTGTTCCTCGACGAAGTCGAGAGCATGCCGATCAACCTGCAAATCAAGCTGCTGCGGGTACTGCAAGAGCGCACTCTGGAACGCCTGGGCTCGAACCAGAGCATCCCGGTGGACTGCCGGGTGATCGCCGCGACCAAATCCGACCTCGCCGTACTGGGCCAGAGTGGCCAGTTCCGCAGCGACCTGTACTACCGCCTCAACGTCGTCACCCTCGAGCTGCCACCACTGCGCGAGCGACGCGAAGACATCCTGCAACTGTTCGAACACTTCCTACAACAGTCAGCCTTGCGCTTTGACCGCGAGCCCCCCACCCTCGACAGCCAGACCCTGTCGCAGTTGCTGGCCCACGACTGGCAAGGCAACGTGCGCGAGCTGCGCAACGTCGCCGAACGCCATGCCCTGGGCCTGCCCGCGTTCAAGAAGGGGAGCAGCGGCGGGGCCAGCCAAGGGCTAGGTTTCGCCGAAGCGGTAGAGGCATTCGAACGCAACCTGCTCAGCGATGCCCTGCAGCGCAGCGGTGGCAATCTCAGCCAAGCCAGCCAGGAACTGGGGATGGCCAAGACCACGCTGTTCGACAAAGTGAAGAAGTACGGCCTCGGCTGATCGGCTACCTTACCTTGGAAGTTTAACGTGGACTTGGCATTCAAAGCGGCCCTGGGCGCGGGCGTGGTGCTCCTCCTGGCCATCCTGTCGAAAACCCGCAACTACTACATTGCCGGCCTGGTGCCGCTGTTTCCTACCTTTGCCCTGATAGCCCACTACATTGTTGGCAAGGGACGGTCGCTGGAGGATCTGAAAACCACCATCCTGTTCGGAATGTGGTCGATCATCCCCTACTTCGTGTACCTGGCCACGCTGTACGTACTGGTTGAGCGCATGCGCCTGGAGGCCTCGCTGGCCCTGGCCACGGTAGCCTGGCTGGTCGCTGCGACCCTGCTGGTGAGCCTATGGGTGAGAGTGCATTGAACGAACTGCGGGCTAAACCTGCGCCCAGCCGTGGTGGAAGTGGGCTTGCTCCAGTCGTTATCGTGCACCACCGCGCTAAAGCCCGGCGATATGCGTGACATCCTGCCGATGCGCCTGTAGGTAGGGGAGCACAACCCCCAGCAGGGGCGCCTTGAACGGCTCCTGGAACCGATGCGCCAGCCCCGGAATCAGCCGCAACTGGCTGCCCTGGATGTGTGCCGCCAGGTGTACCCCATGCATCACTGGCAACAGCGGATCGGCCGTTCCGTGCACCACCAATGTTGGTAGCCGCAGTTGGTTGAGCAACTCCACCCTGCTGGGTTCGGCGAGAATCGCCATGATCTGGCGTTTGGCCCCCTGCGGATTGAATGCCCGGTCATAGGCCACGGCAGCCTGCTCGATGAGGGCAGCGCGGTCATCGTGCACCTGGGGACTACCTAACGCCGCGAGCAACTCGGCTTGCTGCGCGATAGCCACCTCACGATTCGGTGCACTGCGTCGCGCCAGCAATTGCAACAGGGCCGGGGCAGGGGCCGGCAGGCCAACCGCGCCCGAACTGGACATCACCAGCGTCAAGCTACGCACCCGCTCCGGCGCCATGGCGGCGAGATGCTGCGCGATCATGCCGCCCATGCTCACGCCCAGCACATGAAACTGGCGGACCTCGAGTGCATCCATGAGACGTAAGCCATCATTGGCCATGTCCGTCAGGCTGTAAGGTGCCGAAACAGGCAGCCCCAGCTTGTAGCGCAGCAGTTCGATTGTCAGGTTCGCGGAAGCCGGCATTTGGTTCCAGCGTGACAGGCCGACGTCGCGGTTGTCGTAGCGAATCACTCGAAAGCCTTGACGGCACAGGGCTTCGACCACGTCATCCGGCCAGTGGATCAGTTGCCCGCCCAGGCCCATCACCAACAGCAGAACGGGGTCTCGGGGCGCACCGACGCTCTGGTACACCAGGCTCAGCTCGCCCAGCTCCGCCCGTTGCACAGGTGCATGAACATCACAGCGGCCTTCGGCGAAGCTCGCCGGTACGCTGACCAGTAGCAAGAAGAAAAGTAACCACATGAAAGCAACACCAGAATGCAGATCCCCAGTAGCGCGAGATTGTGATGAATCTCCTCCCGGCGCGCTGCCACAAAACCGTGACATTTTGATGAATCCTGCCCAATAGCCGGACACGACAATTAACTACGACCCAGCAGACGTGTCCCTTTCCTTCAATGACGTTGCCCGCTCCGGTAACTCTCAAGAAGGATCCTTCGATGTACGAGCTGACCCCCTCCCTCCCCTTTTCCCTCGCGTCCCTACCGATGCATGCCGTGCCGCCGGACTCTCCGGTTGTCCATCAAGCACGTCAAACATGCGAAGACCAGCAACGAATCTTCAATGCGCTGCTGGGCCAGGCGCCCGGTGTTCGACAGGTCATTGGTGAATGGCTGAACAAAACCCTCGGCATCATTCCCGGGCAAGCCGGCCTGGTCCTGGGATCGGCGCAGCAGCCCGCACGTATCGGTCTCGTTGAGTTGACTGCCTGGGCCCAACACCACAAACCCACTTCCATGATTGACCTTCGCGCCTCTATCACGGGGGTACCTGACGCGCTACAGCAGTCGCCCAGCGAGTTGCTGGAACGTCTGGCCGCCCTGAATCTCTCCGCTCTCGTTCGTGAATCCTGGATCAACTATTGGGGGGAACGCGCTCAAGGAACACCGAGGAGTCGAAAGGAACAGGCGCGCATACAGTACCAACGGCACTTCGAAGCCGCCGTCGAGATCGCCTTCGCCAGTGATCCCTCGGCGACAGTGCTGCGTCCAGTGCTAAGTGTCATGGACCACCCCGAGTGGCTACGGATCGACGATCGCCAGTTGTTTATCGAAACTCCCACCTGCGAGCCTGGCGCGCTGATCTTCAGTATCGAAGGTGAAGCCGGGCTGAGCCTGTACTCCCCCGGCAGCAACGAAACCCTGAGTTATCACACCTCACGTCCAGCGCTGGAGGCCAGACTGGGTGAGTCTTCAGGACAAATTCACTACAACGCACTGGACTCGATCGACGAAGGGTTCAACAGCCTGTTCGTGAGCCTGGAAGCCCGGCTGCTGGCAACACTCGAACATGATCCTGGTGACGAGCTTGGCGACGCCAGCGCAGCATTGGCGCAAGCAGATCGACTGCATGATCATTGGCGCTGCTCAACGGTTTTCGCCATGCCGCTAGCCCTTGAACCTGCCGATCAAGACGATCTCCCTGGCCCCTCACTGTTCGAGCTGGCCCCTTTTGGCCTGGAGGTGCCCTGCTCAACACGCGCGCAAATGATCGCTCGACAAATGGAAAAGTTGACAAGGCTTTCCCATCAGGACCTTGAGGCGTGCCAACGACAACATGATCTCCTGCTCGCTGCGCGCAAGGCCGCTCAGACCCAGATCGAAGCCATCCTGGCATCGGCGAAATGGCACTCGGACGCCCGCCCGTTCAACGCTCCGCCCGCTCTGTCGACAGCTCACGGCCAAGCCCTGCTTGCCCATGCTCGAATGAAAGCGTTGCTGGGCGAACTGACGCCTGACGTGCTCGCGTTGGTCGAAGCACTAGCCAGCCCCCATGACAACAGCCCCCTGACGGCTTCACTCGTGCTTCGCTCAGCGCCCGAAGATCCTTCGAGCAGTGCTCGCGAACAGCTACTGCACGAGGTCATCGTCATCACCAGGCGTACGCCCCGGGACACGCCCGATACCCGTCACCCCTTCGCCATCTACTGGATCGGAGGGCCAGGGGGACTTTTGCAATGCGATGACCAAGCTGCCCTCGCTCGCTACCTGAGCCAGTTTGACCCCAAGCTGTCACTGCGCTTGGAACCCATCGTCGGCGACAGCCTTGCCCATGCGCTCGATGCACAACTGGCGCACGCACGCCGGGCGTGGCAGGCACTGCAGAATGAGAAGGGAGTCGATGCCGCGGCACCTGGACTGGTGCAGGCCAAACAGAGTTTAGGCCAACACCTGCAGGTGTCCTGCAAGGGTGCCCGGGAGGCGGCGCTCTCTGTCCTGCGCGCAGAGCAACAGCTAGCGAGCAAACTGGGCAGTTCGCCGACCGCCTTCGCCAAGATGAATGATGAGGCCCGCAACGCTTTCAAAGCCCTCGCCAAAGACTATCTCAACGCCATGCGCGACAGCCAGGCACTGATAGAGCGCGATCTGCCGGAGCGCAATGCGTTCTGCCAGCGTTTGGTGTCGCAAACCCTGATAGCGGATTTCGATGATTTCAGCGGTGGCCAGATTGTTCTGCAACTGCCGTTATCGACGAGCTGGCGCAATCATCCCGTCGGGGGTGGCGGCACTCCAGGCACGCCAACCCGGCCTGTATTGACGGCAAGCCAGGAAACCGAGGAGATCACCCTTGAGAGCCTGCTGTTGAACAACCTCGACAGCACCATGCTGGAACGGCTGAGATTCGCCAAGCCCAAGCGTGCCGACGGGCAGCCTCTCGGACAGCCCATGGAAGAAGGCCTCGATCACGCCTATCTGCAGAGTCTGGCACGCCGCCTGGACCTCGCCGGGCGCTACGAAACGGCAATACATGCGGCATTCAGCGATCCCGACGAGTCCGACTATGCCCATGCCTATCGCAGGGAGTGCTTGATTGCGCCGCACCGTTTGTTGTTGAAGTTGCAAAACCTGCTCTACCACCAGCGAGGGGACTTGGACAACATCGGCCACGCGATCCTGTCGGTGGCAATCGATGCCGACAGCCGAACCGCCTTCCAGGCCGACGGTCATGACATTCAATTGTTGCCCGCCTTGCTGGCCGTTGGTGGCGAGGATACCGATGAGCAACCTACGACACTTTCGGGGATCACCTTTATCGAAGACCGTATCAGCAAGGTCACCGTGCTCTATCTTCCCGATCATCCGACCCACGGGCTGCGCCAGTACGCCACGCTCGAGCAGGCGCGACAGGCGCTACTCGATGAGCGCGACGACTACCTCGTCAGCCGCGCACTCAGCGGTAACCCAGACGCCCATCGCTCAAGGCTACGCGAAGCGCGGGTTCGTCATTTCGAACACATGATTGTCGCAGGTGCCGCCTGGCCCGCCACCACCTCGCTGGCAGCCCACCTGCTTGATGGCCACCGAGGGCGCCTGGTGATGGAACACCGCGCGACAGCTCGCTCCAATCTGGACCTGTATTTCGAGCATTTGGCCCAACAGAGCGCCGGCGTGCTCATAGGGTTCAAGATCGCATTGGGAGCAATACCATTCCTGGGGCTGCCGATCAGCATCTATGACACATTCGTCAGTGCAACTGAGGTGGTGAAGGCTTTTTCCACGGGTTCGTCGTGTGACATCCTGCAAGCTCTCAACGACTTCATCGTCTCGTTGATTGATGTAGCAATGGATGCACTCGGAGGCGGTACTGGCATCAGCAGCACGTCTCTGCGTCGAGCGACAGGGATACGTCGCATCCATGGGCAGGGCGAACTGATCACCCGCCGGTATCAGGATTCATCCCCCCAGCGCAGCCTGGACCGCTTCACTGGGCTCGAATATGAGCAGCCTCTATCGCTCGCGGGGCTGAAAACGGCCACACATGGCAAATACAAAGGCATCTATCGGCATACCGAAGGACACTTCATCCTCGTTGGCAAGCAAACCTACAAAGTGAGCTGGGACGCGACCGCCCGCACCTGGCAACTAGATGGCAACACCCGCCACCGATGGAAACGCGCAATCGCTCAAGACCAGAACGGTCAGTGGGACACTCATTTCGCCCTCTATGGCGTGCACCGCCAGGGGGCAGGCGGCGGCGGCGGACAAGCCCTTGGCCGCGTAGCCGATACGCTGGAGCCACTCTGGCCAGCAGCGATACGCGAACGCTTGCCACGCTGGTGGCGAGACCACGCCTATCGCCAGCACAACCGCTTGCGCGACAGCATTACCCGCGACATGCAGCTACTGCAGCCCCGTGCCAACGAGCTCAATCAACACATGAAGCGCGCTTTGGAACAACAGGGAAAACTCGACGCGTCACTGAAAGCTTCGCTCGAAAAGACCCTCGCCGACGCCGAGCGCATTCACCGTGACTGCCAGGCATTCCAGCAGGTTGCCGCCGGACGAATTCGCAAACGAGCTCAAGATCAGGCGAAGGATCTGGCCATACTCATTTGCAATGGTCGTCAACGCCTTAGCGACGAAGCCCATACTCAACTCAGTCACGTGATGGATGAGATAGAGAGTCTCAAACAACGTCTTCAGCAAAAATCCATCGAGCTTTCACCAGGCCTCGATGACAGACAGCTCCAGGTCGCCTTCGAACAGCTGTCCGAGCTGAGGATCCGCATGAACCAAGCCCGACAACATGCGCTGGCGGCGGTGGATGACATCCGCGAGCAAGTCGCCCAGCTACGCACCTGGCGCGATCAGGTGCATCAAGCTGGTGAACATCGGGACTTGTTGACAATCGTCGACAGCACCTTGAGCGCTTTCAGCGAGCCCGTCCTGAACTACATGACTGTCAGCCAACTGACAGCGCTGCTGGTCAAACCTAGCCACGCGATGAGCGGCGCCGGCATCCGCCTGCAGTTCTTGATGAAGGAACCGCGAACAACATTGGATCGTGCCCTGTATGCCCTGCATCAACTCGGCGCAACACAAGCCTCGGCCACGCAACGTATAACCATCATGACGGCGTCGATACAGCATTCCGAACGCTTTCGTCATCAGTTGAAATACTGGCTCGGCAGCTACACAACGTACATCGACCACGCTGCCGCGCAGCGCCTGGAGTCGTCACTGACGGCCTATGAAGCACATTTCAGGAGGCTGCTGCTCAATAAAACCAAGCCCGCCCCGCTGGCTAGCAAAAAGGGCACCCGCCAGCCGCGCGTATTCGAGACCATCGACAACCGCCTGCTGGTCGGTGAACCCGACCAGCATAGCCTCAACGTCTACCGCATCACCGGGGTCAACGGGCGGACCGAAATCTATCATCAGGACCGCTCGGGAAAATTCACCCTGACCAACCCTGACACCGCTCCCAGCCCGGGGGGTAGCGTATCCCTGAAAGAGCTGAGTAACGAGGCCAGACGGCAATTGGGCGAACTGCAAGCGTATCGAGCCAAGGTACAGCAGTACGCGCATCAAGGCATGGACGGCGCGAGTCTCGATGATCTCATGCAGTTCAAGGCCACCGATCTGGAAAGCCTCGCCCTGCGAATTGGCGAACAGGCGCATGACGACGACCTGGTACGGCAGTTGCGCGACATGGCACTGGAGGCAAGGCGGTATGGCAAGACACTTCGCGTCGACTTCATCATCGGTACGGGCCAACCCAATAGTGCACACCTTGATTATTTGCACGAAGCAGGCCTGGTGCGCATCGAGAAGGAGGGCGGGCTGGTGGAGCTGCGACGGACCAGCGATGGCCGCAGGGACTTCCTGCAGGAATTTGTGGTACTCGATACCCGTGGCGCCTCGCCACGCCCACTATGGTATGCCCACTTCCATTTCAACAAGGCCAATCCCACCTTCGACGAGTACGTCAAGGCGCACTTGAAGACCGTCCCTCAAAGGCGCCTGGGGCGGGAATGGCAAGACAGCCACGTCGAGCAGATCTGGCGTGGTGAACTGACGCGAGCCATTGCCCGCAAGCACTTCGCGACATTGTTCTGATCGGCCGCGAGGGGCTCGGCCAAGCCCCTCGCGCCATGCATCGACAGACACCATCAACATGAGAGAAACTCAACATTCCTGATCAGCCTGCGCCAGAATATCGTTGGAGTTTCACCGTGCTGGAAATACGCCACTTGAAAACCCTTCACGCCTTGCGTGAAGCCGACAGTCTGGTGGAAGCCGCTGAGCGGTTGCACCTTACGCAGTCGGCGCTGTCGCACCAGTTCAAGGAACTGGAAGAACGCCTCGGCTTGCCACTGTTCACGCGCAAGACCAAGCCGATCCGCTTCACCAGCGCCGGCCTGCGCCTGCTGCAACTGGCCGACGCCACCCTGCCCCTGCTACGTGGAGCCGAGCGTGATATCGCCCGCCTTGCCGGCGGCACCGCTGGGCGCCTGCACATGGCCATCGAATGCCACAGCTGCTTCCAGTGGCTGATGCCAACCATCGACCAGTTCCGCGATGCCTGGCCGGAGGTGGAACTGGACCTGGCATCGGGTTTTGCTTTCGCGCCACTGCCGGCCCTGGCCCGCGGCGATCTCGACCTGGTGGTGACCTCCGACCCGGTGGACCTGGCCGGCATCACGTACGTGCCGTTGTTCACCTACGAGGCCATGCTCGCCGTTGCCAACCAGCACCCGTTGGCCGGCAAGCCCTATGTCGTGCCCGAGGACCTGCTCGACCAGACCCTGATCACCTACCCGGTGGAACGCGACCGCCTGGACATCTTCACCCGCTTCCTGGAGCCGGCCGACATCGAGCCGGCCGCGGTGCGCACCTCGGAGCTGACGGTGATGATGATGCAACTGGTGGCCAGCGGCCGTGGCGTGTGCGGCATGCCGCACTGGGCCCTGCACGAGTACAGCTCGCGCGGCTATGTGAAGGGCAAGCGACTGGGCGACAAAGGGTTGTTCGCCACCCTTTACGCGGCAGTGCGCACCGACATGCTCGACGCCCCGTACATGCGCGACTTCCTGCTGACCGCCAAGGACACCTCGTTCGCCACGCTCGACGGAGTCAGCGCGGTGCGTTGAAGCCTTCGCGCCACAGCGGCAGGATCAGGTCGCGAGTCAGCGGCGCCAGGTTCAGCGTGTTCGCTTGATCGACGGCCAGCCAGATCACCTCTTCGATTTCCGCCGCCGGGACCACCGCCTCGCGGCACTCGACACGGAACAGTTCGGCCTCGACCTCAAAGCCCGGCTCGTTGGCGGCCGGGGCACTGAAGCGGCCCAGGTGGACGGCCTGGGCGGGATCGACGCGCAGCCCCAGTTCCTCGTGCAGCTCACGCACCAGCGCCTGCGCCGGAGACTCGCCCGGGTCGATCTTGCCACCCGGCTGCATGAAGGCCAGGGTATCGCGCTTGCGTACCAGCAGGGTTCGCCCCTGGGAGTCAATGAGCAGGGCGGCGGCGATTCGGATGGTATTGGGCATGGTGGACACTCGGTTTACTCCAGTTGCGCAGAATACCTGACAAGGCTCAATCGCGGGGCAAGCCCGCTCCCATGAGTACCTGGCAGGGCTGTCGTGGGAGTGGGCTTGCCCCGCGATTGAGCCAGAACAGGCAGACGAACGGCCCCTTGCCATTGCCCTGCTTACCCGCCATAACCAACCCATGAACCTGCCCGCCCCCCTGCACCCGGTGCTCGACCTGTTCCACCCCGCCGTCGCCACCTGGTTCCGCCAAAGCTTTGCCACGGTCACCGAAGCCCAGGCCGGCGCCTGGCCGCTGATCCATGCCGGCCAGTCGATGCTGCTGGCCGCGCCGACCGGCTCGGGCAAGACCCTCAGCGCCTTCCTCGCGGTGCTCGACGAGTTGTTCCGCCAAGGGCTGGAACAGGACGGCGAGCTACCTGCGCAAACCCAGGTGGTCTATGTGTCGCCGCTCAAGGCGCTGTCCAATGACATTCGCCTCAACCTCGATGCGCCGCTCGAGGGCATCGGCCACCAGCTCGCCCAACTGGGTCTCAAGGCCCCGCGCATCACCACCGCCGTGCGCACCGGCGACACGCCCCAGAAGGAGCGCGCCGCCATGCGCAAGCTGGCGCCGCACATCCTGGTGACCACGCCAGAATCATTGTATGTACTGATGGGCTCGGCCTCCGGTCGCCAGGGGCTGGCCAGTGTGCACACGGTGATCGTCGACGAGATCCATGCCCTGGCCGGCAACAAGCGTGGCTGCCACCTGGCGCTGACCCTGGAACGCCTGCAGGCCCTCGCTGGCCGACCTTTGAGGCGTATCGGCCTGTCCGCGACCCAACGGCCGGTGGAGCGCGTGGCGCAGTTTCTGGTTGGCCACGGACAGCCCTGCGCCATCGTCGATATCGGTCATGTCCGCCAACGCGACCTGGCTCTGGAAGTACCGCCTGTGCCACTGGGCGCGGTCATGGCCACCGATGTCTGGAGCCTGGTCTACGAGCGGCTCGTGGTGCTCGCCCGCGAGCATCGCACCACGCTGGTATTCGTCAACACCCGACGCCTGGCCGAGCGCCTGACGCGTCACCTGGGCGAGCGCCTGGGCAACGACGCGGTCGCCGCCCATCACGGCAGTCTGGCAAAGGAACATCGCCTGGTCGCCGAGCAGCGGCTCAAGGCTGGCGAACTGCAGGTGCTGGTGGCCACCGCGTCGCTGGAGCTGGGCATCGATATCGGCGATGTCGACCTGGTCTGCCAGATCGCCTCGCCCGGCTCGATTGCCGCGTTCCTGCAGCGGGTCGGACGCTCCGGCCACCAGGTCAATGGCACCCCCAAGGGCCGCCTGTTCCCCACCTCGCGGGATGACCTGATCGAATGCGTGGCGTTGCTCGACTGCGTGCGCCAGGGCGAGCTGGATACCTTGCACATCCCTCACGCGCCGCTTGACGTGCTGGCCCAGCAAATCGTCGCCGAGGTCAGCAACCAGCCGTGGTCCGAACGCGCCCTGTTCGACCTGCTGCGCCAGGCGACGCCTTATGCCGAGCTGGACGAGCGCCATTACCAGGCCTTGCTGCGCATGCTCGCCGAGGGCTACAACGGCCGCCAGGGGGTGCGCGGCGCCTACCTGCACCGCGATGCGGTGAACGGCACCCTGCGCGGGCGTCGCGGCAGCCAACTCACCGCGCTCACCAGCGGTGGCACCATCCCCGAGACGGCCGACTACGCCGTGCTGCTCGAACCCCAGGCGCTGAACATCGGCAGCGTCAACGAGGATTTCGCCGTCGAGAGCATTGCCGGTGACATCTTCCAGCTGGGCAACGCGTCGTACCGCATCCTGCGCGTCGAGCCCGGGCGGGTGCGGGTCGAGGACGCGCACGGCCTGCCACCGACCATTCCGTTCTGGCTCGGCGAGGCGCCTGGGCGCAGTGACGAGCTGTCTGCTGCGGTAGCCCGGCTGCAGCAGCGTCTCGACCAGCAATTGCAGGACGGCGACGCTCAACAGGTGCAGGCCTGGCTCCAGGCGACTTATGAACTGGACGAAGCCTGCGCCAGCCAGCTGCTGGATTACCTCGGCCGTACCTGGCAGGTACTCGGCGCCCTGCCCTCGCAGCAGACGCTGGTGATGGAGCGCTTTTTCGACGAGTCCGGCGGCACCCAGCTGATCATCCACTCGCCCTTTGGCAGCCGTATCAACCGCGCCTGGGGCCTGGCCCTGCGCAAGCGCTTCTGCCGCACCTTCAACTTCGAACTGCAGGCGGCGGCCAGCGAGGACGCCATCGTGCTGTCACTGTCCACCAGCCACAGTTTCGACCTGGACGAGGTGTGGCGCTACCTGAACAGCGGCAGTGCCGAAGCGATCCTGATCCAGGCTTTGCTCGACGCCCCGCTGTTCGGCGTGCGCTGGCGCTGGAATGCCGCGGTGGCCATGGCCCTGCCGCGTTACGTGGGCGGGCGCAAGGTGGCGCCGCAGATCCAGCGCATGAAAAGCGAGGACCTGGTGGCGTCGGTATTTCCCGACCAGCTCGCCTGCCTGGAGAACATCGTCGGCGAGCGGCAAATCCCCGATCATCCATTGGTCGAGCAGACCCTCGACGACTGTCTGCACGAGGCCATGGACAGCGAAGGCTGGCTGGCGCTGCTGCGGCGCATGGAGCACGGTGAAGTAGGCTTGCTCAGTCGCGATTTGCCGGCCCCCTCGCCGCTGGCCTCGGCGATCCTCAATGCCCGCCCCTACACCTTCCTCGACGACGCGCCGCTGGAAGAGCGACGCACCCAGGCCGTGCTCAACCGACGCTGGAGCGACGTGCATAGCGCCGACGACCTGGGCGCGCTCGACGCCGACGCCATTGCCGCGGTGCAGGCCGAAGCCTGGCCCCAGGCTCGCAACCCCGATGAAATGCATGAGACGCTGATGAGCCTGGGGGCCGTGACCGAGGACGAAGTAGATGCCAATGGCGCCTGGCGCGACCTGTTGCAGCAATTGGCCAAGGCGGGCCGGGCCTGTCGCCTGGATACGGGCGAACACCGTCTGTGGCTGGCCCGTGAGCGCCAGCAGGCGCTGTTGACGCTATACCCGGATGCTCGCCTGGAACCGGACATGCCGCTATTGCCGGGCTATGACGCCCCCGTCGACAGCGATACCGCCCTCACGGAACTGCTGCGCTGCCGCCTAGATGGCTTTGGCCCGATGACGCTGGAGCAGATCGCGACACCTCTGGCGCTGAAGGCCGGCGACTGCGAACAGGCCCTGGCCCGCCTGGAGGGCCAGGGCCATGTGATGCGTGGTCATTTCAGCCCCGGCCAGCCGCGCCTGCAGTGGTGCGAACGGCACCTGCTGGCGCGTATTCATCGCTACACGGTCAAACGCCTGCGCCAGGAGATCGAACCGGTCAGCCTGCAGGACTACCTGCGCTTCCTGTTCGACTGGCAGCACATGAGCGGCGAAACCCGGCTGCGTGGGCCGCAGGCGGTATCCGAGGTGCTCGCCCAGCTGCAAGGTTTTCCCGCTGCCGCCGGGGCCTGGGAGAGCGACCTGCTGCCAGCGCGAATCAAGGACTACAGCCCCCATTGGCTCGATGAGGCCTGCCGCAGCGGCCAGTGGGCCTGGAGTCGGCTGGCGGCGACGCTGGCGGCCAGCACCCTGGCCAGCACGCCCCTGGTGCTGCTGCCCCGCGAGCAACTGGGGCTGTGGCGCAGCCTCACCCCCGCGCCCGACCTCGAACAACTGGGTGCCCGCGCGCATCGGGTCCTGCAGACCTTGCAGGAGCAAGGCGCGCTGTTCTTCGACGAACTGGCCCATGAAGCCCACCTGCTGCCCAGCGAACTGGAATCGGCGCTGCAGGAACTGGTGGGCTCAGGCCTGGCGAGCGCCGACGGTTTCAGCGGCCTGCGCAGCCTCATCAGCCCAGCGGCCAGGCGCAGGCCGCGCACCAGCCGGCGTGGGCACCCAGCACTGTCGAGCAGCATGGTCCATGCCGGGCGCTGGGCCTTGCTGCGCCGCTCGGCCACCACGGTCGACAGCGACCAGCGCCTGGAACATGTGGCCCGCAGCCTGCTGCGCCGCTATGGCGTGGTGTGCTGGCGCTTGCTGGAGCGCGAGAGCGATGTGCTGCCCCCGTGGCGCGCACTGTTGCGCTGCTATCAGCGTCTCGAGGCGCGAGGCGAGATCCGCGGGGGGCGCTTCATTGCCGGGCTGGCGGGCGAGCAGTTCGCCCTGCCCGAAGCGGTAGTTTTGCTGCGCCAGGTGCGCAACCGCGCGCCAGGCGGGGAACTGGTGGTGGTCAGCGGCTGCGACCCCTTGAATCTGGTCGGCACCCTGCTGCCGGGAACGAAAATGCCGGCAGTGGCGGGCAATCGGCTGCTGTACCGCGACGGGGTGCCAGTCGCCAGTCGCGTGGCAGGGAAGTACCTGTTTGCGGTCGAGGCAGCGGCCAGCGAACAGGAGCACTGGCGCCAGCTTCTGTTGCGCGGTACAGCAACCTAGAGAGCGGCGGTGTACCGCCGCTACCGCAGGTTCAGCCCTTGGCCTGGAACCCGGCGAAGCGCTTGTTGAACCCGGCCACCCGCCCTTCCACCGTGGTCTTGCGCTGCTGCCCGGTGTACACCGGATGCGAGGCGCTGGAGACATCCAGCGCGACGTAGGGGTAGGTCTGGCCATCGCTGTGCACCTGGGTGCGATCGGTATCCACCGTGGAACCGATCAGGAAGTACACATCGGCAGCCGTATCGTGGAACAGCACCGGGCGATAGTTGGGGTGAATGCCAGCTTTCATGACGCAATCTCCTGGGAAGCGCTAGTGATACTTTATAACGTATCACAATGCGAATGATTTTCGATACACGAGTTTTCATTTTTCTGCCGCCCGGTGCGCTGGCAAAACGCCGCCCAACCGGGCTATGGTCGGCCTTTGCCCAGGCCCCTGAGCCTGACCGAGCCATCCGCAAGGACCCCGTATGAGCCTGTCACTTCTCAGCCGTTACGCCTTCTTCGCCGCCTGCGTGCTGTTCACCCTCGCCAGCCTGCCGTTCCTCGCCCACGACTGGCTGTGGCCGTTCGCCCTGACCACCGGCGTCCTGAGCCTGATCGGCGTGTTCGACCTGCTGCAGCAGCGCCACGCGGTACGCCGCAACTATCCGATCCTCGGCAATATCCGCTACCTGGTCGAGGGCATCCGCCCGGAGATCCGCCAGTACCTGCTGGAGTCCGACAGCGATGCGCTGCCCTTCTCCCGCGCCCAGCGCTCGCTGGTGTATGCCCGTGCCAAGAACGAGGCCTCGGACAAACCCTTCGGCACCCTGATCGATGTGTACGAGTCGGGCTTCGAATTCATCGGCCATTCCATGCGCCCCGCGCCGCTGGCCGACCCGGCCGCCTTTCGTGTCGTGGTCGGCGGCCCGCAATGTACCCAGCCGTATTCCGCGTCGATCTTCAACATCTCGGCCATGAGCTTCGGCTCGCTCAGCGCCAACGCCATCCGCGCTCTCAACCAGGGCGCCAAGCTGGGCAACTTCCACCACGACACCGGCGAAGGCAGCATCAGCCCCTACCACCGCGAGCACGGCGGCGACCTGGTGTGGGAGCTGGGCAGTGGCTACTTCGGCTGCCGCACCGCGGATGGCCGCTTCGACCCCGAGCGCTTCGCCGCCCAGGCGCAGAGCCCGCAGGTACGGATGATCGAGATCAAGATGAGCCAGGGCGCCAAGCCCGGCCACGGCGGCATCCTGCCCAAGCACAAGGTGACCAGGGAGATCGCCGAGACCCGCGGCATCCTGATGGGCGAGGACTGCATCTCGCCGTCGCGTCACAGCGCCTTCTCCACGCCGATCGAAATGATGCAGTTCATCGCCCAGTTGCGTGAGCTGTCCGGCGGCAAGCCAGTGGGCTTCAAGTTCTGCCTCGGCCACCCGTGGGAGTTCATGGGCATTGCCAAGGCCATGCTGGAAACCGGCATCCTCCCGGACTTCATCGTCGTCGACGGCAAGGAAGGCGGCACCGGCGCCGCCCCGGTGGAGTTCACCGACCATATCGGCGTGCCGCTGCGCGAAGGCCTGCTGTTCGTGCATAACACCCTTGTCGGCCTGAACCTGCGCGACAAGATCAAGCTCGGCGCCAGCGGCAAGATCGTCAGCGCCTTCGACATCGCCAGCGTGCTGGCCATCGGCGCCGACTGGGCCAACTCGGCACGCGGCTTCATGTTCGCCATCGGCTGCATCCAGTCGCAGAGTTGCCACACCAACAAGTGCCCGACCGGCGTGGCCACCCAGGACGCCCTGCGCCAGCGCGCACTGGTGGTGCCAGACAAGGCCCAGCGGGTGTTCAACTTCCATCACAACACCCTGCGCGCCCTGGCCGAAATGCTCGCCGCCGCAGGGCTGGAGCACCCAGCGCAACTGGAGGCCAAGCACCTGGTGCGGCGTATCTCGGCTACCGAGATCAAGCTGTTCTCGCAGATGCATGTGTTCCTCAAGCCGGGGGAGTTACTCACTGGCGAGGTGAACGGGCAGTTCTATTCGCGGATGTGGCAGCTGGCGCGGGCGGACAGCTTCGAGCCGCACAGCGAGGTAGCGGCCTGATCAGACTTCATCGCAGGTCAAGCCCGCTCCCAGGCCAGGCCACGATGGTCGCCACACGAAAACAAAGCCCCGGCACTGGCCGGGGCTTTGTTCATCAGGAGGCGGTACTCACCGTACCCTGCGCCTCTTTGGGCGCCAGGCGGAAGGTGTAGTACAGCGCCGTCAACAGCACCAGGAATGCCGGGCCGATGTACAGGGCCACGCGGGTGTCCGGGAAGTACGCCATCAGGCCCACCACCAGCACCAGGAACGCCAGCGCCAGGTACGAGCTCAGCGGCCACAGCCACATGCGGTACTTCAGCGCGTTGCGCTCGGCGGTGGTGAGCCCGGCGCGGAACTTCAGTTGCGCCAGCAGGATCATCACCCAGGTCCAGATCGCGCCGAAGGTGGCGATCGAGGTTACCCAGACGAACACTTTCTCCGGCACCAGGTAGTTGGCCAGCACGCCCAGCAGCAGCGCGCCGATCGACAGCAGCAAGGCGTTGCGCGGCACGCCGCTCTTCGAGGTGCGGGCGAAGGTGGCCGGGGCCTGGCCGTTCTGCGCCAGGCTGTAGAGCATGCGCCCGGTGCTGAAGATGCCGCCGTTGCACGACGACAGCGCGGCGGTGATCACCACGAAGTTGATGATGCCGGCGGCAGTCTTGATGCCGAGGCGCTCAAAGGTCATCACGAACGGGCTGCCCTGGCTGCCGATCTCATTCCACGGGTAGATCGACAGGATCACGAACAGCGCGCCCACGTAGAACAGCAGGATGCGCCAGAACACCGAGCCGATGGCCTGGGGGATGGTCTTCTGCGGGTTGCGCGCTTCGCCGGCGGTCAGGCCGATCATCTCCACGCCCAGGTAGGCGAACATCACCATCTGCAGCGACATCAGCACGCCGGTCACGCCGTTGGGCATGAAACCGCCGTTGCTCCACAGGTTGGAGACGCCCATGGCCACACCGTCGTTGCCGAAACCGAAGGCGATGATGCCGATGCCGCCCAGCACCATGGCGATGATGGTGACGATCTTGATCAGGGCGAACCAGAACTCGAACTCACCGAATGCCTTGACCGCGATCAGGTTGATCGCGCCCATGCTGCCCA
This sequence comes from Pseudomonas sp. BJa3, assembly GCF_026343815.1. Lineage (NCBI taxonomy): Bacteria > Pseudomonadati > Pseudomonadota > Gammaproteobacteria > Pseudomonadales > Pseudomonadaceae > Pseudomonas > Pseudomonas sp. BJa3. Next base: position 82,788 of record NZ_JAOXMC010000016.1, on the reverse strand, counting down.
GGGCCATCAACGCCCAGATCCAGCGCGGCACGTCGGGGAACCAGATGCCCATGTAGATGGCCACCGCGGTGATTTCGGCGACGCAGGTCACCAGCCACAGGAACCAGTAGTTCCAGCCGGTCAGGAAGCCCGCCAGCGGACCGAGATAGTCTTGGGCGTAGCGGCTGAACGACCCGGCGACCGGATTGTGCACGGCCATTTCGCCGAGGGCGCGCATGATCACCAGGATGGCCAGGCCACCGATGATGTAGGAAAGCATGATGGCAGGGCCGGCCATTTCGATGGCCTTGGCAGAACCGAGGAACAGACCGACGCCGATACAGGCGCCGAGGGCCATCAGACGGATGTGCCGTTCGCCCAGCTCGCGCTTGAGCGGGCCGCCCTGGGCGGACTCGCCCTGGGCAGGGTGGTTGCCGACTGGCATAGCAATACAACCTCATTTTGTTATTGGATTTGACCTTCGTGCAGCACCGGCCGCGCCGATAGGCGGGGCGTCGTCTCGCCAGGCCGCCTTGTGGGCGGGCCTGTCCACCGGGCACACAGCACCGACGGGTCGAAGGGGGCGAGCAGTATAGGAAGCAGCTTGTAGGGCTTTTCACTATATACAGCAGGAAATTTGGCGAGAATTCTCGGCCAAATCCCCTTCACCGGAGGGGCATCCTGGCCTCGCTCCGCCCATGCACAGGAATGGGGCAGCTACCTTAGCAACATTGCCGAAGAATGGAAGTCGCACCAAAGGCGCATGTTCATACGTGATTCCCCGAAGCTACTTACAAATTTTTCACCAAACTCGGCCACCGTCTAAGCTTCAGGCAAGCAACGCGAAAACACCTGGCCGGACTCAAGACTATGGGCGCACTGTGGCAATCGGAACCAACCAGAACGGAAGCACCCAAAGAAACTCAGGCTGAAGCCCCCTTGTCCAAGACTCCACGTCAGCGCCGCCTGTGGTGGCGCCTGATCCTGCTTATCCTGCTGGTGGCACTGGTGGCGGTAGGTTTGGCCGCCTACGACGAATTCCAGACCTCGCGCCTGCAGTCCCGTGAATTCAGCCGCCTGGCCGGCACCCTGACCTATGCCCTGGAGCCCGGCCCGAGCGATGCCATCGTCTACCCGGGCGACGGCCCGTTCGACAAACGCCTGGGCTACAGCGCCCTGGGCGAGTTCCTGCCACGACTGCTCAAGCGCGACTACCTGATCAACCAGCAAGTGCGCTTCTCCCCGGCGCTGATGAACTACGTCGAACACGGCCTGTTCGTGCCCTACGTGGAGAAGATCCAGGCTGGCCTGTCGATCACCGACTGCCGCGGCGACATGCTCTACCAGTACAACTACCCGCAGCACCTGTATCCGAATTTCGCCGCGATCCCGCCGGTGATGGTCAACAGCCTGCTGTTCATCGAGAACCGCGACCTGCTCGACCCGAAGGACCCGCAGAACAACCCGGCGGTGGATTGGCCCCGCTTCGCCAAGGCGGCCTACAGCCAGATTGCCAAATACCTGGCCCTGCCCGGCCAATCTGCCGGTGGCAGCACCCTGGCCACCCAGCTTGAGAAGTATCGCCACTCGCCGGACGGGCTGACCGTCTCCGGCGCCGAGAAGATCCGCCAGATGATCTCCGCCAGCGTACGCGCCTACCAGGGCGGCCCCGACACCACCGAGGCCCGCGAACGCATCGTGCGCGACTACCTCAACAGCGTGCCGCTGTCGGCCGTCCCTGGCCACGGTGAGGTGCACGGCATGGCGGAAGGCTTGCGGGTGTGGTACGGCGCCGACTTCGATCAGGTCAACCAGGCCCTCACCTCCACCGCCACCGACGACAAGAGCATGGCCGAGCGCGGACTGGCCCTGCGCCAGGTGCTGTCGCTGATGATCGCCCAGCGCCGCCCCTCGCATTACCTGTCCAAGGGCCGCATCGAACTGGCGGAACTGACCGATTCGCATATACGGGTACTCGCCGCCAACGCAGTCATCGACCGTCCACTGGCCGACGCTGCCCTTGCCAGCAAGGCGGTGTACCGCGACTGGGTGGCCCAGCCGACCATCGTGCCGATCATCACCAACAAAGGCATCAGCCTGGCCCGTAACCGCCTGGCAGCCATGCTCAACCGGCCGCTGTACGACCTCGACCGCCTCGACCTGTCAGCCACCAGCACCCTGCAGGCCGACCTGCAAGTGCAGGTCAGCCAGTATCTGAAGAACCTCGCCGACCCGGCGTTCGCCGCACAGCTCGGCCTGATCGGCGAACGCCTGCTGACCAGCAAGACCACCGACCAGGTCAGCTACAGCTTCACCCTGTTCGAACGCACCGCCGACGGCTCGCGGGTACGGGTGCAGACCGACAGCACCAACCAGCCCTTCGACATCAACGAAGGCAGCAAGCTTGAACTGGGCTCCACCGCCAAGCTGCGGGTGCTTACCACCTACCTGGAAATCGTTGCCGAGCTGCACGACAAATACGCCGGCAAACCCGCCGCCGAACTGAAGAAAGTCCCGGTGGCCGAGCTCGACCGCATCAGCCAGTGGTCACTCGAATGGCTGATGCAGAACGGCAAGAACCAGAGCCTGGACGCCATGCTCGATGCAGCCCTCGAGCGCAAGTACTCGGCCAACACCGGCGAAGCCTTCTTCACCGGCGGCGGCATGCACGTGTTCAACAACTTCCGCAAGGAAGACAACAACCGCAACCCGACCCTCAAGGATGCCCTGCGCGAGTCGATCAACCTGCCGTTCATCCGCCTGATGCGCGACATCGTGCGCTACGTCACCTACCAGCAGCCGTTCAATCGCGAGCCGCTGCTCAGGGACGACAGCGACCCGCGCCGCCAGGAATACCTGGCGCGTTTCGCCGACCGCGAAGGCTCCAACTACACCATGCGCTTCTGGAAGAAATACCAGCGCAAGACCTCGCAGCAGCGCCTGGACACCTTCCTCGACAGCATGCGCGTGACCCCGCAGCGCCTGGCCGCGGTGCACCGCTACCTGTTCCCCGAAGCCGGCCAGGAAACCTTCAACGCCTTCGTCCGCGCCCACAGCAAGGACGACAAGAAGGCCATGGCCAAGCTCACCGATGGCCGTCTGGTGGAGATGTACGAGGCCTATGGCCCGGGCAAGTACGACCTGCCCGACCAGGGCTACATCGCCAAGGTCCACCCCTTGGACCTGTGGCTGCTCGGCTACCTGCTGAAAAACCCTGGCGCATCGCTCAAGGACGCCCTCAACGCCAGCCGCTTCGAACGCCAGGAGGTCTATAGCTGGCTGTTCAAGAGCCGCCACCAGGGCGCCCGCGACAGCCGCATCCGCACCATGGTCGAAATCGAGGCGTTCACCGACATCCACCAGCGCTGGAAGCGCGTGGGTTATCCGTTCGACCACCTGGTGCCGTCGCTGGCGACCGCCATCGGCAGCTCCGGCGACCGGCCGGCCGCCCTCTCCGAACTGGTCGGGATCATCCAGAACGATGGCGTGCGCCTGCCGACCCTGCGCATCGACACCTTGCACTTCGCCCAGAACACCCCGTACGAGACGCAACTGATCAGCGATCCGGACCGCGGTCAGCGGATATTGCCCGTCGAGGTCGCCCGGGCGCTCAAGGGCGCCATGTCGCAGGTGGTCGATGCCGGTACCGCGCGGCGCATCTCCGGCAGCTTCAAGTTGCACGACGGCACGCCGCTGGTGATGGGCGGCAAGACCGGCACCGGCGACAACCGTATCGAAAGCTTCGGCGCCGGCGGCCGGCTGATCGGCTCGCGCTCGCTGAACCGCACCGCCACCTTCGTGTTCTTTCTCGGCGACAACCACTTCGGCACCCTCACCGCGTTCGTTCCGGGGCGCACGGCCGAGGCCTTCACCTTTACCTCGGCACTGCCGGTGCAGGTGCTCAAGGGCATGGCGCCGATCCTCATGCCCTACCTGGAACCAGGCAACCCAACCGCCTGCAAGGCGCCGCAGGTGGCGGGCCAGTCGTGAATCATCAAGAAAACAGATGATAATCAACTGCATTTGAAGACTTGTCTTTAGATATATCTTGAGTAATATCTTGCGATATATCTAAACAGACGGAGCCCTCTCCATGCGTGACCACGATCCCTTCGAACGCCGCCCCGGCCGCGGCGAACGTGGCCCACGGGTATTCGCCCCGGGCGACCTGAAACTGCTGATGCTGTCGATGCTGGCCGAGCAACCGGGCCACGGCTACGACCTGATCCGCCAGATCGAGAGCCTCTTCGACGGCAGCTACAGCCCCAGCCCCGGGGTGATCTACCCGACCCTCAGCTACCTCGAGGAAGCCGAGCTGGTCACCGGCGCCATCCAGGGCAGCAAGCGCCTTTACGCCATCACCGATGCAGGTCGCAGCGCCCTGGCAGAACAGGCCGTCGCCCTCGACGGCGTGCGCATGCGCATCGAGGTGAGCAAGCGTGCCTTGCGCGGTCATGACCGCCCCGCGGAAATCCACGAAGCCGTCGGCAACCTGCGCCATGCCTTGCACATGCACAACGGCCGCTGGAGCGCCGAAGAGATCGAGCGGGTGCGCAACCTGCTCAACGAAACCGCCAAGGCCATCGCCTCCGGGCCGGCCATCCCTGCTACGGAGAACACCCCATGAGCAACACCATCCACCGCGTCAACCACGAGATCCGCCAACGCCGCCTCAACGTGCTGCGGGTCACCGACCTGACCCCGCGCATGCGCCGCATCACCCTGGGTGGCGCGGAGCTGGTGGGCTTCGCCAGCGTCGGCAGCGACGACCACATCAAGCTGCTGTTCGCCTGCACGCCCGAAGAACAGCAGGCCATTGAGGCCCGCAACCTCGGCCGCGACGGCGGCGCCCGACCAACCATGCGCGAGTACACGCCACGGCGTATCGACCTGGCGAACCTTGAACTGGATATCGACTTCGTCCTGCATGGCGACGGCCCCGCCTCCACCTGGGCCGCCCAGGCGGCGCCCGGCCAGACCCTGGACATCGCCGGCCCACGCGCCTCGATGGTGGTGCCGGACATCTTCGACAGCTACCTGCTGATCGGTGACGAAACCGCAATCCCGGCCATCGCCCGGCGCCTTGAAGAATTGCCGGCGGGGCGCCAGGTACTGGCGGTGATCCAGATCGAGGACGAGCAAGAGCGCCAGGCACTGGCCAGCAAGGCGCAAGTGGAGGTGATCTGGGTGCGCCGGCATGCAGAAGACCTGCTGGAGCGGGTCAGGCACCTGGCGCTGCCCCAGGGCCGGCTGTATGGCTGGGTGGCGCTGGAGAAGGCACTGACCCGGCAGGCCAAGGCGCTGTTGCTGGAAAAGGGCGTGCAGGAAGACGCCCTCAAGGCTGCCGCCTACTGGCGGGCCGACGGCACTGCCGACGACGAATGACGCCGGCCGGGCCTGTGGCAGCGGGCAAGCCCGTTGCCAGGGGGCCTGTTACTGCAGCTCCTGCTGCGGCGTCTCCTGCCCGGCGCAGCGCACCGCGCGCTTGCGGTTGTCCACCAGCACGCCGGTCAGCCCTTTCTGCTGGGTATCGAACAGCACCAGCACGCCGTCGATGCATTGCGCCACCTGCGGCGCCGGGGTCAGCGAGAGCTTGTAGTCCTCGCCGGGAATGGTCTTGAGCATGGTGAAGTCCTGCAGCAACAGGGCGTCCTCCGGCTTGGCGAAATGCAGGTAACCGTAGTACCAGAGGGCTCCCACCGTCACGATGATGCTGCCGACACCGGTCAGGATCAGTGGGATGGCGTTGCGTTCTTCACTCATTGCTTGTTCTTCTCGTCAGGATAGTTGGGTACTTCGGCCAGCCGACGCAGGCCGTTGAAGTGCGTGGGATCGTCCAGGAAGCGCAGCATCACCTGGCGCCAGGTCGGGTCGGCGAAGGTCTGCACATGATCACCACGAGTCAGTTGCAGCACCCGCGGCGGTGGTGCATGTCGGTACAGGCGCAGGCCGTTGTCCAGCGGCACCAGGTTGTCGTCGATGCTGTGGAAGAACAGCTTCGGCGGGCTGTCCAGACGCTCGATCGAGTGGATCGCGCTGTCGCCATCGGGCACCAGCCACGACAGCGGCACCTGCAGCGGCCAGGTCATCCACGAGGTACTCAGGGCATAACGCCCCACGGCCCGGTAGCTGGCCGGCACACCGTCGAATACCAAGGCGCTGAAACGCCGACGCTGCTCGGGATGCTGTGCCAGATAGTGAATGGCCATCGCCCCGCCGAGGCTCTGGCCCAGCAGCACCAGCGGCTTGTCCTGCACCTGGGGAGCGGCGTGCAGCCAGTCCAGGGCCGCGCCGATGTCGCCATACACCTCGGGCAACGTCGGTTTGCCCTGGGACAACCCATACCCGCGATAGTCAAGCATCAGCACCTGGTAGCCCTCTTTCGGCAGCCAGTAGCTGCCCCCTAGATGCCAGGCCAGGTTACCGCCGTTGCCATGCAGGTGCAGCACGGTGCCCTTGACCTCGACCCCCTGCGGCACCTGGATCCACCAGGCGTGCAGGCGCGTGCCGTCGGCGGCGGCGAGGCTCACGTCCTGATACTGCAAATGCGCCTGTGCCGGAGTGAACGGCTGGCCCGGCTCGGGGTAGAACAGCAGGCTGCTGCAGCCCCCCAGCAGCAGCAAACCGAGGCCGAAGGCGAGGTGACGGCAGGCGTCAGAGAATGTTCGCGTAGTCGGCTTCAATACGGTCCAGGCTCAGGTGGTTGAGGAAGTTGGAGAAGCACATCCACGCCGACAGCGCGTTGAGGTCGCGGAACTGTTCCGGCAGGTACTTGGGCGGCTCCACCAACCCCTCTTCGACCAGTTGGCGCAGGGTGCGCATGTCTTCCAGGGTGGTCTTGCCGCAGAACAACAACGGGATCTGTTCGAGCTTGCCCTTCTTCACGGCCAACTGAATGTAGTTGTAAACCATGATGAAGCCCTTGAGGTAGGACAAGTCCTTGGTGAATGGCAGGCCGTTGGGCACCGAGCCACGGAAGACGCGGCTGGCGTTGCTGTAGCTCTGGCCCATCTCGAAGCCCTGGCCACGGAAGAACTCGAAGACCTGCAGGAAGTCCGCGCCCTCCTCGACCATGTGGATGGCCCGGGTGCGGTTGGTGAGCTTGCGCAGGCGGCTGGGGTAGGAAGCGAAGGCGATCACTTCCATGAGGATCGCCAGGCCCTCCTGGGTCACCGTCGACGAGGGCGGCCCCTTGGCCAGGAAGGTGCAGATCGGCTGGTTCAGGCCATTGAGGGTGGTGCCGACATGCACCAACCCTTCGTGTACCTCCAGGGCCCGCACGTCGCGGCTGTTGAACATGGCGTCGGCGCGCACCTTGATGTAGTCGGCACCGGCCGCCGCGTCGGCGACGATACCGTCAGACTCGAACACGCGGATTGTTTCCTCGGCTTCACCGAACACCTTGTTCAAACGCCGCTGGAGAATCTCCACCGCTTCCTTGGCGGTGAGATTCTTCGGCTCGTCCTTCAGGTCGCCGCGGCCGTCGATGTTGTTCAGGTAGTCCGAGAGCATCAGGCCCAGGTCGGCCAGGGTCGGGTCACCGGCGTGGAAGGCATCGGAGGCGGCGCCATAGAGCTCCTGGGAGATCAGGCCGAAATCCTCCGTGCCTCGCGCCTCGAGCATACGCACCACCATGCGGTACTCCTTGCACATGCGCCGCATGATCTGGCCGACCGGGTTGAACTGGCCCAGCTGCCGGGTGATGTCGCGCTCGATGCTCTGGAACTCGGCCTTCACCGCGCTGGAATCGAACGACAACGGCCGGTTCTGGTAATAGGCGCGATCCACCGCAGGCGGCTCCTTGCCCTTGGCCTTGAGGAAGCCCTGGCGGATGCCGTCGTCCCATTTCACTGCGTCAAGCACACGGATCGGGGTCTGCGTGGCGACAATGCGATCGGACAGGCTGCGGATGGTTTGCTGGTATTCGTCCACCGGGGACTCCTTGTTGAAGCCTGTCGCAACGTTGCGTGGAAGTAGGCTTGCCCCGCGAGGAGGCCGGTATGCTCAGTGCTATTTGGCGGAACGCTGGAAGCGTGCCACTTCGACGAACAGGTCGGAGTTGGCCGGGTCGTCCAGGTAGGCCAGCACACGCTCCGTCGGGCTGTCGATCAGCACGCCGGGGCCATTGTCTTCGGGCACCTGGGTGCTGCGTCCGCTCAGCTCCTTCTCGTCCACGGCCTGCTGGACCTGCTCGACATCGAGGTTGTAGACCACCAGTTGCTTGCCGTCGATTACCTCGAAGCCGCCGATCAGGAAGTTGCCACCCAGCCGCTTGGGCACGCCCGCCGACAGGTACCAGCGGTTGCCATGCCGAGCCACGGTGAAGACGTATTCCTGGGGCGCCTTGCCCTGGGCACGGGCCACTGCCTTGTAGGTGTTGCCACCGGCGCGGCTGATACTCAGCTTGAGCGGCTGGCCCCAGGCGTCCTTGCTGCTCCACTGCCCGAGTAGGGCCTTAGGCGCTGGCTGGTTGGCCGGCAGCGGTTCGTCGAAGGTCACCAGACAACCGCCCAGCAGGAGGAATGACAAGGTCAACAACACCACACGCCAGGCTTTCATCAGGTTCTCCTTGAAAAATCGTTCGCCACTCAGGCCGAGGCCAGCACCATCTGCAGGTATCGGACAAGGATAGCGAGCATCTGCTCATCGGCCTGCGCATTCGCATCCTTGAGCAGGCCCTGATATTCCATCTGCTCGATAATCGCCGTCAACATCTGGGCATCCTCTTCCGGCTGGCGCGAGCCGACCACCTGCAGTATCTGGCGCGCGCCATGCAGCAGGATCTGCTCGTGGGCCTGCACGAGTTCAGCCAGACGCGGGCACAGCAACGCCTCCTGGCGGAAGGCCTGCTCGGCCATGAGGAAATCGCGGCGGTTGTTCAGTTGGCGCAGCACGTAGTCGGCCAGCATGCGCGCCACTTCATCGGCCAGGTGCGCCCGGGCCTCGTGGCTGCCGTCGCCCTGGGCCAGCAACTGGCGCAGCACGCCTTCGGTGTTGGTCCAGAGCTTGGCCATGTAGGCCGCGCTGCGCTCGACGTACTGGGCGAAGGTGTCGGCCAGCAGGTCCTGGATATCCTTGAAGTAGTAGGTGGTGGCCGACAGCGGCACGCCGGCCTCGGCGGCCACGGCGCGGTGGCGCACACCGCGCACGCCATCGCGCACGACGATGCGCATGGCGGCGTCGAGGATCTGCTGGCGGCGTTGCTCGCTGCCCTGTCGGGCGGTCTTGCGGCCTTGGTACTGCACGCTTTCGGCGACGGCGGTGGCGATGCCGGCGGCGCCCTGGTGGGGCATGGCGGGGGTCACTCGGGTTTACCTCACGAACAGTGGGTTGCCTGTACCGGCCTCATCGCGGGGCCCGTAGAAACAACATAAAGTTTCAGGCAAGAAAAAGCCGCCTCGAAAGGCGGCTTGTTCAGATCACTCAGGCCTGTGGACGCATGTGCGGGAACAGGATCACGTCGCGGATCGACGGCGAGTTGGTCAGCAGCATCACCAGGCGGTCGATGCCGATGCCTTCACCGGCGGTCGGCGGCATGCCGTACTCCAGTGCGCGGACGAAATCGGCGTCGTAGTGCATGGCTTCGTCGTCACCGGCGTCCTTTTCGGCCACCTGGGCCAGGAAGCGCTCGGCCTGGTCTTCGGCATCGTTGAGCTCGGAGTAGGCGTTGGCGATCTCGCGGCCACCGATGAACAGCTCGAAGCGGTCGGTCACGGCCGGGTTGTCGTCGTTGCGACGGGCCAGCGGCGAGACTTCGAACGGGTACTCGGTGATGAAGTGCGGCTGCTCCAGCTTGTGCTCGACCAGCTCTTCGAAAATCATCACCTGCAGCTTGCCCAAGCCCTCGTGGCCGAGCACCTTGGCGCCAGCCTTCTTGGCGATCTCGCGGGCACGGTCGACGTCCTGCAGGTCGGCGGCGGTGAGTTCCGGGTTGTACTTGAGGATCGAGTCGAACACCGACAGGCGCACGAACGGCTCGCCGAAGTGGAACACCTTGTCGCCGTACGGCACGTCGGTGCTGCCCAGCACCAGCTGCGCCAGCTCGCGGAACAGTTCCTCGGTGAGGTCCATGTTGTCGCGGTAGTCGGCGTAGGCCTGGTAGAACTCGAGCATGGTGAATTCTGGGTTGTGACGAGTCGAAACGCCTTCGTTACGGAAGTTGCGGTTGATCTCGAACACTTTCTCGAAACCACCGACCACCAGGCGCTTGAGGTACAGCTCCGGGGCGATGCGCAGGAACATGGCCATGTCCAGCGCGTTGTGGTGGGTTTCGAACGGCTTGGCCGCGGCGCCGCCGGGGATGGTCTGCAGCATCGGGGTTTCCACTTCGAGGAAGTCGCGCTCGATGAGGAACTTGCGGATGTGCGAGATCACCTGCGAACGCACACGGAAGGTGTGGCGGGTTTCCTCGTTGACCATCAGGTCGACGTAGCGCTGGCGGTAGCGCTGCTCGGTGTCGGTCAGGCCGTGGTGCTTGTCCGGCAGCGGGCGCAGCGACTTGGTCAGCAGGCGCACGTTGGTCATTTCGACGTACAGGTCGCCCTTGCCGGAACGGGCCAGGGTACCTTCGGCGCTGATGATGTCGCCCAGGTCCCAGGTCTTGACCGCGGCCAGGGTCTCTTCCGGCAGGGTCTTGCGGTTGACGTAGACCTGGATGCGGCCGGTCATGTCCTGGATGACCATGAACGAGCCACGGTTGAGCATGATGCGACCAGCAACCTTGACCGGAATGGCGGCGGCTTCCAGCTCTTCCTTGGTCTTGTCCGCGTACTGTTTCTGCAGGTCGTTGCAGTAGCTGTCGCGACGGAAGTCGTTGGGGAAGGCGTTGCCCTTGGCGCGCTCGGCGGCAAGTTTTTCCTTGCGCAGCGCGATCAGGGTGTTTTCTTCCTGTTGCAGGTCTTGCGCTTCGGTCTTGAGGTCGCTCATGTCGTCATTCTTTCCATCAGGTATTCGTTGCCCTCGCGGGTGAGGGATCGCGGGGCAAGCCCGCTCCCACGGGCCCGCCACGGCGGTGATGCTTACAGCCCCTGCTTGAGGCTCGCTTCCAGGTACTGGTCGAGGTCGCCGTCCAGGACCTTCTGGCAGTCGCTGCGCTCGACGCCGGTACGCAGGTCCTTGATGCGCGAGTCGTCGAGCACGTAGGAACGGATCTGGTGACCCCAGCCGATGTCCGACTTGCTGTCTTCCAGCGCCTGCGAGGCGGCATTGCGCTTCTGCATCTCCAGCTCGTACAACTTGGCCCGCAGCATTTTCATGGCGGTGTCCTTGTTGGCGTGCTGGGAACGTTCGTTCTGGCAAGCCACCACGGTGTTGGTCGGCACGTGGGTGATACGCACCGCCGAGTCGGTGGTGTTGACGTGCTGGCCACCGGCGCCGGAGGAGCGGTAGGTGTCGATGCGCAGGTCGGACGGGTTGATCTCGATCTCGACCTTGTCGTCGATCTCGGGCGAGACGAACACCGCCGAGAACGAGGTGTGGCGACGGGCGCCGGAGTCGAACGGGCTCTTGCGCACCAGGCGGTGCACGCCGATCTCGGTGCGCAGCCAGCCGAAGGCGTACTCGCCCTTGATGTGCACGGTGGCGCCCTTGATGCCGGCGACTTCACCTTCGGACAGTTCGATGATGGTGGCGTCGAAGCCGCGCTTGTCGGCCCAGCGCAGGTACATGCGCAGCAGAATGTTGGCCCAGTCCTGGGCCTCGGTGCCGCCGGAGCCGGCCTGAATATCCAGATAGGCGTTGTTCATGTCCATCTCGCCGCTGAACATGCGACGGAACTCGAGCTGGGCGAGGGATTCCTCGAGCCCTTGCAGCTCGGTCTCGACATCGCCGACAGCGCCTTCATCGCCCTCTTCGACAGCCATGTCGAGCAGGTCCTTGCAGTCGGACAGACCGTTGGCCAGTTTATCGAGGGTCTCGACCACCTGTGCCAGCATCGCGCGCTCACGGCCCAAGGCCTGGGCATACTCGGGCTTGTTCCAGACTGCGGCGTCTTCCAGCTCGCGGTTTACTTCGACCAGACGATCATGTTTGTGATCGTAGTCAAAGATACCCCCGAATAGACTGGGAACGCTCGGTGAGGTCCTTGATGGTGTTCAGGATCGGTTGGATTTCCATGGGCGGGCAGCTCTCGTGCGAATTCGGTGAAAAGCCCGCGAGTATAACCGAGTCTGCGCCACCGCGGCAGACCCGCCGGGCGGTATCGCCGGGCGCAGGGGTCGCCACAACCCACAGATTGAGTCAACGACCGACATTCACCCCTTCAGCGCCTTCTTGGGATAGATATCGTACCGGCTCGATTTCCCCTCGAGACTGTGACTCGGCTTGCCTCCCTCGATGATCGGCGCCTTGCGCGGCCGCTTGACCACCACCCGGTGGGTGGCCAGCGCCAGGGCGGCCTCGAGCAGGGCAGGTGCATCGAGGTCATCGCCGACCAGCGGCCTGAACACCCGCATCTCCTTCTTCACCAGCGCGCTCTTGTCACGATGCGGGAACATCGGATCGAGGTAGATCACCTGCGGCGCCTCCCCCTCCCACGCACGCATGCGCTCGATGGCATTGCCTGTCAGCAGTTGCATGCGCGCGACGATCGGGCCGATTTCGGCATCCCCCCGCGCCCGCGCCAAACCGTCCTCCAGCAGCGCGGCAATCAATGGCTGGCGCTCGATCAGGGTCATCTCGCAGCCCAGGCTGGCCAGCACGAACGCGTCCTTGCCCAGCCCCGCCGTGGCATCGAGCACCCGCGGCCGCACGCCTTGGGCGATACCGACCGCCTTGGCGATCATCTGCCCGTTGCCACCGCCGTACAGCCGTCGATGCGCCGCCTGCCCCTCGACGAAATCCACCCGCACAGGCCCGGGTGCCTGCGGCCCCAGTTGCTGGATCTGCAGGCCCTCGGCGCCCAGCTGCACGGCAAACTCCGCCGCCTCGTCAACCAGCGGCAAGCCCAGTCGCTGCGCCCATGCTTCGGCCTGCGCCTGGAATTGCGCGGCCAACGCCTCGACCCTGATACCCGCCGCCTGTTGTTGCTCTAACATCGATTCGCGCACTCGAAAAAAATTAATGTAACCCCGGCCAGAGCCGATACAGGCAATATCCCGCTATTCTGCCAGAGCACAACGCCCGCGACTGCCATGACAGACACTCTTCCCATTGGCTTGACCTACTTGTCGCCCGTCGGCAACTACGGTCGACAGAATACCCAGGCACTGGGTGGCGTCAGCCACCTGTGGCAGGATTTCTTTGCCCGCGCCATGGCAGAGCAACAGGAAGGCGAAGTCGACGGTTTCAGCCAGGCGCTGATGCAGTGCGACCAGGAGAGCGGCGAACCGATCGGCGGCGCCCGCGCCCTGGCCCTGATCGATGCCCAGCGCGCCCTGCCGGTTCACGACACCGAGGTGGCACCACCCGAGCCGCTGTTCCTGCCCAAGGCGGAACTCGAGGCCAAACTGCTGCCACCTGCCCCCGAGCCCTTCGACACCGTCGAGTTGATCGAGCAGCAACGCCAGCTCGACATCGACAACAGCTGGGTGCGTCCAGTGGTCATGAGCCAGGGCCACCCCATCGCCGAGCCCGGCCCTGGCCCAACGCCACGCCCGCTGTTCCTGCCCATCGCCGAGTTCGAGACCGGCCTGCTCGACCCTGCGCCCGAGCCCTTCGACGACAGCACGCTGGCCAAACAGCAGAACGACCTGGAATTCGATATCCACTGGGCGCGCCCGGTTGTGCTGAACAACGTGCGCCTGCACGCCTGAACCTCAGCGGCAGATCTGCCAGAAACCCATGTCCGCATGGAAGTGATTGTGATGGGCGGCGTTGTACTCCGGCCCCAGCACCGTGCTGAAACTTGCGCACGCCGCCTCCTGCACCTGGCGCAGGAAGTCCGCCTTGCGCCCGTCTCCCTGCCAGTCCCGCGCCAGCACGATGCGCTGGCCGTCCTGCAGGCGAAAACCACTGATATCCAGGGCATTGGCGCTGGCATGCTGGCTGAGCCGACCTTGCTTGCGGTGGTAGACGTTGCGGCAGGCAAAGCTGCCCAGGTGATCGACCTGGGTCACTGGCTGGCCGAACACCCGCTGCGCAGCCGGTTGCAACCCATGCACTTCGAACAGCGCATAGGCCACGGCCAGCGGGCAGCTGGCGAGGAAGCTGCTGCTGAGCCGCGCCTGCCCGCCTTCGATGCGCCAGACGTTGCGCAACGGGCAGTTGGCCGCCGCCGGGCTGTCGCTTTGCGGCCGATAGCGCAATGATGAAGTCTGCAAGGCCTGGCGGCACAGCTCGGGGTCGGCGCGCAGGCGCGACAGCTTGTAGGGTGTCAGCAGGTTCGGCGGCTGCCGCACATCCAGCACCGCCCATGGGTTCCAGGCATCCGCCGGGCGCCAACCGAGCCACCAGGCAACAAGCACGGCCAGCAGCAGGCTGGCCAGTACGGTCAACGTTTTGCCCATGCAGCCTCAGCGACGGAAGAGGTCATTGAGCTGAGCGAATGGCAAAGCCTGCTCGCCATAACTGAAAGTGCCCTGCTCATGGATCTCCAGCGCGGCCCGCTGCAAAGCGCCCAGGGCGGCACGCGCCAGCGATGAGCCGACACTGATGCGCTTGACGCCCAGGTCTTGCAACTGGCTCACGCTCAAGGGTACGCCCGCCATGCCCATCAGCACGTTCACCGGCCTTGGCGCCACGGCCTGCACCACCGCACGGATCTCATCGACGCTGCGCAGCCCCGGGGCATACAGCACATCGGCGCCGGCCTCGGCATAGGCTTGCAGCCTGCGAATGGTGTCATCCAGGTCGAGACGCCCGTGCAGCAGGTTCTCGGCGCGCGCGCAAAGGGTGAAGGGGAACGGCAGGCCGCGGGCAGCCTGCACGGCGGCGCGTACACGCGCCACGGACAGGTCGAAGTCGTAGATCGGCACTTCGGCGCGACCGCTGGCATCTTCGATCGAACCGCCCACCAACCCCACCTCGGCGGCGCGCAGAATGGTCTGTGCGCAGTCTTCGGGCAATTCGCCGAAGCCGTTTTCCAGGTCCGCCGCCACCGGCAATGGCGTGGCATCGACGATCGCCTGGGCGTTGCCCAGGGTTTCCTCGAGCGTCAGCGCGCCCTCGGCATCCGGCCGCCCCAGGCTGAACGCCAGCCCCGCGCTGGTCGTGGCCAGCGCTTCGTATCCCAGGCTGGCCAACAGCCTGGCGGAGCCGGCGTCCCACGGGTTGGGGATGACGAACGCGCCATCTCGCTCGTGGAGCGCCTTGAAAGCTTCGGCTCGCAGGGTTTGCACATCCATGGTTCAACCTCCCGGCAGTCAGATCAAAGTAACCCCAGTTGTTCGACCTCAGGGGCGCGGGGCAATTCAGGCAGCGCTGCAAGGCCCGGCAGGCGAGCCATCAGCCGCTGGTGGAAACGCTGGGCCAGCGCCGCCGCCAGGCGATTGTCGGAAGTATGCAGGAACACGTAGGGGCTGCGGCCCTCTTCAACCCATGCAGCGACCTTGTCGATCCATGGGGTGAGAAAGGTCTCGTTGGCCTCGAGCTGCGGATGGCCGATGAAACGCACCTGCGGAGACTGGCTGAAGGCCGCTGGCCGCGGCGGCACCTTGGGTTTCTTGGCCTGGGCATGGAGCACCGCGGGCTCGCGCGAGGTGCAACTGAACAACGCACGCGGATCCAGGCAGATACGCTCGACTCCACGTTCATGCAGCAGGCGATTGAGCTGACGCTCCTCCTCGCCCCGGGCGAAGAAGGCGTCGTTGCGCACCTCAACCGCTACCGCCACACCGATCTCATCAAGGAAATGCGCCAGCTCGCCCAGCCGCGACGGGCCGAACATTGCCGGCAACTGCAGCCAGTACGGCGCCACGCGCTCACCCAGGGGAGCCATCAGCCGAGTGAAGTCGACGGCCGCATCGAGTTGTTCACGCAGGTCGCCGGCATGGCTTACATCGCCGGGAAACTTGGCGGTGAAGCGAAACCCCGACGGCATGATCTGCGCCCAACGCTCGACGGTCGCCGGCGCGGGACGGGCATAGAAGGTGGTATTGCCTTCAACGGCGTTGAATACCTGGCTGTAGAGCCCGAGGAACTCGCCGCTACGGGCGTCGGCGGGATAGAGGTACTCGCGCCAGGCGTTTTCAGCCCAGGACGGGCAACCGAGGAAATAAGGGAGAGGTGATGACGTCATCCATCAAATGTACAGGTCCAGCCCCAGCACTTCCATCTCCCAGTCGGTGAAGCCGGCGGTGGTCAGGTAGCTGGCCAGGGCGGTGGAGGTACGGCGGTTGCGGGCGCGGGGGAAGATCAGGTCCTGCTGGCGGGCCGGCAGGTTCTCGCCGCGACGGCTGGCGCGGCTGATCTGCGCGTCGATGTCCTCGATGATCTCGGCATCGGCTTCATCGATGGCTTCGTCACGCGCCGGCGCCTTGCGTGGCGCACGCTTGATGGGGTAGCTCTGTGAGGAGAAGCCGTCGATACGCATGACAAAGGCACTCAGGATCAATGATGGCAATTTAGCAGCATCAGGAATCCTTCGCTAATGCCCGAACTGATAACTGGACCACAGTTCGCGCAAAAGGTTTTATCGTGAACGGCGATAGCCGACGAAATGCCTTCAACGCGCCTTGGGCGTAGCCACATTATCGCGCAAGTAGACCGGTTGCGCCTGCTCGGCGACCACCGCCTCGCCCCGTGCCCAGGCGAAGCCGGCCAGGGAGAGGATATCCAGGGCGCTAGGCAACGCACCCGCATCGATGGCAGATACCTGCACGGCCAGGCGCTCGGCGTAGCCCCAGCCGGTACCGGCACCGAACCATGCCTCGCCCGCGCCTTGTGGCAGGGCCACACCCTCCGGTGGCAGTACCGCCTCGTGGCCGACCAGACGCATCTCGCCCTGTTCGGCGCGGTAGCAACCCCAGTACACCTCGTCCATGCGCGCATCGATGGCCGCGGCCACCTGCTGCACGCCACGCTCACGCAAGGCGCCCTGAGCCAAGGCCGCCAGGTTGGATGTCGGCAGCACTGGGCGCTCCAAGGCGAAAGCCAGGCCCTGGACCACGCCGATGGCGATACGCACGCCGGTGAAGGCGCCCGGGCCACGGCCGAAGGCGATGGCATCCAGCGCGCTCAGCGCCACGCCCGATTCGGCCAGCAACTGCTTGATCATCGGAAGCAGCTTCTGCGCGTGCATGCGCGGGATCACCTCGTAATGGCTGGTCACCTTGCCGTCATGCAGCAGGGCGACGGAACAGGCTTCGGTAGCGGTATCCAGGGCCAGCAAGGTGGTCATCGAGCAAGGTATCCAGGCAACAGGGAAAAGAGCGGCAGTATAAACGACAACGGCCCGCAAGCGGGCCGTCGTGACACACGGTGATGGATCAGCTCAGGGCTGCCAGCACCTTGGCAGTGATCGATTCGACCGAACCGACGCCCTCGATGTGGCTGTACTTCGGTTTGCCGGCGTTGGCGGCCGACAGCTTCTGGTAGAAGTCCACCA
The DNA here is from genome assembly GCF_026343815.1 of Pseudomonas sp. BJa3. Taxonomy (NCBI): domain Bacteria; kingdom Pseudomonadati; phylum Pseudomonadota; class Gammaproteobacteria; order Pseudomonadales; family Pseudomonadaceae; genus Pseudomonas; species Pseudomonas sp. BJa3. Next base: position 65,327 of record NZ_JAOXMC010000016.1, on the reverse strand, counting down.
GCGGCTTGGTCTGGCTGTGGTAGACCGACAGGCGGTGACGCACGGTTTCTTCCTTGTCGTCATCGCGCTGGATCAGGTCTTCGCCGGTGACGTCGTCCTTGCCTTCCACCTTCGGCGGATTGTACTGGATGTGGTAGGTGCGGCCGGATGCCAGGTGCACGCGGCGGCCAGCCATGCGGCCGACGATTTCTTCGTCGTCCACGGCGATTTCGACCACTGCGTCGATGTCGACGCCAGCGGCGACCATGGCTTCAGCCTGCGGGATGGTGCGCGGGAAGCCGTCGAACAGGCAGCCGTTGGCGCAGTCAGCCTGCGCGATGCGCTCCTTGACCAGGCTGATGATCAGCTCGTCGGAGACCAGCTGGCCGGCATCCATGACCTTTTTCAGCTCCAGGCCCAGTGGGGTACCGGCCTTGACGGCGGCACGCAGCATGTCACCGGTGGAGATCTGGGGAATACCGAACTTCTCGGTGATGAACTTTGCCTGAGTACCTTTACCGGCCCCGGGAGCTCCCAGCAGAATTACGCGCATCTTGTGCTCCTCATATTTTTTATGCAAATCAACGGATTCGGCGCACAAGGCCAATTCCGGAAAAATCGGTCGAGACCGCAAAATCGGTCAAAAGGCTGCTCAAGATACACAGCACCCGCCCCCCCGACAAGCGTCCCAAAGTGGCAGGAACGCGCCACTTGTAGCCTGCCAGAGGACAGGTTGCGCCAGGCGCAACCGGCCGCGCGAGGACCGATCACGATCCAGCGCGGCCCTCACCACGCCCGGACTGGGCTGAACTCAACCGGTGTTGCGCAACCCAGCCGCGATCCCGGCCACGGTCACCAGCAAGGCCTGCTCCAACGGGCTGTCCAGAGCGGCTTCGCGGCTGCGCGAGCGTGCCAGCAACTCGGCCTGCAGGCGGTGCAGCGGGTCCAGGTAGGTGTTGCGCAGGCGGATGAATTCCAAGGTTTCCGGGCTGTGCGCCAGTAGCACCGACTGCCCGGTCAGACCCAGTACCACCTGGCACGACTGCGACAATAGGTCGCGTAGGTGCGCGCCCAACGGCAGCAGTTCGGGTTGCACCAGACGTTCGTCGTAGGCCTCGGCGATCTGCGCATCGGCCTTGGCCAGGACCATCTCCAGCATGTCGATGCGGGTACGGAAGAACGGCCATTGTTCGCGCATCTGCGCCAGCAGCGCCCCCTGCCCGCGTGCCAGGGCATTGCTCAGCGCGGTCTCCCAGCCGAGCCAGGCCGGCAGCATCAGCCGTGTCTGGGTCCAGCCGAAGATCCAAGGGATCGCCCTCAGGCTTTCGATGCCGCCGGCGCGGCGCTTGGCCGGGCGACTGCCCAGCGGCAGGCGGCCAAGCTCCTGCTCGGGGGTGGACTGACGGAAGTACTCGACGAAGTCCGGATTTTCGCGCACCACGGCCCGGTAGGCCTTGACCCCGTCGGCGGCCAGCTGGTCCATCAGTACGCGCCAGGCCGGCTCAGGCGGCGGCGGTGGCAACAGGGTCGCCTCCAGCACCGCGGCCAGGTAGAGATTGAGGTTCTGTTCGGCGATGCCCGGCAGACCGAACTTGAAGCGGATCATCTCGCCCTGTTCGGTGGTGCGGAAACGGCCACCCACCGACCCCGGCGGCTGCGACAGGATCGCCGCGTGGGCTGGGCCGCCGCCACGCCCGACCGTGCCACCGCGACCATGGAACAGCAGCAACTCTACCTGGTGCTCACGGCAGATACGTACCAGGTTTTCCTGGGCGCGGTACTGGGCCCATGCCGCCGCCGTGGTGCCGGCATCCTTGGCCGAGTCGGAATAGCCGATCATCACCTCCTGCGGGCCGTGCAGGCCGGCACGATAGCCGGGGAGCCCGAGCAGGCGCTCCATGACCGGGCCTGCGTTGTCAAGGTCGGCCAGGGTCTCGAACAGGGGTACCACGCGCATCGGCCGGGTCAGCCCGGCCTCCTTGAGCAACAGCTGCACCGCCAGTACATCGGACGCCGCGCCGGCCATGGAAATCACGTACGACCCCAGCGACGCCGCCGGGGCCGCAGCGATTTCGCGGCAGGTGGCGAGTACTTCGGCGGTATCGGTCTGGGGCTGGAAATGCGCCGGCAGCAGGGGGCGGCGGTTCTTCAGTTCGGTCTGGAGGAACGTGATGCGTCGCTCTTCGTCCCACTCGGCGTAGCGGCCCAGGCCGAGGTAGTCGGTGATTTCCGACAGCGCGTCGCGATGGCGGGCAGCGTCCTGACGTACGTCCAGGCGCACCAGGAACAGACCGAAAGTCACCGCCCGGCGCAGGCAGTCGAGCAACGGGCCGTCGGCGATCACGCCCATGCCACACTCATGCAGCGACTGGTAGCACAGCTCCAGCGGCGCGATGAGGTCGCGATTGTCCACCAGCACCGCCGCGCTGGCCGGCTGCGTCGCGGCCAACGAGGCGTGGGCCCAGGCGCGGGTGGCACGCAGACGGTCGCGCAACTGCTTGAGCAGCGCCCGGTATGGTTCGGCGCTGTCCCCGACCTTTTCCTTGAGCGCGGCGCTGGCCTGCTGCATGGACAGCTCGGCGGCCAGGTAGTCGATATCGCGCAGGAACAGGTCGGCGGCCATCCAGCGCGCCAGCAAGAGCACTTCGCGGGTTACCGCCGCCGTGACATTGGGATTGCCGTCACGATCACCGCCCATCCACGAGGCGAAGCGAATCGGCGCCGCCTCCAGCGGCAGGTGCAGGCCAGTCGCCTCGAACAGAGCCGCATCGACCTTGCGCAGGTGGCTGGGCACAGCCTGCCACAATGAGTGCTCGATCACGGCGAAGCCCCACTTGGCCTCGTCCACCGGTGTGGGCCGGGTCCTGCGGATTTCCTCGGTGTGCCAGGATTCGGCGATCAGCCGGCGCAGGCGTTCGCGCACCTGCTGGCGCTCGGCCGGGATCAGGTCGCGGTGATCCTGCGCGGCCAGCTGCGCGGCAATGGCGTCGTACTTCTGGATCAAGGTGCGGCGCGCCACCTCGGTGGGGTGCGCGGTGAGCACCAGTTCGATGTTCAACTTGCCCAGTTGCCTGGCCAGCTCATCGTTGCCATGGCCAGCGGCCTTCAGGCGCGTCAGCAACTCGGGGAGCACCCGCGCCTCGAACGGTTCGGGTTGGCCAGCGTCACGGCGGCGGATCAGCTGGTACTGCTCGGCGATGTTGGCCAGGTTGAGGAACTGGTTGAACGCCCGCGCCACCGGCAGCAGGTCTTGCTCGGCCAGGTCGCCCAGGGTCGAGCTCAGTTGCTCGCCCGCTCCACGGCGGTCGGCCTTGGCGCTGTGGCGGATATCCTCGATCTTCTGCAGGAATGCCTCGCCATGCTGCTGGCGGATAGTCTCGCCAAGCAGTTCTCCCAAAAGGTGCACATCCTCGCGCAAGCGCAGATCGATATCACTCATCAGCCTTCTCCACTCCAGGAAACCGCATGCGCCCAAGAGTGCCCACTCGCGACCATTCCTGGCAAGGCGCATGCTGCCAAAGCAACTAAAGTGAACACAGATCATTCGAAGCAATGCCACTCCAGGCTTTGACAGAGGTCATCATGAAAATTCGCCAACTCGCCCAGCACTGGGAACAAAACGCCGCCGGCCGCCTGAGCCCCACCGGCCATGTCCTGCACCTGGACATGGAAGCAGAAGCGCGTCTGGCCGCGCTGATCGACATGTATCCCAAGCGCAGCCCCGAGGAGCTCTTGGGCGAGTTGGTGGCGGCGGCACTGGAAGAGCTGGAGGCCAGCTTCCCCTACGTCAAGGGCCAGCAAGTGATTGCCACCGACGAGGAAGGTGACCCGCTGTACGAGGACATCGGCCCTACTCCGCGCTTTCTGGCTCTCTCCAGGCGCCATCTGCAAGCCCTTGGCCGTGTGCATAAAGACCCCTCGTACTGAGCCACTTCGGGTGCCGGGCACTGCCCGGCATACCGTCATTTACAGCGGAAGTTCCAGGCGAAAACCGCTGACTGATTAGTCAGAAAAAAATACCTTTAGCGTGCAAATTTTTCTGAACTATTCAAAAAACACTCCGGTCACAGCCAATAGCCATCACGGCAAAACCCTGTAAACACGGGCCTTTGCGCCCGACACTGGCAACAGGGGAACAGCGATTGTCACGGCGTGGCATCGTCGTTTAACAGGAGTGACCCAATGGAGTTGACCACCATGAAGACCCGCATCGCACAACCTTCCTCCACTCATCTGCGCGGGCTCAAGCTGGCCGCGCTGGCCCTGGGCAGCAGCCTGGTGCTGGCCGGCTGCGCGGGCAAGCCGCCTACCGAGCAATACGCCGTGACCCAATCGGCGGTCAACTCGGCGGTCAGTGCCGGTGGCACCGAGTTCGCAGCAGTGGAGATGAAGGCTGCCCAGGACAAGTTCAAGAAAGCCGAAATCGCCATGCACGACAAGAAGTATGACGAGGCCAAGCTGCTGGCCGAGCAAGCCGAATGGGACGCTCGCCTTGCCGAGCGCAAAGCCCAGGCAGCCAAGGCCCAGAAGGCCGTGCAGGATGCTCGCCAGGGTGTCCAGGACGTACGTGAGGAAGGCCTGCGCAGCGTTGAATAAGCCTGCTCAGCTTCCACTGCCTTCGTTAAAGATCAAAGGATGAACACTATGCGCAATTACGTCATGATTCCCGCCCTGCTGGCCCTCAGCGTCGGCCTCGCCGCCTGCTCCCACGACCCGAACGCCAACCTCGAGTCGGCCCGCACCAATTTCTCCGCCCTGCAGAGCGATCCGCAGTCGAGCAAAGTGGCCGCGCTCGAGACCAAGGACGCTCAGGACTGGCTGAACAAGGCCGACAAGGCCTACATGGATCGCGAGGATGAGAAGAAGGTCGACCAGCTCGCCTACCTCACCAATCAACGCGTTGAAGTGGCCAAGCAGACCATTGCCCTGCGCACCGCAGAGGGTGAACTGAAAAACGCCGCGGCACAACGCGCCCAGGCCAAGCTCGACGCCCGCGATGCGCAGATCAAGAAACTGCAGGACAGCCTCAACGCCAAGCAGACCGACCGTGGCACCCTGGTGACCTTCGGCGACGTGCTGTTCGACTTCAACAAGGCGGAGCTCAAGAGCAGCGCCTACCCGAACGTCACCAAGCTGGCGCAGTTCCTTCAGGAGAACCCTGAACGCAAGGTGATCGTCGAGGGCTACACCGACAGCGTTGGTTCTGCCAACTACAACCAGACCCTGTCCGAACGTCGCGCCTCCGCAGTGCGCATGGCCCTGGTGCGTGCCGGTGTGGATCCTGCGCGCATCGTTGCCCAGGGTTACGGCAAGGAGTATCCGGTTGCTGACAACAGCAGCAACTCCGGCCGCGCGCAAAACCGTCGTGTGGAAGTAACCATCTCCAACGACAACCAGCCGGTGGCACCACGCTCGGTCAGCCAGATCCAGTAACGGTTGCCCGTTGCGTTGAATGAAAAGCCCCGCCTTGATGGCGGGGCTTTTCGTTGCAACCACTCTTGCAAGCCGCTAACGAAAACGCCCCGAACGGGTCGGGGCGTTTACCTGGCACCTGTCACCGGCTACTGGAACAGCGACTCGCTAGACAGGCCATTCTTCTCAAGGATCTCACGCAGGCGCTTCAGGCCTTCGACTTGAATCTGCCGTACCCGCTCGCGGGTCAGGCCGATCTCCAACCCGACATCCTCCAAGGTACTGCTTTCATGCCCACGCAGGCCGAAGCGTCGTACCACCACCTCACGTTGCTTGTCGGTCAACTCACCCAGCCACTGGTCTATGCTCTGCGACAGATCATCATCCTGCAGCAGTTCGCATGGGTCGGTTGGACGATCATCGGTCAGTGTGTCGAGCAGTGTCTTGTCGGAGTCCGGCCCCAACGAGACATCCACCGAAGACACCCGCTCGTTCAGGCCAAGCATGCGCTTGACCTCGGCCACCGGTTTCTCCAGCAGGCTGGCGATTTCTTCCGGCGACGGCTCGTGGTCGAGTTTCTGCGTCAACTCGCGGGCAGCGCGCAGGTAGACGTTGAGCTCCTTTACCACGTGGATGGGCAGGCGAATGGTGCGGGTCTGGTTCATGATCGCCCGCTCGATGGTCTGGCGGATCCACCAGGTCGCGTAGGTCGAGAAGCGGAAGCCGCGCTCGGGGTCGAACTTCTCTACCGCACGAATCAGCCCCAGGTTGCCTTCCTCGATCAGGTCGAGCAACGACAGGCCGCGATTGACGTAACGGCGGGCGATCTTGACCACCAGGCGCAGGTTGCTTTCGATCATGCGCTTGCGGCCGGCCGGGTCGCCTTTTTGCGACAGACGCGCGAAATGCACTTCTTCCTCTGGCGAAAGCAGGGGCGAGAAGCCGATTTCGTTGAGATACAGTTGGGTCGCATCAAGTGCCCGACTGTAGTCGATGTACTTGTGCTGCTTGAGCGATGCGCCCTGTTTCGACTTGGTCCGAACCGAAGGTACAGCAGGTTCGTCTGACACCACATCCGTTTCCAAAACGATGCCCGTCTCCATCAGAAGCAGGTCATCGTCGATGTCAAACTCCGGCACTTCTTTACTGAGAGCCATTGTTATAGTCCTTTGCTGAGTTCGAACTCAGACTCGAGCGTCACCCTTCCATGGCAGCGCTGGAGCCTGTCCCCTCTACATCCAAGGAACAGGCTGGGACAATGATCAACGGCGTGGCAGGAACTGGAGTGGATCGACGGGTTTGCCCTGGCGGCGAATCTCGAAATGCAGCTTCACCCGATCAGTGCCCGTGGACCCCATTTCTGCGATCGTCTGCCCTGCCTTGACCTGCTGCCCCTCCCGAACCAAAAGCCTGCGGTTATGACCGTAGGCACTGACGTAGGTATCGCTGTGTTTGATGATGATGAGCTCGCCATAGCCCCTCAAGCCACTGCCGGCGTAGACCACCGCTCCATCAGACGCAGCAAAAACAGGCTGTCCCAAATCACCGGCGATATCAATGCCTTTATTCAAACTACCGTTTGAAGCGAATTTTCCAATCAGCACGCCGTTCGCCGGCCACGTCCAACCGCCGACGGCGCGCTCTGCGGCGGGCACCTGGGCAACCGTTTGCGAGGTGGTGGAAGGGGCAGTTGTGGCACTTTTGCCATTGCTGGTCGCCGGTGCCGTGGTGGCGACCGGCCGGCGGATCACGGTGGTCCGGCTCGACGACGAAGTGCTGCCGACGACCGTCGTGCTGCCCCCCGCGCCGCTGCTGAAACGGATCGGCTGGCCCGGGCGGATGGTGTAGGGGGCGGGAATATTGTTGCGCGCCGCCAGCTCCTTGTAGTCCCAACCGTAGCGGAAGGCGATGGAGAACAGCGTGTCGCCGGGTTTGACGATGTACTGGCCAGAGGTAACGGTCGGGCGCTTGGGCGCGGCGTTGTTGCGGTCGACCACGCGGGCGCCGTTCGAGCTGGTGCTGGAACAGCCAGCCAGCAGGGTCCCCATGGCCAGCGCGATCACCAGAAGCTTCAATACCGACCGATCCTTGCGCTGCCGCATGCCTGTGTGACCCACCCGCGCTCCCCTCATGCTGTCAAAAATGACGATACAAAATGCAATATTGTTTCAATTATAACCGAGCCATCCTGCTTGGGGTGACTCGCTGTTGGCCTGATCGGTGTCCGAAAAGCGCCACGCCAGATAGACAGGGCCCAGACGCAAGAATTCGTCGTCGGCGCAAATATTCCGTGGCCCCGTTCAGGCCAGTGGGCCATTGAGCAACGGCACGAAGCGCACGGCCCCAAGTACCCGGCGCGAGAAGCCATGCTCTTCGCGCACGATCAGCATCAGTTGCTGGGTCTCCCCCGCCGGCCCGACCGGGATCACCATGCGCCCACCTGGCGCCAACTGATCGAGCAGTGCCTGCGGCACTTCAGGCGCGACTGCGGTGACGATGATGCCGTTGTACGGCGCCAGCGCCGGCCACCCTTCGCAGCCGTCGCCCCAGCGGAACACCACATTGCGCAGGTTGAGTTCGACCAGACGCTCCTTGGCCCGGTCCTGCAGCACCTTGATGCGCTCCACCGAGAACACCCGCTCGACCAGTTGGGCGAGGATCGCGGTCTGGTAGCCTGAACCGGTGCCGATCTCCAGCACCTTGTCCAAGGGGCCCGCCTCGAGCAACAGCTCGCTCATGTGCGCGACCATGAACGGCTGGGAAATCGTCTGGTTGTGGCCGATCGGCAGCGCCGTGTCTTCATAGGCGCGATGGGCCAGGGCTTCATCGACGAACAGGTGGCGCGGGGTACGACGAATGGCTTCGAGCACCTTGGCGTTCGACACGCCTTCCTCATAGAGCCGCTGGATCAGCCGCTCCCGAGTACGCTGGGAGGTCATGCCGATGCCGCGGCGCTGCAGATCGTCCTGTTCGCGCATCAGAGCAGGCCCTCCAGCCAACCGTCGAGGCGCTCGAAGGCATCGTTGAAGGTGCGGTCCAGCTGCAGTGGCGTTATCGATACGTAGCCCTGCATCACGGCATGGAAGTCGGTGCCCGGGCCGCCGTCTTCGGCATCGCCGGCCACGGCGATCCAGTAGCCTTCCTTGCCCCGCGGATTGACCACCTTGGTCGGCGCCGCGGCCCGCGCGCGGTGCCCCAGGCGGGTGAGCTGGATGCCACGGATATGCTCCAGCGGCAGGTTGGGGATGTTGACGTTGAGCACGGTGCGCGGCGGCAACGCCAGGCGCGACTGCGCCTCGACCAGGCGCCGGGCAATGTAGGCGGCGGTCGGCAGGTTGTCGGGCAGGCGCGACAGCAGCGAGAAGGCCAGCGAGGTGCCGCCGAGGAAGCGCCCCTCCAACGCCGCAGCCACCGTGCCCGAATAGAGCACGTCATCCCCCAGGTTGGCGCCCAGGTTGATGCCGGACACCACCATGTCGGGGGTTTCCGGCAGCAGGCCGTTGAGCCCCAGGTGCACGCAGTCGGTGGGCGTGCCGTTGAGGCTGATGAAGCCGTTGGCCAAGGTCTGCGGGTGCAGCGGCCGGTCCAGTGTCAGCGAACTGCCGGCACCGCTCTTGTCTTGATCCGGGGCAATCACCACGCACTCGGCATGGTCCACCAACGCTTCATGCAGCGCGGCGAGGCCGGGTGCGGTAACACCGTCGTCATTCGAAATCAGAATACGCATGGGCTGTCCGTCTGCCCTGCCGGCACCAGATCGACGAGTTCGCGCACCACCACGGTGGCGAAGCATCCGGCCGGAAGGACGAATTCCAGTTGCAGGATATCAGGCTCGGGATAATGCCACGTCAGCCGCCCAATAGGGAGCCGCAGGATGCGCCGTTCGTGATCCATGCCCGCTCGCGCCAGCCAATCGCACAGCGCCGGATGTCGTCCGGCCACCGTGGACTCAAGATCCAGGGTCGCGCCCTGGCTCGGTGCCGCACCGGCGCCCCACAGCGGGCCGGTCGGGTGCAGGTCGAGAATGGCCAGGCGCGGGTCGTTGCACTCGGCCTCGCCGGCCACGAAGAAGCTGCGCTTGTCGGTGAAGGCCAGCAGGTCGCCGACCTGGGCGCGCTGCCAGCTGCCGTCGGCGACACGGGCGGCAAGCACCTGGTTGAACAGGTAGCTGCGCCCGGCCGACAGCAGCCGCGAACGCAAGTTGCGCTGCTCGGGCAGCGCCTGGCGAGCGGCCCAGTCCTGGGCGTCGTGTACATTGCCACCGCCATGGCCGAAGCGCTGGCTACCGAAGTAGTTGGGCACGCCCTGCTGCTTGAGCTGCTCCAGGCGGGCATCGAGGGCCTGGTGGTCGGCCTGCAGCGCGGTCAGGCGCAAGGTGAAGCCATTGGCCGAATGCGCACCACGCTGCAGCTTGCGCTGGTGGCGCACCTGCTTGAGCACGCGCAGGGTGTCGTCCTCGGCACGGGACAGGTCTGGGTCGGCCTTGCCCGGCAGATGCAGGCTGAACCACTGGCGGGTCAGGGCCTGGCGGTCCTTGAGGCCGGCATAGCTGATGGCGCGCACCGGCACGCCGGCGGCGCGGGCCAGGCGGCGAGCCGCCTCCTCGGTGTTGAGGTCGCGCTTCTCGACCCACAGCCACAGGTGTTCGCCCTGGCCGGACAGCGGGATATCCAGGACTTCATCAACCTGGAAGTCTTCAGCCACCGCCTTGAGCACCGCGGTGCCCAAGACATCGCCCGAGGCCCGAGGGCCCAGCAGTTCCAGTTCGGTCATGCTGATAGCAGCAGGGCGACCGCATGCACGGCGATGCCCTCCTCGCGACCGGTGAAGCCCAGCTTTTCTTCAGTAGTGGCCTTGACGTTGACCTGGTCGAGCTCGACCTGCAGGTCTGCGGCGATCTGCTGGCGCATGGTCTCGATGTGCGGGGCCATCTTCGGTGCCTGGGCGACGATGGTGGCGTCGATGTTGCCGACCTTCCAGCCCTTGTCGCGCACGACAGCGACCACGTGGCGCAGCAGCACCCGGCTGTCGGCGCCCTTGAACTGCGGGTCGGTATCGGGGAAATGCTTGCCGATGTCCCCCAGCGCCGCGGCGCCCAGCAAGGCATCGCTCAGGGCGTGCAGCAGCACGTCGCCGTCGGAGTGGGCCAGCAGGCCGAACTTGTGGGGGATACGCACCCCGCCCAAGGTAATGAAATCACCGTCGCAGAAACGATGGACATCGTAGCCGTGGCCAATACGCATAGAAGAACGCCCTGATTGAGTCAGGGCGTGATTCTACCTGCTTTTGCGGCAATGGGGCTGCTTCACGGCCCTGCGGCTCAGACCCTGCCCAGTGCCACCGCATGATGGCGCAGGTGTTCATCGATGAAGCTGGCGATGAAGTAGTAGCTATGGTCGTAGCCTGGCTGCAGGCGCAGGGTCAGCCCATGGCCGCCCTTGCGCGCCGCCTGCTCCAGCGCCTCTGGCTTGAGCTGCTTTTCAAGGAAGTCATCGCGATCCCCCTGGTCCACCAGCAACGGCGGGCACTCGTCCGCCTCGGCCAGCAGCACACTGGCATCCCACTCGCGCCACTGTGCCCGGTCTTCGCCCAGGTAGCGGCTGAAGGCCTTCTCGCCCCACGGGCAATCCATTGGATTGCTGATCGGTGAGAACGCCGACACCGAGCGGTAGCGCCCCGGGTTGCGCAAGGCGCAGACCAGCGCGCCATGCCCGCCCATCGAGTGGCCACTGATACTGCGCAGGTCGGACGCCGGGAAATGTTCCTCGATCAATGCCGGCAACTCGTGCACCACATAGTCGTGCATCTGGTAGTTGCGGGCCCAGGGCTGCTGGATGGCATTGAGGTAGAACCCCGCGCCGAGGCCGAAGTCCCAGGCACCGTCCGGATCGCCCGGCACCTGCTCGCCACGCGGGCTGGTGTCCGGGGCGACGATGATCAGCCCAAGCTCCGCGGCCAGGCGCTGGGCGCCGGCCTTCTGCATGAAGTTCTCGTCGGTGCAGGTCAGGCCGCTGAGCCAGTACAGAACAGGCAGCTTTTCGCCCTGCTCGGCCTGGGGCGGCAGGTACACCGCGAACACCATGTCGCAGCCAAGCACCTTGGAGCTGTGCCGGTAACGCTTGTGCCAGCCGCCGAAGCTTTTCTGGCAAGAGATGTTTTCCAGCGTCATGGCGAGGGCCTCAGAAGTGGATCACGCTGCGGATGCTCTTGCCTTCGTGCATCAGGTCGAAAGCTTTGTTGATGTCCTCCAGGCCCATGGTATGGGTAATGAAGGTGTCCAGCGGGATCTCGCCTTTCTCGGACATTTCCACGTAGCTCGGCAGCTCGCTGCGGCCACGCACACCGCCGAAGGCCGAACCGCGCCAGACGCGACCGGTGACCAGCTGGAACGGACGGGTGGCGATTTCCTGGCCGGCACCGGCCACGCCGATGATCACCGACTCGCCCCAGCCCTTGTGGCAGCATTCCAGCGCCGCGCGCATCAGTTGCACATTGCCGATGCACTCGAAGGAGAAGTCCACGCCACCGTCGGTGAGGTCGACGATCACTTCCTGGATCGGGCGATCGTAGTCTTTCGGGTTGATGCAGTCGGTGGCGCCCAGCTGGCGGGCGATCTCGAACTTGGCCGGGTTGATGTCGATGGCGATGATGCGCGAAGCCTTGGCCTTGACCGCGCCGATCACTGCCGACAGACCGATGCCGCCGAGGCCGAAGATGGCAACGGTGTCACCCGGCTTGACCTTGGCGGTATTGAGCACCGCGCCAATACCGGTAGTCACGCCGCAGCCAAGCAGGCAGACCTTCTCCAGCGGAGCCTCTTTCTGGATCTTGGCCACGGAAATTTCCGGCAGCACGGTGTACTCGGAAAAGGTCGAGGTGCCCATGTAGTGGAACAGCTGCTGGCCCTTGTAGCTGAAACGGGTGGTGCCGTCGGGCATCAGGCCCTTGCCCTGGGTGGCGCGGATGGCCTGGCACAGGTTGGTCTTGCCCGAGCGGCAGAACTTGCACTGGCCACATTCCGGGGTATACAGCGGGATGACATGGTCGCCCACCGCCACCGAGGTCACGCCCTCGCCAATCGCCTCGACGATCGCCCCGCCCTCATGGCCAAGGATCGAAGGGAAGATGCCTTCCGGGTCGGCGCCGGACAGGGTGTAGGCGTCAGTGTGGCAGACACCGGAGGCGACGACGCGCAGCAGCACTTCACCGGCCTTGGGCATGGCTACGTCGACTTCGACGATTTCCAGGGGTTTCTTGGCCTCGAAGGCGACGGCGGCACGGGACTTGATCATCAAGGGTCTCCAGAGAAGATGTCGATTGCAGGCTGTCAGTGTAATTCACTGACTTTTTGTGAATAATCAAGGCATTCACAAAACATTATTGCCATGCAGGGATAATCCATGAGCAGTCGCTGGGAAGGCATCGACGAATTCGTCGCGGTGGCAGAAATGGGCCAGTTCACCGCCGCCGCCGAACGCCTCGGAGTGTCGTCTTCGCACATCAGCCGGCAGATCGCCCGCCTGGAGGAACGCCTACAGACTCGCCTGTTGTACCGCAGCACGCGGCGAGTGACCCTCAGCGAAGCCGGCCAGACATTCCTCCAGCACTGCCAGCGCCTGCAGGATGGCCGCGAGGAAGCGCTACGCGCCATGGGCGACCTGGCCAGCGAACCCAAGGGCCTGCTACGCATGACCTGCGCGGTGGCCTATGGCGAGCGTTTCATCGTGCCGTTGGTGACGCGGATCATGGCGCTGTATCCGCAGCTACGGGTGGAAGTGGAGCTGAGCAACCGCACCTTAGACCTGTTGCACGAAGGCATGGACCTGGCAATCCGCCTGGGCCGCCTGCAGGATTCCCGGCTGGTGGCCACGCGCCTGGCGCCGCGGCGCATGTTCCTGTGCGCATCACCGGCGTACCTGGAGCGCTATGGGCGGCCGCACAGCGTGTCGGAGTTGGCGCGGCACAATTGCCTGGTCGGCAGCTCCGACCTGTGGGCGCTGCAGCAGGAGGGTCGCGAGATCAGCCAGCGGGTGCAGGGCAACTGGCGTTGCAACAGCGGCCAGGCGGTGCTGGATGCGGCATTGCAGGGGATGGGCTTGTGCCAGTTGCCGGACTACTACGTGCTCGAGCACTTGCACAGCGGGGCGCTGGTATCACTGCTGGAGGGGCACCAACCGCCGAATACAGCGGTGTGGGCGTTGTATCCGCAGCAGCGGCATCTTTCACCAAAGGTGCGGCGGTTGGTGGACTATCTCAAGGAAGGATTGGCGCAGTTGCCGGAGTATAGGACTCTCTAAACAGCGTGGGAGCGCCTATTTCAGCAACGCCCAGCCCATCGCTGGCGCAGCCACTCCAGGTCCTCTGGCCGGGTCACCTTTATATTGTCGCTGCGCCCTTCGACCAGGCGCGGCGCATACCCGGCCCACTCGATGGCGGACGACTCATCGGTGACTGCTACATCGGACACCAGGCACTCGGCCAGCGCCCGGTGCAACATGCCGAGGCGGAACATCTGCGGGGTGTAGGCTTGCCAGACGGTGCTGCGGTCGACCGTCGCCGCCACCCTGCCCTCGCCGTCGGCACGCTTGAGCGTGTCCCGAGCGGGTACGGCGAGCAATCCACCGACGGGATCTTCAGCCAGGGCTGACAGCAACTTGTCCAGATCGCTGCGCGCCAGATTCGGCCGCGCGGCATCGTGCACCAGCACCCAGTCGTCATCCGACGCGCCCTGGGCGTGCAGCAGCAATAGCGCATTGAGCACCGAGTCAGCGCGCTCGTCACCACCCGGGGCACGCTGGATACGCGGATCGCTGGCACAGCGCAGGCCGGGCCAGTAAGGGTCGTGTTCGGCAATACTGACCACCACCCCCTTGAGCATGGGATGGTCGAGGAAACAGTCGAGGCTATGCTCGAGAATGGTCTGCCCGCCCAGTTGCAGGTACTGCTTGGGCCGGTCGGCTGCCATGCGGGCACCAATGCCCGCGGCGGGAATCACGGCCCAGAAGGCCGGCAGTTCGTTTGTCATTTCTGTGGCAGCTGGTAGAGGGTTTCACCCTCCTTGACCATCCCCAGTTCATGACGAGCCCGTTCTTCCACGGTCTCCATACCTTTCTTCAACTCCAGGACCTCGGCATCGAGCACACGATTGCGCTCCAGCAGGCGCTCGTTTTCCGCATGCTGGTCGGCGATCTGCTGCTTGAGTTCGGTCACTTGCGCGAGGCTGCCATTACCTACCCAAAGGCGATATTGCAGGCCGCCGAGCAGCAGGAGCAGGACGAGGAACAACCAATAGGGACTGCGCATGAAGATATCCAGGGTAAAAAAGGCCGCCGCAGCGAGCTTCCGATAGCACGAAGCCTGGCCGAGGCCAGGCTTCGTCGACAGAAACCCGTTGAGACAGCCAAACGATCAGTACGAACGTTCAGCGGGCCCCGGCTGCTGCCTTTTTACCATCTCTTGCTCAGCCGCGAAACTCGGCACGACCGCGATACACGGCTTTGGCGCCCAGTTGCTCTTCGATACGCAGCAGTTGGTTGTACTTGCTGACGCGGTCGGAGCGGCACAGCGAGCCGGTCTTGATCTGGCCAGCGGCAGTACCCACGGCCAGGTCGGCGATGGTCGAGTCCTCGGTTTCACCGGAACGGTGCGAGATCACCGCGGTGTAGCCAGCGGCCTTGGCCATCTGGATGGCTTCGAGGGTTTCGGTCAGCGAGCCGATCTGGTTGAACTTGATCAGGATCGAGTTACCGATGCCCTTCTCGATACCCTCTTTAAGGATCTTGGTGTTGGTCACGAACAGGTCGTCACCAACCAGCTGAACCTTCTCGCCAATCTTGTCGGTCAGGATCTTCCAGCCAGCCCAGTCGGACTCGTCCAGGCCGTCTTCGATCGAGATGATCGGGAAACGCTCGGTCAGGCCCTTCAGGTACTCGGCGAAACCTTCGGCGTCGAACGACTTGCCTTCGCCGGACAGGCTGTACTTGCCGTCTTCATAGAACTCGGAAGCGGCGCAGTCCAGGGCTAGGGTCACGTCGGTGCCCAGCTTGTAGCCGGCTTTCTCGACAGCTTCGGCGATGGCGGCCAGGGCGTCTTCGTTGGAAGCCAGGTTCGGCGCGAAGCCACCTTCGTCACCGACGGCGGTGTTCAGGCCACGGGCCTTCAGTACGGCCTTGAGGTGGTGGAAGATCTCGGTGCCCATGCGCAGGCCGTCGGAGAAGGTCTTGGCGCCAACCGGCTGGACCATGAACTCCTGGATATCGACGTTGTTGTCGGCGTGCTCGCCGCCGTTGATGATGTTCATCATCGGTACCGGCATGGAGTACTGGCCCGGGGTGCCGTTGAGGTTGGCGATGTGCGCGTACAGCGGCAGGTCCTGGTCCTGGGCGGCGGCCTTGGCGGCAGCCAGGGACACGGCGAGGATGGCGTTGGCGCCCAGCTTGGCCTTGTTCTCGGTGCCGTCCAGCTCGATCATCGCGCGGTCCAGGGCTTTCTGGTCCGATGGGTCCTTGCCCAGCAGCAGGTCGCGGATCGGGCCGTTGATGTTGGCGACAGCCTTCAGCACGCCTTTGCCCAGGTAACGGCTCTTGTCGCCATCACGCAGCTCCAGCGCTTCGCGCGAGCCAGTGGAAGCACCCGACGGCGCGCAGGCGCTGCCGATGATGCCGTTGTCGAGCAGAACATCGGCTTCCACGGTGGGGTTGCCACGGGAATCGAGAACTTCACGACCTTTGATGTCGACGATCTTTGCCATTGTTGTAAGCACTCCAGAATTGACGAAAACAACGCAGCTTTGGGAATTCTTGCCGTTCACCAGGCGACATGGCACGGGCAGGCCTGGCGAAGGGAGCCCCTGACCGAAAGGTCAGGGGTGGAACGGGCGGTACTTTACCCGAGAAATGAGCTTTACGCGGTTTCTACCGTCGGAAAACTTTTCACCAGGTCATCCAGCTGCTTGAGCTGGCTGAGGAACGGTTCCAGCTTGTCCAGGCGCAGGGCGCACGGGCCATCGCACTTGGCGTTGTCCGGGTCCGGATGTGCCTCGAGGAACAGGCCGGCCAGGCCCTGGCTCATGCCGGCCTTGGCCAGGTCAGTAACCTGGGCGCGGCGGCCACCGGCGGAATCGGCGCGACCGCCCGGGGTCTGCAACGAGTGGGTCACGTCGAAGAACACCGGGTACTCGAACTGCTTCATGATGCCGAAGCCGAGCATGTCCACAACGAGGTTGTTGTAGCCGAAGCTCGAACCACGCTCGCAGAGGATCAGCTGGTCGTTGCCGGCCTCGACGCACTTGGCGAGGATGTGCTTCATCTCGTGGGGCGCCAGGAACTGCGCCTTCTTGATGTTGATCACAGCGCCGGTCTTGGCCATCGCCACGACCAGGTCGGTCTGGCGCGACAGGAAGGCCGGCAGCTGGATGATGTCGCACACCTTGGCCACCGGTTCGCACTGGTAAGGTTCGTGCACGTCGGTGATCACCGGCACGTTGAAGGTCTGCTTGATCTCCTCGAAGATCTTCAGGCCCTCTTCCATGCCCGGGCCCCGGTACGAGCTGACCGACGAACGGTTGGCCTTGTCGAAGCTGGCCTTGAACACGTACGGGATGCCGAGCTTCTCGGTAACTCGTACATACTCCTCGCAGACCTTCATGGCCAGGTCACGGGACTCCAGGACGTTCATGCCGCCGAACAGGACGAACGGCTTGTCGTTGGCGATCTCGATGTTACCGACGCGAATGATCTTCTGAGTCATGGATCAGGCCTTGTTCTTCTGTGCCAGGGCCGCCTTGACGAAGCCGCTGAACAGCGGGTGACCGTCACGCGGGGTGGAGGTGAACTCCGGGTGGAACTGGCAGGCGACAAACCATGGGTGATCCTTCGACTCGACCACCTCGACCAGCGCGCCATCTTCGGAGCGGCCGGATACCTGCAGGCCAGCTTCAACCAACTGCGGCAGCAGCACGTTGTTGACTTCGTAGCGGTGACGATGGCGCTCGGTAATGATGTCCTTACCGTAGCAGTCGTGCACCTTGGAGCCGGCTGCCAGCTGGCAGTCCTGAGCGCCCAGGCGCATGGTGCCGCCCAGGTCGGACGCTTCGGTACGGGTCTCGACCGCGCCGGTGGCATCGGCCCACTCGGTGATCAGGCCAACAACCGGGTGGCCGCTGTTGCGGTCGAACTCGGTGGAGTTGGCGTCTTTCCAGCCCATCACGTTACGGGCGAATTCGATCACGGCGACCTGCATGCCGAGGCAGATGCCCAGGTACGGGACCTTGTTCTCACGGGCGTACTGCACCGCGGTGATCTTGCCTTCGACGCCGCGCAGGCCGAAACCGCCCGGGACCAGGATGGCATCGGCGCCTTCGAGCAGGCTGGTGCCCTGGTTCTCGATGTCTTCGGAGTCGATGTAGCGCAGGTTGACCTTGGTGCGGTTGGTGATGCCGGCGTGGCTCATCGCTTCGATCAGCGACTTGTACGCGTCCAGCAGCTCCATGTACTTGCCGACCATGGCGATGGTCACTTCCTGCTCAGGGTTGAGCTTGGCGTCGACGACCTTGTCCCACTCGGACAGGTCGGCGCTGTTGCACTGCAGGCCGAAGCGCTCGACGACGAAGTCGTCCAGGCCCTGGGCATGCAGAACGCCTGGGATCTTGTAGATGGTGTCGACGTCTTCCAGCGAAATCACCGCACGCTCTTCGACGTTGGTGAACAGCGCGATCTTGCGGCGCGACGAGGCGTCGACCGGGTGGTCGGAGCGGCAGATCAGCACGTCAGGCTGCAGGCCGATGGAGCGCAGTTCCTTGACCGAGTGCTGGGTCGGCTTGGTCTTGGTTTCCCCGGCGGTGGCGATGTACGGCACCAGGGTCAGGTGCATCAGCATGGCGCGCTTGGAGCCCACTTCGACGCGCAGCTGGCGGATGGCCTCGAGGAATGGCTGCGACTCGATGTCACCCACGGTGCCGCCGATCTCGACCAGCGCGACGTCGGCATCGCCGGCGCCCTTGATGATGCGGCGTTTGATTTCGTCGGTGATGTGCGGGATGACCTGGATGGTCGCGCCCAGGTAATCACCACGACGCTCCTTGCGCAGCACGTGCTCGTAGATACGGCCGGTGGTGAAGTTGTTGTTCTGGGTCATCGTGGTGCGGATGAACCGCTCGTAGTGGCCCAGGTCGAGGTCGGTCTCGGCGCCGTCGTGGGTGACGAACACTTCACCGTGCTGGAACGGGCTCATGGTGCCCGGGTCGACGTTGATGTACGGGTCCAGCTTGAGCATGGTGACTTTAAGCCCCCGCGCTTCCAGGATGGCCGCCAGGGAAGCCGAGGCAATGCCTTTCCCCAATGAAGAAACAACACCGCCCGTGACGAATATGTAGCGCGTCATGAAAAACCCTAGAAGTCTGCGTTAAGGCGGCCAGCGCCGCCGGAGAAAGCGAAGGAAGGCCGAAGCCCCCGATCACCTGCGTCAATCACAGTGCATCTCGAAAAACTGCCGCGTCTGTACAGACCAGGGGTATCCCCGGCATGGAGCTCGCTCGTCATTTTAAGAAATCAGCCCAGCAAAAAACTGCTTGGTAATCGGCAACCTCTGTGTTTTCGCGGAACCCACAGAAGTTGTATCAAGAAGGGAGGGTAGTCTACCGGAATGTACCCTTCAGCTCAAACCTTGCACGTTCGTCGGCGGTTGCCAGTGCAGTTGGCCTTCGGCCTGAGCGAGTCCGGGCAGATTGGCCACCGCCAGCAATTGCTCGCCGCGGTACAGCAGCGGTAGGCGCGGGCGCACGAAGTGCGGGACCTGCAGCTCGTTGAGCAGACGCTTGAGGTCGCGCCGGCCACGGCCGCTGACCTCCAGCACTTCGCCGCCTTGACGGTAGGCGATGCGCAGGCCGGCGGCGTCCACGCAGCCCTCCAGCCACACCTGGCCGTTGCCCGGCAACGCCAGGGGCCTGGACGGGTTCGGCCACGCCCATTCACCCGCCGGAGCCTGGAGCCATTGCCCGTCCAGCCACCAGATGCGCCCGTGGCTGCGCTGCAACTGACCGTCGGTCAGGCGCCAGATCGGGCAGGCATCGCCTGCCGCGTCACGCAGGTCGTCCCAGCCGGCCCAGTGGCGACTGTCCGGCTGGCGCGTGCGGCGGCCGAGCCAGTATTGCAGGGCATTGCGCTGGCGCGCCGGTGACAGCGCCTTGAGTACGGCGAGGTCGAGGGAGGCAAGACCGAGCCAGGGCAGCGGCGCATTGTCGCAGGCCGGAGCCAGGTCGGTGGCGGCCAGTTCGTCCAGCAGGCCCATCGCCTCGCCCAGGTGTTCGGCACTGCGTGCCAGGTTGGCTTCGGCCTGTAGCCAGCGCTGGCGCAGGATTGGGAAGACCTCGCCGCGCAGGAAGTTGCGGGCAAAGGCCGTATCGCTGTTGGAAGGGTCGTCGATCCATACCAGCCCGTGCATGTCGGCGTAGGCCTGCAGCTGCTGGCGCGACAGCCCCAGCAATGGGCGCACCAGGCTGCCCTGCCCTAGCGGCCGCTGTTGCGGCATGGCGGACAACCCACGCAGGCCTGCGCCGCGCAGCAAGCGAAACAGCAGGGTCTCGGCCTGATCGTCACGGTGCTGGCCGGTGAACAGCACTTCGCCTAAGCCCAGCCGTTTTTCGAAGGCGTCGTAGCGGGCGTTGCGGGCCGACTGTTCGAGGCTGGCGCCAGGGGCGACCTGGACAGGGACCACATCGAGTTCGACACCCAGGGCGGCACACACCGCTCGGCAGTGATCGGGCCAGGCATCGGCGGCGGCTTGCAGTCCGTGATGGACATGGATGGCGCGCAGGGGCGGCGTTGAATGGTTGCGGGTGTAATCGGCGAGCTGGTGCAGGAGGACGGTGGAGTCCAGGCCGCCGGAGAAGGCGACGTACCAGGCGGGGGCGTTGAGCCAAGGGGCAAACTGGCGAGTAAGGTTGATCACCTGGACCTCACCGTGATGGAGATCGCGGGGGGCGTTTCACACCCCTTTCGCCGGCAAGCCGGCTCCCACAGAAGTATGCATTCCCCCGTGGGAGCCGGCTTGCCGGCGAAAGGGCCGCAAAGCGGCCCCTGGAATCCATCAGAGACCGTAGCTCATCAGGCGATCGTAACGCCGCTTGAGCAGCGCGTCGTTGTCGAGCTTGCCGAGCATGTCCAGCTGTTCGATCAGGTCGGCGCGGATGCTCGCCGACATTTTGGCCGGATCACGGTGGGCGCCGCCCAGCGGTTCCTGGATGACCTTGTCGACGATGTTCAGGCTCTTCAGGCGCTCGGCGGTGATACCCATGGCCTCGGCGGCGTCGGCGGCCTTGTCGGCAGTCTTCCACAGGATCGAGGCGCAGCCTTCCGGCGAGATCACCGAGTAGGTGGAATACTGCAGCATGTTCAGCTGGTCGCACACGCCGATGGCCAGTGCGCCGCCGGAACCACCCTCACCGATCACGGTGGCGATGATCGGCGTCTTCAGACGCGCCATGACGCGCAGGTTCCAGGCAATGGCCTCGCTCTGGTTGCGCTCTTCGGCGTCGATGCCCGGATAGGCGCCCGGGGTGTCGATGAAGGTCAGGATCGGCATCTTGAAGCGCTCGGCCATTTCCATCAGGCGGCAGGCCTTGCGATAACCTTCAGGGCGCGGCATGCCGAAGTTGCGGCGCACCTTCTCGCGCACTTCACGGCCCTTCTGGTGGCCGATGACCATCACCGGCTTGTCGTCCAGGCGCGCGGTGCCACCAACGATGGCGGCGTCGTCGGAGAAGTGACGGTCGCCGTGCAGCTCTTCGAACTCGGTGAAGAGGTGATCGATGTAGTCGAGGGTGTAAGGGCGGCGTGGGTGACGGGCCAGGCGGGCGATCTGCCAGCTGGTCAGGTTGCCGAAGATGCTCTCGGTCAGGGTGCTGCTCTTGTCCTGCAGACGGGCAATTTCATCGCTGATGTTCAGCGAGTTGTCGTTACCCACCAGGCGCAGCTCTTCGATCTTGGCTTGCAGGTCGGCAATCGGCTGTTCGAAATCGAGGAAATTCGGGTTCATAGGCTTCCGTCTTGGGTCTACGGCCAGGCGGCCGGCCGGTTGATCCGTTTGGCGCCCTACCTTAAGGGATCAGGCGCATATAGGTCGAGATTAAAATTCGTCGTTTCAACGGTATTGCAGGAAGACGTTCTCACGTCCGAACTGGTCACGCAGCGCCTGAATCAGGCCATCGGCCGGGTCGATGGACCACTGGTCGCCGAACTGCAGCATGGCCTTGGCGTCGCTGCCGGTGTACTCCAGGGTGATCGGGCAGCCACCGCGGTGACGGGTGATCAGCTCGCCCAGCCAGTTCAGGCGGTCACCCTTGAGCGCGTCATGGGCGACCTTCAGGCGCAGGCTTTCGGCCAGCTTGGTACGCGCATCCTCCATGGTCATCACCGTTTTGACCCGCAGGCGCAGGCCACCGGAGAAGTCGTCGTTGCTGACCTCCCCTTCCACCACCACCATGGCGTCGGTCTGCAGCAGGGCCTGGGCGCCCATGAAGGCATCGGCGAACAACGAGGCCTCGATGCGCCCGGAACGGTCGTCGAGGGTGACGAAGCCCATCTTGTCACCCTTCTTGTTCTTCATCACGCGCAGGGCAATGATCATCCCGGCGATGGTCTGGGTATCCCGCGCGGGCTTCAGATCAACAATGCGCTGACGGGCGAAACGGCGGATCTCGGTCTCATACTCATCGATCGGATGCCCGGTGAGGTACAGGCCGAGGGTGTCCTTTTCGCCTTTCAGGCGCTCCTTGAGCGTCAGTTCGCGCACCTTGCGATGATTGGCATAGACGTCGACATCTACCTCGTCGAACATGCCGCCGAACAGGTCGACATGGCCACTGTCGGCGGTATGAGCCGCCTGTTCGGCGGCCTTGACGGCCTCACCCAGTGCCGAGAGCAGGATCGCGCGATTGATGTCGATGTTGGCCTGGTAGGCCTTGATCTCGTCATGGAAGTGCGGCCCGAGACGATCCAGCGCGCCACTGCGGATCAACGCATCCAGGGTACGTTTGTTGACGCGTTTGAGATCGATGCGCTCACAGAAATCGAACAGGTCCTTGAACGGGCCGCCCTGTGCGCGCGCCTCGACGATCGCCTCTACCGGGCCTTCGCCCACGCCCTTGATCGCACCCAGGCCATAAACGATACGGCCATCGTTGTTGACGGTGAACTTGAAGTCGGAGAAGTTCACGTCCGGGGCATCGAGACGCAGCTTCATGCTGCGAACTTCCTCGACCAGCACCACTACCTTGTCGGTGTTGTGCATATCCGCCGACAGCACCGCAGCCATGAACGGCGCCGGATAGTGGGTCTTCAACCATGCTGTCTGGTAGGAGACCAGGCCATAGGCGGCGGAGTGGGATTTGTTGAAGCCGTAACCGGCGAACTTTTCTACCAGATCGAAGATGTTACCGGCCAGGTCTGCATCGATATTGTTGGCAACGCAGCCTTCGATGAAACCGCCGCGCTGCTTGGCCATCTCCTCGGGTTTTTTCTTACCCATGGCCCGGCGCAGCATGTCGGCGCCACCGAGGGTGTAGCCGGCCATCACCTGGGCGATCTGCATCACCTGTTCCTGGTACAGGATGATGCCGTAGGTGGGCGCCAGTACCGGCTTGAGGCCCTCGTACTGGTAATCGGAATGCGGGTAGGCGAGCTCCGCACGGCCGTGCTTGCGGTTGATGAAGTCGTCCACCATGCCCGACTGCAGCGGGCCGGGACGGAACAGCGCCACTAATGCGATAAGGTCTTCCAGGCAGTCGGGCTTGAGCTTCTTGATCAGCTCTTTCATGCCGCGTGATTCGAGCTGGAACACCGCGGTGGTCTCGGCCTTCTGCAACAGCTCGTAGGTCTTGCGGTCGTCCAGCGGGATGAAGTCGATATTGACGTCAGGCAGGTTCTTCTTGGCCTGCTCGCGGTTGATGATCTCCATCGCCCACTTGATGATCGTCAGCGTCCGCAGACCAAGGAAGTCGAACTTCACCAGGCCCGCGGCCTCGACATCGTCCTTGTCGAACTGGGTCACCAGGCCGCCGCCCTCTTCGTCGCAGGCAATCGGCGAAAAATCGGTGAGTTTGGTCGGTGCGATCACCACGCCACCGGCGTGCTTGCCGGTACCCCGGGTCACACCCTCTAGCTTGAGGGCCATGTCCCAGATTTCGCGCGCATCCTCATCGCCCTTGAGGAAGTCGCGCAGGATCTCCTCCTGCTCGTAGGCCTTCTCCAGGGTCATGCCCACTTCGAACGGAATCATCTTCGACAGGCGGTCGGCCAGGCCATAGGACTTGCCCTGCACCCGCGCCACATCACGCACCACCGCCTTGGCGGCCATGGTGCCGAAAGTGATGATCTGGCTCACCGCGTTGCGCCCGTAGGCCTCGGCCACGTAGTCGATCACCCGGTCGCGGCCGTCCATGCAGAAGTCGACGTCGAAGTCGGGCATGGAAATACGTTCAGGGTTGAGGAAGCGCTCGAACAGCAGGTCGTAGGCCAACGGGTCGAGGTCGGTGATCTTCAGCACGTAGGCCACCAACGAACCGGCACCCGAACCCCGGCCCGGGCCGACCGGCACGTCGTTGTTCTTCGCCCACTTGATGAAGTCCATAACGATCAGGAAGTAACCGGGGAAGCCCATCTGGATGATGATGTCCAACTCGAACTTCAGGCGGTCCAGGTAGACCTGGCGCTTCTCTTCGTAATTGGGCGTGGTCTCCTTCGGCCAGAGCACCGCCAGGCGCTCCTCCAGGCCTTCGTGGGAAACATGCCGCAGGTAGTCGTCGATGCCCATGCCGTTGGGCGTCGGGAAGTCGGGGAGGAAGTACTTGCCCAGCTGCACGGTGATGTTGCAGCGCTTGGCGATCTCCACGGTGTTGGCAATGGCGTCCGGCAGGTCGCTGAACAGCTCGGCCATTTCTTCGGCGGACTTGAGGTACTGCTGGTCGCTGTAGCCACGCGGGCGGCGCGGATCGTCCAGGGTCCAGCCCTCGCCGATGCACACGCGTGTCTCGTGGGCATCGAAGTCCGACTGCTTGACGAAACGCACGTCGTTGGTTGCCACCAGCGGCGCACCGAGCTTGTCGGCCAAGGCCACGGCAGCGTGCACGTACTCCTCGTCACCGGCGCGGTTGGTGCGCTGCACCTCGACGTAGAAGCGCTCGGGGAACATGCTCATCCAGTCGGCGAGCAGGGCCTGGGCTTCGTCCTGACGATTGGCCATCAACGCCATGCCGATGTCGCCTTCCTTGCCGGCGGAGAGGGCAATCAGCCCTTCGCTGGCCGGGGCGATCCAGTCGCGCTGGATGATCACCAGGCCATTGCGCTGGCCATCGGTCCAACCACGCGAGATCAGCTCGGTGAGATTGCGGTAACCCTTGGGGTTCATGGCCAGGAAACAGATGCGCGACAACGGCGCTTCCGGATCGACCCCGGCCAGCCACAGGTCGGCACCGCAGATTGGCTTGATGCCGGCGCCCATGGCGGTCTTGTAGAACTTCACCAGCGAGCACATGTTGCTCTGGTCAGTGATCGCCACCGCCGGCATGTTCATCCCGGCCAGGGCCTTGGCCAGCGGCTTGATCCGCACCAGGCCGTCGACCAGGGAGAATTCGGAGTGCACGCGAAGGTGAACGAAGGAGACCGACATGGAGGATCCTGTAGCAGTGCTGAACGACAAGGGCGGGATTGTAGCGTATTGCTCTGCGCTTGCCCCGCGATGAATGGCGCCGATCAGATCAGCAGGGTGGAAGCGCCCTCACGGGCTTCCCAGGCAGCTCGAACAGGCGCGAACGAGCGCCGGTGAATGGGCGTCGGCCCAAGACGGGCCAGGGCCTCAAGGTGCACTGGAGTCGGATACCCCTTGTGCCCGCCGATCCCATAACCCGGGTAGATCAGCTCGAACGCGCTCATCTCGCGGTCACGGGTGACCTTGGCCAGAATCGATGCGGCGGCGATCGCCGGCACCTGCGAATCCCCCTTGACCACCGGAGCCGCTGGCACCGAAAGTTTCGGGCAGCGGTTGCCATCGATCAGTGCCAGCTTCGGCGTGACGTGCAACCCTTCGACGGCACGCTGCATGGCCAGCATGGTCGCATGGAGGATGTTCAGACGGTCGATTTCCTCGACCTCGGCGCGAGCGATGCAGAAACTCAGCGCCTTCTCGCAGATCTCGTCGAACAGCGCATCGCGCTTGGCCTCGGTGAGTTTCTTCGAGTCGTTCAGGCCGAGGATCGGCCGGCGCGGGTCGAGAATCACCGCTGCGGTTACCACCGCGCCGCACAGCGGACCACGGCCCACTTCATCGACGCCGGCCACCAGTTCCTCGACCAGGTTGAAATCCAGCCCCATCTGCATGTCAGTGGTCCTTCAACAGGGCAAGCACCGCGTCGGCCGCCTGGTTGGAGGCATCGCGGCGCAGGGTGCGGTGGATCTGGTCGAAGCTGTCGGTCTGCTGCGTACCATCCTTGACCAGCGGCGCCAGGGTTTGCGCCAAGGCCTCGCTGGTGGCGGCGTCCTGCAGCAGCTCGGGCACCAACAGGCGCTGGGCGAGCAAGTTGGGCAGCGACACGTAGGGGCTCTTGACCATGCGCTTGAGAATCCAGTACGTCAACGGCGCCAGGCGATAGGCCACCACCATCGGCCGCTTGTACAGCATCGCCTCCAGGGTGGCGGTACCCGAGGCAATCAGCACCGCGTCGCACGCCGCCAGGGCCTTGTGCGACTGGCCGTCGAGCAAGGTCAGCGGCAACTCGCGCCCTTCGAGCATCTGCTCGACCTGGGCGCGACGCGCGGCATTGGCGCACGGCAGCACGAAACGTGCGCCAGGCACCAGCTCGCGCAGGCGCTGGGCCGCGTCGAGGAACAGGGCGCCCAGGCGCCCCACTTCGCCGCCACGGCTGCCGGGCATCAGGGCAATCACCGGGCCATCGCCCAGGCCCAGCTCGGCACGCGCCGCGCCACGGTCAGCCTCGAGGGGAATGGTATCCGCCAACGGGTGGCCGACGAAGCGCACCGGCACGCCCTGCTCTTCATAGAAGCGAGCCTCGAACGGCAGCAGGGTGAGCATCAGGTCGCACCCCTCGCGGATCTTCAGCACACGCTTCTGCCGCCAGGCCCAGACCGACGGGCTGACGTAATGCACTGTCTTGATCCCGGCCTGGCGCAGCTTGAGTTCGATATTGAGGGTGAAATCAGGTGCATCGATACCGATGAACACGTCGGGCTTTTCACCGATCAGTGTCTCGATCAGCAGCTTTCGCCGCTTGAGCAGCTCGCGCAGACGCCCGAGTACCTCGACCAGACCCATGACGGCCAGGCGTTCCATCGGGAAGTAGGAAGTCATGCCTTCAGCTTCCATCAAGGGCCCACCGACGCCGATGAAACGTACATCGGGGTGGCGCGCCTTGATGGCACGCATCAAGCCGGAACCGAGGATGTCGCCGCTGGCCTCGCCCGCGACCAGCGCCACGCAAAGTTGGGCCATGTCAGCGCGTGATGCCGCGGGCGGAGTTGGCGATCGAATGACGGAACAGGTCGACTTCCGGGAACTGGCTCACCAGCTCGTCCAGCTCCTTGAGCGCCTCTTCGACGGTCAGGCCCTGGCGATAGACAATCTTGTAGGCGCGACGCAGTGCATGCAGCACCTCGTCGCTGAAACCGCGACGGCGCAAGCCTTCGAAGTTCATGCTGCGCGCCTCGGCCGGGCTGCCGAACACCGTCACGTAGGCCGGCACGTCCTTGCCGATCGCGGTACCCATGCCGGAAAAGGCATGAGCGCCGATATGGCAGTACTGGTGCACCAGCGTGTAGCCCGACAGGATCGCCCAGTCGCCCACGTGCACGTGCCCGGCCAACGCGGTGTTGTTGACCAGGATGCAGTGGTTGCCGATGACGCTGTCATGGCCGATGTGGGCATAGGCCATGATCAGGTTGTGATCGCCCAGCGTCGTTTCGGAACGGTCCTGCACGGTGCCGCGATGGATGGTGACACCCTCGCGGATCACGTTGTGGTCACCGATTACCAGGCGCGTCGGCTCACCCTTGTACTTCAGGTCAGGGGTGTCTTCACCGATCGAGGAGAACTGGTAGATGCGGTTGTGCTTGCCGATACGGGTCGGCCCTTTGAGCACGACGTGCGGGCCAATGATGGTGCCCTCCCCGATTTCGACATCGGGGCCTACGATCGACCAGGGGCCAACCTCGACACCCTCGGCCAGCCTGGCCGAAGGATCGATGATCGCCCGTGGGTCAATCGAACTCATAGGGAGCGTTCCGCGCAGGTGATCTCGGCCGAGCAAACTGGCTTGCCGTCCACCAGGGCACGGCATTCGAACTTCCAGATCATGCTCTTGCGGCTGAGGAACTTGGCTTCCAGGACCAGCTGGTCGCCCGGCAGCACTGGCTGGCGGAAACGCAGCTTGTCGGAGCCGACAAAGTAGTAAAGCGTGCCGTCAGCCGGTTTGGCGTCGAGCATCTTGAATCCGAGAATTCCGGCCGCCTGGGCCATCGCCTCGATGATCAGCACGCCCGGCATGATCGGATGTGCCGGGAAGTGGCCATTGAAGAACGGCTCGTTGATGCTGACATTCTTGTAGGCACGAATGCTTTGGGCCTCGAAGTCCAGGTCCGTCACCCGGTCCACCAGCAGGAACGGGTAACGGTGAGGCAGGTATTCGCGAATCTCGTTGATGTCCATCATTTCGGGGGGAAGCCTGTATAAGAATAGGGAGCGCAGGTGCTGACCACACGCTCCTTTTGCAGATCCAAAGAGGAGCCAGCTAGCGACGGTAACGCTCGCTCAGTAAATGGTATCAGCCTTCTGATGTCGGCTGGCCACCTGAGGTCACGGTGTCGACACGCTTTTCCAGCTGCTGGAGACGCTTGGACATCTCGTCCAGCTGGCGAATGCGAGCGGCGCTCTTGCGCCATTCAGCCAAAGGTTGCATGGCCGTTCCGGAAGAGTAGCCACCCGGTTCGGTAATAGAACGGGTCACCATGGTCATGCCGGAGACGAAAACATTGTCGCAGACGTCGATGTGACCGACCATCCCAACACCACCGGCAATCATGCAGTGCTTGCCGATGCGGGTACTGCCCGAGATACCGACGCAGGCCGCCATCGCCGTGTGGTCACCGACCTGCACGTTATGGGCGATCTGGATCTGGTTATCGAGCTTGACGCCATCACCGATGCGCGTATCCGACAGGGCGCCGCGGTCCACCGCGGTGTTCACGCCGATCTCGACATCGTCGCCCAGGGTGACGCCGCCAATCTGTGCGATCTTGCGCCAGACGCCCTTTTCGTTGGCAAAGCCGAAGCCCTCACCACCGATCACCGCCCCGGACTGGATGACCACACGCTTGCCAATGGTCACATCGTGATACAGCGTGACACGGGGTGCCAACCAGCCACCCTCGCCGATGAGGCAACGGGCACCGATGAAACAGTGCGCGCCGACCGTCACGTTGGCGCCAATGTGCGCACCACTTTCGATCACCGCAAACGGACCAATGCTGGCGCTGGCATCCACCTGGGCATCCTCGGCAACCACGGCGCTGGGATGGATTCCCGCCACAGCCTTGGGCTTCGGATCGAACAGGTGCGAGATGCGCGCGTAAGCCAGGTACGGGTCGGCGACGATCAAGGCGTTGCCGGCGAAACCTTCGGCGTCCTCGGCCTTGAGCAGTACCGCGCTGGCCGTGGAGTCGTCCAGGAACTTGCGGTACTGCTTGTTGGCCAGGAAACTCAGCTGCCCGGAAACGGCCTCCTGCAAGGTGGCCAACCCGGTGATTTCCAGCGCCTCGGGGCCTTTGAGCTCGGCCCCGAGGGCTTCGGCCAGCTGGCCGAGTGTCATGGTCACGGTCATATCAACGGGCTTGGTTCATGCGCTCGATGACCTGGCGGGTGATGTCGTACTGAGGTTTGACATCGATGACCGCGCCACGCTCGAGCACCAGGTCGAAGCCGCCCTTCTTGATCACTTCCTCGACAGCGCCATCAAGCTTGGGCTTGAGCTGCTTGAGCATGTCGCGATCGGCCACGGCCTTGGCTTCGTTGAGTTCCTTGGACTGGAACTGGAAGTCGCGGGCCTTTTGCTTGAACTCGAGCTCGAGGCGCTCGCGCTCTGGCTGAGGCATCTTGTCGCCGCCCTTGATCAGACGGTCCTGGATGCCCTTGGCGCTGCTTTCCAGGCCCTTGAGCTTGGTCAGTTGCGGGCCGAATTTCTTCTCCGCGTCAACGGCGTACTTCTTGGCCGCATCGGATTCCAGCAGGGCCATCTGATAGTTCAGCACGGCAACTTTCATTTCGGCGAAAGCCGGGGTGGCGACCAGCGCCGCGGCCACGAGGGCCAGTTGAGTCAACTTACGCACGATGCACTCCTGGATAATCCGTTGTCGTTATGCAAGGGCCGACCTCAGAAGGTCTGGCCCAGAGAGAATTGGAACACTTGCGTGTCGGCGTCGTCCGGTTTCTTGATCGGCATCGCCAGGCTGAAGCTCAGCGGGCCCAGCGCGGTGATCCAGGTTACGCCCAGACCGACGGAGCTGGCCATGTCCGAGAAACCGACCTTGGTGCAATCCGGCTTGGAACCGCAGTTGGTGTCGAACACGTTACCCACGTCCCAGAACACGGAGGTGCGCAGCGAACGCTGGTCCTTGACGAACGGCAGCGGGAACAGCAGCTCCACACCACCCTGAACGAGGACGTTACCACCGAACGGCAGCGGATCCTGGTCCGGGTCGGCGATGGTGCCCTGGTTGCCGGTCACGGCCGCGCCACGGCTCGGCGTACTGCGTGGGCCCAGGGTGCTGTCCTTGAAGCCACGCACGGAGTTGAAGCCGCCCGCGTAGTAGTTCTCGTAGAACGGCAGACCATTGGTCGAACCATAGCCGTCACCGTAGCCCAGCTCGGTGTGCAGGCGCAGGGTGTAGTCATTGTTGATCGGCTTGAACAGCTGGCCACGGTAGTCGAGCTTGTAGAACGACAGGTCGCTGCCCGGCACGGTGGTCTCGAGGGTCAGGCTCTGCGAGTGACCACGGGTGGCAAGCACGCCCTTGTTCAGGGTCGACTCGGACCAGCCGATCGAAGCCTTGAAGTTGAGGAAGTTGTCGCCTTCGTCCTGGATGAACTTGAAGATCTCATCGACGGTGTAGCGGCCGGTCTTCAACTTGTCCTGCTGCACGGTCAGGCCGTAAGTCAGGCGCGAGGTCTCGCTGATCGGGTAGCCGAGGCTGACACCGGCACCCAAACTGTCCACCGCATAGCTGGCCACGTCGACGTCGAGGTCGTCGTAGTCGGTGCTGCGGTAGAAGGCGTTGTAGCCCAGGCTCACACCATCGGGGGTGAAGTAGGGATCGACGTAGCCGAAGTTGTAGCGGGTCTGGTATTCGGAGCGGGTCAGGCCGATGGAGACCTTGTTACCGGTACCCAGGAAGTTGTTCTGGCTGATCGAGCCACCAAGGATCAGGCCTGCGCTCTGGGCGAAACCGACGCTGGCGGTGATCGAGCCGGAGGCCTGCTCTTCGACGCTGTAGTTGACGTCGACCTGGTCATCGGTGCCCGGCACCGGCGGCGTCTCGACGTTGACTTCCTTGAAGAAGCCCAGGCGCTCGAGGCGGGTCTTGGATTGGTCGATGAGGTATGTCGACGCCCAGCCGCCTTCCATCTGGCGCATTTCGCGGCGCAGCACTTCGTCTTCGGTCTTGGTGTTGCCGCGGTAGTTGATGCGGTTGACGTAGGCACGCTTGCCAGGATCGACGACGAACATGATGTCGACGGTGTGATCCTGGTCGTTCGGTTGCGGCACGCCGTTGACGTTGGCGAAGGTATAGCCTTCGTTACCCAGGCGACGGGTGATCAGGTCGGACGTGGTGGTCATCACCTTGCGCGAGAACACCTGGCCAGGCTGCACCAGCAGCAGCGACTTGACCTGGTCTTCCGGCACTTTCAGGTCACCGGACAGCTTGACGTCGCGTACGGTGTACTTCTCGCCTTCATTGATGTTGACGGTAATGTAGACGTGCTTCTTGTCCGGAGTGATCGACACCTGGGTGGAGGCGATGTCCATGTTGATGTAGCCGCGGTCCAGGTAGTAGGAACGCAGGCGCTCCAGGTCACCGGACAGTTTTTCGCGGGCGTACTTGTCGTCGTTCTTGAAGAACGACAGCCAGTTGGTGGTCTTGAGTTCGAACAGCTGGCCGAGGGTCTCGTCGTCGAAGACCGTGTTGCCCACCACGTTGATGTGCTGGATCGCGGCCACGGTACCTTCGTTGATCTTGATCTTCAGGCCGACACGGTTGCGCGGTTGCGGCACGACCTCGGCGTCAACTTCAGCGGAGTAGCGGCCCTGGGCCACATACTGGCGCTGCAGCTCGTTACGCACGCCTTCCAGCGTCGCGCGCTGGAAAATCTCGCCCTCGGCCAGGCCCGACTGCTTGAGCCCCTTCATCAGGTCTTCGGTGCTGATCGCCTTGTTGCCTTCGATCTCGATGCTCGACACCGAAGGGCGCTCGACCACGTTGATGATCAGGACATTGCCGTCGCGGTTCAGCTGGATGTCCTGGAAAAAGCCGGTTTTGAACAGCGAGCGAGTGGAGTCCACCAGACGGCGGTCGTCGACCTGGTCACCGACGTTCAGCGGCAACGCGCCAAACACGCTGCCGGCGGAAACCCGCTGCAGGCCGTTGACACGAATATCGGAGATGGTGAAGGACTCGGCGTGAACTTCAGCGATCATCAGTGCGGAGAGCACCGCAGTTAGCAGCAGACGTTTCATGAAGTCCTTTTATTCCAACTGGCAATAAACAACCCGCCGCAAAGAAAGCGGCAGGTTTCGCGATTGAGCGAAGCTTTTATAGTCGACCCAGATCGTTGATCAGGGCGAGCAACATCACCCCAACGACCAAACTGATACCGATCTGGACCCCCCAACCTTGCACCCGATCCGAGAGTGGACGACCGCGCGCCCACTCGATCAGGTAGAACAGCAAATGCCCCCCATCCAGTACGGGGATGGGCAGCAGGTTCAGAACCCCCAGGCTTATGCTCAGGTAGGCCAGGAAATTCAGGAAATCCCCAACGCCCGACTGGGCTGAAGCGCCCGCCACTTTAGCAATGGTTATCGGTCCGCTCAAGTTTTTTACCGAGAGCTCTCCGAACAGCATTTTCTTCAGCGATTCGAGGGTCAGGACGCTCATGTTCCATGTGCGGGACAAGCCCTCGCCCACCGCCTCCAGCGGGCCGTAACTGACCTCGCGGAGCATCTTCAACGGCCATTCGCCGGCCTTGACCCCGGCGCCGAGGTAACCACCGGATGCCTGGCCTTCGCCCTTGCGCGCCAGGGTGACCGGTACTTCGAGCGTCGCGCCGTCGCGCTCGATGCTCAGGCTCACCGTACGCTCGGGGCGAGCACGGACCGCGTCGACCACCTGCTGCCAGTCGCCCAGCGCCACACCGTCGAGTGCCAGGAGCTTGTCACCGGTCTTGAGCCCGGCGGCAGCGGCCGGCCCTTTTGGATCGATCTCCGCCAGCACCGGAACCATCGCAGGTCGCCACGGGCGCAGACCCAGTGACTGGATCGGGTCAGGCTCATCGGCGCCTTTAAGCCAATTGTTCAGAGTAATGTCGAGCTGGCGCTCGGTCGTTGCACCTTCGTCGAGCACGCCCACTCGCAGCGTGCCGCTCTCGCCAAGGCGACGTACCAACTGCAGGTTGACCGCCGACCAGCCGTTGGTCGGCTTGCCATCGATGGAAACGATTTCCTGGCCGACGCCCAGCCCGGCGCTGGCCGCAAGGCTGCCCGCCTCGACCGCGCCAATGACCGGCCGCACCTGCTGCGAGCCGAGCATGGCCAGCACCCAGAAGAACAGGATGGCGAGGAGGAAGTTGGCGACTGGGCCGGCCGCCACGATGGCGATGCGCTGGCGTACCGATTTACGGTTGAACGATTGCTCGATCAGCGCCGCAGGCACCTCGCCCTCGCGCTCGTCGAGCATCTTGACGTAGCCGCCCAAAGGAATCGCGGCGACAACGAACTCGGTGCCATGGCGATCGTGCCAGCGCAGCAACGGCGTGCCGAAGCCCACCGAGAAACGCAGGACCTTGACCCCGCAGCGCCGCGCCACCCAGAAGTGGCCGAACTCGTGGAAGGTGACCAGCACGCCGAGCGCAATCAGCGTGCCGACAATCATGTAGAGCGCAGTCATGTCCTATCTCCGGATGACATTCGGCGGAGCCGGCCGCAGGCTTCAGCGGCCGTGGCGTCGCAACCATTCCCGGGACAGCTCCCGGGCACGCTGGTCGGCGGCGAATACCGCGTCGAGCGTGGGCAATGCCACCACAGGCTCCTGGTCGAGCACCTGTTCGATCATACCCGCGATCTCCGGGAAGCGGATACGCCGCTGGAGAAACGCTTCGACAGCCACTTCGTTGGCGGCATTGAGCACCGCCGGCGCACTGTTGCCCGCCTCGGCAGCCTGACGCGCCAGGCGCAGGCATGGGAAGCGCTGTTCGTCGGGGGCCTGGAAATCCAGACGGGCGATGGCGAACAGGTCCAGCGGCGCCACGCCCGAATCGATGCGCTCCGGCCATGCCAGGGCATTGGAGATCGGCGTGCGCATGTCCGGGTTGCCTAACTGGGCAAGCACCGAGCCATCGACATAGTCCACCAACGAGTGAATGACGCTCTGCGGATGCACAACCACTTCAACCTGCGAAGGCTTGGCGTCGAACAGCCAGCAGGCCTCGATCAGTTCCAGGCCTTTGTTCAACATGCTCGCCGAGTCGACCGAAATCTTGCGCCCCATGGACCAGTTCGGATGGGCGCAGGCTTGTTCCGGCGTGACATCCAGCAAAGCTTCGGCCGGGGTTTCGCGGAACGGGCCGCCAGAGGCGGTCAGCAGGATCCGACGCACGCCGACAGCACCCAGGCCACGGGCGTAGTCACCGGGCATGCACTGGAATATCGCGTTGTGTTCGCTATCGATCGGCAGCAGCACCGCGCCGCTGCGCTGCACCGCCTGCATGAACAGGGCCCCGGACATCACCAGGGCTTCCTTGTTGGCCAACAGCACCTTCTTGCCCGCCTCGACCGCGGCCAGGGTCGGACGCAGGCCGGCAGCGCCGACGATGGCGGCCATCACGGTATCGACCTCCGATGCAGAGGCGACCTGGCACAGCCCGGCCTCACCTTCCAGCACCTCGGTGGCACATCCGGCCTTGGCCAGCCCCGCGCGCAGCCGCCCGGCCGCCTCGGCGCTCGGCACCACGGCATAGGCCGGGCGATGGCGCTCGCACAGGGCCAGCAGTTCGTCGATGCGCGAATAGCCGCTCAAGGCGAACACCTGGTAACGGTCAGGGTGGCGAGCGATGACGTCCAGCGTGCTCAAGCCAATGGAGCCGGTGGCCCCCAGCACGGTAATGCGTTGCACGCGACTCACATCACACCCCACTCAGCCGCCCACAACAGTACGGCAAACATCGGAATCGCCGCAGTCAGGCTATCGATGCGATCAAGCACGCCACCATGGCCCGGCAACAGGTTGCTGCTGTCCTTGATGCCTTCACGACGCTTGAACATGCTCTCGGTCAGGTCGCCGACCACCGAGGACATCACCACCACCACGGCGCCCAGCAAGCCCAGCAGCACCTGACCGACACTCCAGTCACGGGCAATGCCCACGCCCAAGGTGATCAGCAGGCTGACCGCGAGACCGCCATACACGCCCTCCCAGCTCTTGCCCGGGCTGACCTGTGGCGCCAGCTTGCGCTTGCCGAAGGCACGGCCGGAGAAATAGGCGCCGATATCAGCCGCCCAGACCAGCACCATGACCGCCAGGATCAGCCAGTTGCCCAGCGGCCAGTGCTTGAGCAGCACCAGGCCCTGCCAGGCGGGTAGCAACACCAGCAGGCCGATCAGCAGGCGACAGGCGGCACTACTCCACAGCTCGCCGCTGCGCGGATAGGTGAGCACCAACCACGTGGCCAGCGCCCACCAGATCACCGAAGCGCCCAGCACCCAGGGCGCAAGGTCGGGCATCAGGTAGAGCAGCATCAGCCCGCCCGCGACCACGGTGGCGTAGGCGATACGCAGCGGCTGCGCCACCAGGCCGGCCAGGCGCGCCCATTCCCAGGCGCCGAGCGTCACCACGAAACCGATGAAGAGGGCGAAATCCCCACCATTGAGCAGGAAGAAACCACCCACCGCGATCGGCAGCAGGATCAGGGCGGTTATGATGCGTTGTTTAAGCATTAAGCACGGGCTCCGGCTTCGACCTGCTCGCTGGTCTTACCGAAGCGGCGCTGGCGCGAAGCGAAATCGGCCAGCGCATTGCGCATGGCCTCGTGTTTGAAGTCCGGCCAATAGAGGTCGGAGAAGTACAGCTCGGCGTAGGCCAGCTGCCACAAGAGGAAATTGCTGATGCGGTGCTCGCCACCGGTGCGGATGCACAGGTCGGGCAATGGCAGGTCGCCCGTGACCAGGCAGGTCTGCAGCAGATCCGGGGTGATGTCGTCCGGGCGCAGATGACCGGCCTGCACTTCACGCGCCAGGCGCTGGGCAGCCTGGGCGATATCCCACTGGCCACCGTAGTTGGCGGCGATCTGCAGGATGAAGCGGTTGCTGCCGGCGGTCGCAGCCTCGGCCTCGCGCATCGCAGCCTGGAGTTCAGGGTGGAAGCGTGAGCGGTCGCCGATAATGCGCAGGCTGATGTTGTTATCGTTCAGGCGCTTGGCCTCGCGGCGCAGCGCCTTGAAGAACAGGTCCATGAGGGCACTGACTTCGTCCGCCGGTCGCTGCCAGTTCTCACTGGAGAACGCGAACAGCGTGAGCACCTCGACCTTGGCCTCGGCGCACACTTCGATCACGGCGCGTACCGCATCGACACCCGCTTTATGCCCGGCAACGCCGGGCATGAAGCGCTTCTTCGCCCAGCGATTATTCCCATCCATGATGATCGCCACGTGACGCGGCACCACGGAGGGCACAGTCTGCTTGGTCTTTTCCATGAAGGTGTCCTGACCCTTAGATGGCCATCAGGTCCTTTTCTTTATCATCGGTAGCCTTGGCGATCTTCGCCTCGTAATCCTTGATCAGCTTGTCGATGTCGGCACTGGCACGACGCTCTTCGTCTTCACTGATTTCCTTGTCCTTGGACAGCTTCTTCAGGTCACTCATGGCGTCACGACGAATGTTGCGCACGGCAACTCGGGCATCCTCGGCTGCGGCGCGGGCCTGCTTGGTGAAGCCCTTGCGGGTTTCCTCGGTCAGCGGGGGCATGTTGACCAGCAGCAACTCGCCCAGATTGGTCGGATTGAGGTTCAAGCCGGCACTGCCGATGGCCTTGTCGATGGCGCCCAGCATGTTGCGCTCGAAAGGCACCACTTGCAGGGTCTGGTTGTCTTTCACGGTCACGCTGGCCACGCCGGCCAGCGGGGTGTCGGTGCCATAGTAAGGCACCATCACGCTGCCCAGGACGCTCGGGTGCGCCTTGCCGGTGCGGATCTGGCCAAATGCGTGGATCAGCGACTCCAGCGACTTTTGCATGCGCGCCTGGGCGTCTTTCTTGATTTCGTTGATCATTTTTGAACTTCCTCGATCAGAGTTCCTTCCGCGCCGCCATGCACGATGTTCAGCAGGGCGCCGGGCTTGTTCATGTTGAAGACGCGCAACGGCATCTTGTGATCGCGGCACAGGCAGATTGCCGTCAGGTCCATTACACCCAGCTTGCGATCCAGCACTTCATCGTAGGACAGATGATCGAACTTCTCGGCATGCGGGTCCTTGAATGGATCTGCAGTGTATACACCATCGACTTTGGTTGCCTTCAATACCACGTCGGCATCGATTTCGATGGCGCGCAGGCAAGCGGCGGAGTCGGTGGTGAAGAACGGGTTGCCGGTACCGGCAGCGAAGATCACGACTTCTTTCGAGTTCAGGTGGCGCATGGCCTTGCGGCGATCATAGTGATCGGTTACACCGACCATGGAGATGGCCGACATGACGATCGCGGTGATGTTCGCCCGCTCCAGCGCGTCGCGCATGGCCAGTGCGTTCATCACGGTGGCCAGCATGCCCATGTGGTCGCCAGTGACCCGATCCATGCCGGCTGCGCTGAGCGCCGCACCACGGAACAGGTTGCCACCACCGATCACCAGGCCGACCTGGACGCCGATGCCGACCAGTTGGCCGACTTCCAGCGCCATGCGATCCAGGACCTTGGGGTCGATCCCGAACTCTTCCGAGCCCATCAGGGCCTCGCCGCTAAGTTTGAGTAGAATGCGTTTATAGCGAGCCTGATGACCACTGCCCTGCTGAGCCATTGCGAATCTCTCCTGCGGCGTTTGTAAAAATCTGGCTGGCTGTTTTCAGCCTGCGCGTAACTCTAGCGTGACGCAGCTACTGCGTCAGCGAGCAGCGGTCTGGTAAACCACTCCCGCTTTGACAAAGAGGCTGCGCGCGTGAGCGGGCAGCCTCTTTGGGGCGACAGACGAGTCCGTCTTACTGCTTGGCGGCAGCTACCTGGGCGGCAACTTCGGCAGCGAAGTCGTCAACCGGCTTCTCGATGCCTTCGCCAACCTTGAAGTAGGTGAAGGAAACGATTTCGGCACCGGCTTTCTTGGCCAGCGCGCCGACTTTGACTTCCGGATCCATCACGAAAGCTTGCTCTTTCAGCGAGGCTTCGGCTTTGAACTTGGAGATACGACCGTTGATCATGTTTTCAACGATGTTTTCCGGCTTGCCGGCGATCTTGTCGGCGTTCAGCTGCAGGAAGACGTTCTTCTCGCGCTCGATGGCCTCGGCGGAGATTTCCGACGCGTCCAGGAACTCTGGGTTCGAAGCGGCAACGTGCATGGCGATGTTCTTGGCCAGATCGACGTCACCGCCTTTCAGGACAACAACTGCACCGATCTTGTTACCGTGCAGGTAGGCACCGACAACGTCACCCTCAACGCGCACCAGGCGACGGATGTTGACGTTTTCGCCGCACTTGGCGACCAGGGCTTCACGAGCAGCTTCACGCGAAGCGATCAGCGGAGCGGCGTCGGTCAGCTTCTCGGCGAAGGCCTGTTCGATGCTTTCGGCAACGAAGTTCTTGAAGTCGTCTTGCAGGGCCAGGAAGTCGGTCTGCGAGTTCACTTCCAGCAGGACGGCGGATTTACCGTCGGTCTTGACGGCGATGGCGCCTTCGGCGGCAACGTTGCCAGCCTTCTTGGCGGCCTTGATGGCGCCCGAGGCACGCATGTCGTCAATGGCTTTCTCGATGTCGCCGCCGGCCTTTTCCAGGGCCTTCTTGCAATCCATCATGCCTTCGCCGGTACGCTCGCGCAGTTCTTTGACCAGCGCTGCAGTAATTGCTGCCATTTCAAAATCCTCTTGGAAAGTTTTTCAACCATTCCACCCGTTCGTCACGGGCGTTAAATTCTGCAAATCCGCTGTTTTATACCTCAGCCGGCTCATGATGCGGGGCCTTCGCTGACAGCAGGATTTCAAGGTGGCAAAAAGGGGGCAAAGCCCCCTTTTTGCGTGCCAAGTAGACGCTAAGCGTCAATTACTCGGCAGCAGGTGCAGCCGATTCTTCAACATAGACTTCAGTGCCGCCGGCAACGTTGTTGCGGCCGCGGATGACGGCGTCGGCCATCGAAGTCATGTACAGCTCGATAGCGCGGATGGCGTCATCGTTACCTGGGATGATGTAGTCAACACCTTCAGGGCTGCTGTTGGTATCGACGACGCCGATGACCGGGATGCCCAGCTTGTTGGCTTCGGTGATGGCAATGCGCTCGTGGTCGACGTCGATCACGAACAGGGCATCAGGCAGACCGCCCATGTCCTTGATACCACCCAGGCTGCGGTCCAGCTTCTCCAGATCGCGCGAACGCATCAGAGCTTCTTTCTTGGTCAGCTTGGTGAAAGTACCATCTTCGGCCTGGGTTTCCAGGTCACGCAGACGCTTGATCGAAGCGCGGATGGTCTTGTAGTTGGTCAGCATGCCGCCCAACCAGCGGTGATCAACGTATGGCGAACCGCAACGAGCTGCTTGCTCGGCGACGATCTTGCCGGCGGAACGCTTGGTGCCGACGAACATGATCTTGTTCTTGCCCTGGGCCAGGCGCTCTACGAAGGACAGAGCCTCGTTGAACATCGGCAGGGTTTTTTCCAGGTTGATGATGTGGATCTTGTTGCGCGCGCCGAAAATGTACTTGCCCATTTTCGGGTTCCAGTAACGGGTCTGGTGGCCGAAGTGCACACCGGCCTTCAGCATATCGCGCATGTTGACTTGGGACATGATAGTTCCTTGATAAGTCGGGTTGGGCCTCCACGTATCCCAATGACCAACCCGTGTTTCCAGGGAAACCGGGCACCCAGGCCATCGTGTCGACACGTGTGTGGGTTTGAGCTGACGGAGGACATCCCCCGAAAGCGGCGCATTTTATACCACAGCCGGCGAGCGAACGGAACCCGGATGATGCTTCGTCCGTCAGCGGCTTTTGCAGCCCCCGCCTTTTGGGGCCAGAATGCCCTCAATAGACCACCGGATCTGCTGGACTATCCCGACAGATCGCCGCCGCGCTCTGGTAGAATCCGGCCTTTCCCGTTTGTTCGCGCCGCGCGCGGCGCCGTAGAGAGCCTGTAATGACTGTCACCATCAAGACCGCAGAAGACATCGAGAAGATGCGCATCGCCGGCCGCCTGGCCGCCGAAGTGCTGGAAATGATCGAGCCACACGTCAAGCCCGGTATCACCACCGAGGAGCTCGACCGCCTCTGCCACGACTACATCGTCAACGAGCAGAAGGCCATCCCGGCGCCGCTGAACTACAAGGGCTTCCCCAAGTCGATCTGCACCTCGATCAACCACGTGGTCTGCCATGGCATCCCCAATGACAAGGCACTCAAGGATGGCGACACCATCAACATCGACGTGACCGTGATCAAGGACGGCTACCACGGCGACACCAGCCGCATGTTCCATGTCGGCACCGTCGCGCCGTGGGCCGAGCGCCTGTCCAAGGTCACCCAGGAGTGCCTGTACAAGGCCATCGAACTGGTCAAGCCCGGCTGCCGCCTGGGCGACATCGGCGAGGTGATCCAGAAGCACGCCGAGAAGAATGGTTTCTCGGTGGTCCGCGAGTTCTGCGGCCACGGCATCGGCAAGGTGTTCCACGAAGAACCGCAGATCGTCCACTACGGCCGTGCCGGTACCGGCATGGAGCTCAAGGAAGGCATGACCTTCACCATCGAGCCGATGATCAACCAGGGCAAGGCCGACACCAAGGTACTGGGCGACGGCTGGACCGCCATCACCAAGGACCGCAAACTCTCGGCCCAGTGGGAACACACCCTGGTGGTGACCGCCACCGGCTACGAGATCTTCACCCTGCGCAAGGACGACACCATCCCGCGCACCTCGGCCTGATACTGAACGACAGGAACGCGACTCGATGCCCCAGGTGGATCCCGA
Organism: Pseudomonas sp. BJa3; assembly: GCF_026343815.1. NCBI lineage: Bacteria > Pseudomonadati > Pseudomonadota > Gammaproteobacteria > Pseudomonadales > Pseudomonadaceae > Pseudomonas > Pseudomonas sp. BJa3. The sequence goes on along the minus strand of NZ_JAOXMC010000016.1, from coordinate 24,460 downwards.
GCTGTTCGACCGTGGCCAGTTCCAGGCGGAACTGGCCCTCAAGGCAAGCCCCATCGCCGCTTTCAAGAAGGCCATACGCATGGCCGGCGAGGTGCTCGACAAGCGTTTTCGCGAAGGCCGCGAGATCCGCCGGCTGATCGAGGACCGCGCCTGGTTCGTCGACAACATCCTGCAACAGGCCTGGCACCAGTTCAGCTGGGGCGCGCCAGGCGGCATCGCCCTGGTGGCGGTGGGCGGCTACGGCCGCGGCGAGCTGCATCCGTATTCGGACATCGACCTGCTGATCCTGCTCGACGCCGCCGAACACGAGCAGTACCGCGATGCCATCGAGCGCTTCCTCACCCTGCTCTGGGACATCGGCCTGGAGGTCGGTCAGAGCGTGCGCACCGTCGACGAGTGCGCCGAGCAGGCCCGGGCCGACCTCACGGTCATCACCAACCTGATGGAAAGCCGCACCATCGCCGGCCCCGAGGCCCTGCGCCAGCGCATGCTCGACGCGACCAGCACCGCGCACATGTGGCCCAGCAAAGAGTTCTTCCTGGCCAAACGTGCCGAACTCAAGGCCCGCCATCACAAGTACAACGACACCGAGTACAACCTCGAGCCCAACGTCAAGGGCGGCCCGGGCGGCCTGCGCGACATCCAGACCGTGCTCTGGGTAGCCAGGCGCCAGTACGGCACGCTGAACCTGCACGCGCTGGCGGGCGAGGACTTCCTGCTGGAGAGCGAAAACGAGCTACTGGCCTCGTCCCAGGCCTTCCTCTGGCGTGTGCGCTACGCCCTGCACATGCTCGCCGGGCGCGCCGAAGACCGCCTGCTGTTCGACCACCAGCGCAGCATCGCCACGCTGCTGGGCTACACCGACGAGAACCCCAAACGCGCCATCGAACAGTTCATGCAGCAGTACTACCGGGTGGTGATGAGCATCAGCCAGCTGTGCGACCTGATCATCCAGCATTTCGAGGAGGTGATCCTGGCCGACGACGACAGCGGCGCCACGCAGCCCGTCAACGCCCGGTTCCGTCTGCACGATGGCTATATAGAAGCGGTCAACCCGAACGTTTTCAGGCGCACCCCGTTCGCCATGCTGGAAATCTTCGTACTGATGGCCCAGCACCCCGAAATCAAGGGCGTGCGTGCCGACACCGTGCGCCTGCTGCGCGAACATCGCCACCTGATCGACGACAAGTTCCGCCACGATATCCGCAACACGAGCCTGTTCATCGAGCTGTTCAAGTGCGAGATAGGCATCCACCGCAATCTGCGGCGGATGAATCGCTACGGCATCCTTGGCCGCTACCTGCCGGAGTTCGGCCTGATCGTCGGGCAGATGCAGCACGACCTGTTCCACATCTACACGGTCGATGCCCACACCCTCAACCTGATCAAGCATCTGCGCAAACTGCAATACACGCCGGTCTCGGAGAAATTCCCGCTGGCCAGCAAGCTCATGGGCCGCCTGCCCAAGCCCGAGCTGATCTACCTGGCCGGCCTGTACCACGACATCGGCAAAGGTCGCCAGGGCGATCACTCCGAACTGGGCGCGGTGGATGCGCAGCAGTTCTGCGAACGGCACCAACTGCCCGCCTGGGACAGCCGCCTGATCGCCTGGCTGGTGCTGAACCACCTGGTGATGTCCACCACCGCCCAGCGCAAGGACCTCTCCGACCCGCAGGTGATCAACGATTTCGCCCTGCATGTCGGTGACGAGACACGGCTGGACTACCTCTACGTGCTGACCGTGGCCGATATCAACGCCACCAACCCCAGCCTGTGGAACTCCTGGCGGGCGAGCCTGCTGCGCCAGCTCTATACGGAGACCAAGCGCGCCCTGCGCCGCGGCCTGGAAAACCCACTGGACCGCGAAGAGCAGATCCGCCAGACCCAGAGCGCGGCACTGGATATCCTGATACGCGAAGGCACAGACCCGGACGATGTCGAGCAGCTTTGGTCGCAGCTGGGCGACGACTACTTCCTCAAGCACACTGCCGCGGATGTGGCCTGGCACAGCGATGCGATCCTCCAGCAACCGGCCGATGGCGGCCCGCTGGTGCTGATCAAGGAAACCACGCAGCGCGAGTTCGAGGGCGGCACGCAGATCTTCATCTACGCCCCCGACCAGCACGACTTCTTCGCCGTGACCGTGGCCGCCATGGCCCAGCTTAACCTGAACATTCATGATGCCCGGATCATCACCTCGAGCAGCCAGTTCACCCTCGACACCTATATCGTGCTCGACAACGACGGCGGCTCGATCGGCGACAATCCCAAGCGGGTCAGCCAGATCCGTGACGGCCTGACCAGCGCTTTGCGCAACCCCGAGGACTACCCGGCGATCATCCAGCGCCGGGTGCCACGCCAGCTCAAGCACTTCGACTTCCCGCCGCAGGTGACCATCCTCAACGATGCCCAGCGCCCGGTGACCATCCTCGAGATCACTGCGCCCGATCGCCCCGGCCTGCTGGCCAGGATCGGGCGGATCTTCCTCGAGTTCGACATCTCGCTGCAGAACGCCAAGATCGCCACCCTCGGCGAGCGCGTGGAAGACGTGTTCTTCATCACCGACGCCGATAACCAGCCGCTGTCCGACCCGCAGCTATGCAGCCGCCTGCAGGAAGCCATCGTCCAGCAGTTGCAGGCCGGTCAGGCCAGCGACGCCAGCCCTACCCGCATGACCTTTTGACGCTAACGAGACCTTGCGCCGATGAACCACGCCCTGACCCAGCTCCAGCCCTACCCGTTCGAGAAACTGCGCGCCCTGCTGGGCACCGTGAAACCGGCAGCCGACAAGCGTGCCATCGCCTTGTCGATCGGTGAGCCGAAGCATGAATCGCCGGCGTTCGTCGCCAAGGCCATGGCCGACAACCTCGACAAGCTGGCGGTCTACCCCAGCACCCTCGGCCTGCCGGCCTTGCGCCAGGCAATTGCTCAGTGGTGCCAGACGCGCTTCGGCGTGCCGGCGGGCTGGTTGGACGCCGAGCGTCATATCCTGCCGGTCAATGGCACCCGCGAAGCGCTGTTCGCCTTCACCCAGGCCGTGGTCAACCGCGAAGACGACGGGCTGGTGGTCAGCCCCAACCCGTTCTACCAGATCTACGAAGGCGCGGCCCTGCTGGCCGGCGCCACCCCGCACTACCTGCCATGCCTGGAAAGCAACGGCTTCAACCCCGACTTCGATGCCGTGCCGGCCGAGACCTGGGAGCGCTGCCAGATCCTGTTCCTGTGCTCCCCAGGCAATCCCACGGGTGCCCTGGTGCCGATGGACACCCTGAAAAAACTGATCGCCCTTGCCGACAAACACGACTTCGTGATCGCCGCCGACGAGTGCTACAGCGAACTGTACTTCGACGAGGACGCACCGCCACCGGGCCTGCTGAGTGCATGCGCAGCGCTTGGCCGTAGTGACTTCAAGCGCTGCGTGGTGTTCCACAGCCTGTCCAAGCGCTCCAACCTGCCAGGCCTGCGCTCGGGCTTCGTGGCCGGGGACGCCGAGATCATCAAGCCGTTCCTGCTGTATCGCACCTATCACGGATGCGCCATGCCGGTGCAAACCCAGCTCGCCAGCATTGCCGCCTGGCAGGATGAGGCCCACGTGCGCGAGAACCGCGACCAGTACCGCGCCAAATACGACGCCGTGCTCGGCATCCTGCAGCCGGTAATGGATGTGCAGCGCCCGGATGGCAGCTTCTACCTGTGGGCCAAGGTGCCGGGCAGCGATGCCGATTTCACCCGCGACCTGTTCGAGGCCGAGCATGTCACGGTGGTACCGGGCTCGTACCTGTCCCGTGAGGTGGACGGGGTCAACCCGGGCGCCGGGCGCGTGCGCATGGCGCTGGTCGCGCCGCTGGCCGAGTGCATCGAGGCCGCCGAGAGAATTCGGGACTTCCTGCACAACCGTTGAGTTGCATGGGGGCGCCCTGCGCCCCCTGCTTCACTAGGCTCTGTACGAAAAGTCTTGAGACGCAGGTCAGGCAAGGCGAAAACAGCCGAGGAACGGCCGGGGTCGCGCCCGACTGTACTGGAGTACATGAGCATTCCGAGGCTGTTTTCAACGCAGCATGAACAAGTATCAAGGCTTTTCGTACAGAGCCTAGCGAACCTGCCCCAGGTTCGCCTCACTCATGTCCAGTTCCCCCAGCACCTGTCGCACCACCTCATCGCCCACCTGATGCTGGCGATGCAGCTCGTACAGTTCCAGGCGCTGAGCACGTAATGCCCGCAGGCGCAGGCGACGCTCCAGCAGATCCATCTGCTCTGCCAGCGCCCGGGCTTCTGCGGTGTCGTTATAGCTGTCCAGCTCATCCCGGTATTCGGCCATCAACCGCGCTTTCAGCTCAGTGGCCAGGGTGGCCTGGGCGGCGTCCTGGGGCGCATTGGCATCGATCACCTCTTCGGCTTCCAGGGCATGAATAGCCGCTTCGGCCGTGCGCCGCCAGGCCTCCTGCACCTCCTGGTGCAAGCGCTCATCGGGACTCTTGGTAACGCCACGCAGCAAAATAGGTAGGGCAATCACCGCGCTGACCAGCGACAGCAGGATCACCCCGGCGGCGATGAAGATCAGCAGGTCGCGCTCGGGAAAGGCTTTGCCCGCTCCCATCAGCAGCGGCACCGACATCACGCCCGCCAGGGTCACCGCCCCGCGCACGCCACCGAAGGTCAGCAGCCAGCAGGAGCGGGCGGTCGGCATCAGTACCAGCGTCGGCTTGCCGCGCCAGCGCCGTACCACGCCGATAGCCCGCCAGATGCTCTGCACCCAGACAAAGCGCAGCAGCACCAGCGCGGCGAAGATCGCCACCACGTCCAGACAGCGCCAGACCAGGGTCGGCCAGACAGTTGCCTCGTCGGTGACCACCGCCTTGATGATATCCGGCAACTGCAGGCCCAGCAGCAGGAAGATCAGGCCGTTGAAGGCGAACTCCAGCAGCGACCAGACACTGCGATTGAGCAGGCGGGTGCTGGTCTGGCGCGGCAGCAGGTCGAGCCAGCTCTGCATCATCCCCGCCGCCACCGCCGAGAGGATGCCGGAAACACCCAGACGCTCGGCCAGCACATAGGCGGCGAACGGCAGCAGCAGCATGAATACCACATGGGTCGCCGGATCGTCCCAGCCGCGGGTGATCATCCACATGCGCAGGCGCCCCACCAGCCAGCTCAGCGCCACGCCAACCGCCAGGCCACCAAGGGCCACGAGCACGAAGGTCAGGCTGGCCTCGGTCAGCGAGAACACGCCGGTGATGGCGGCAGCCAGGGCGAACTTGAAAGTCACCAGGCCCGAGGCATCGTTCATTAACGCCTCGCCTTGGAGCATGTGCATCAGAGGCGTGGGCAGGCGGTCCTGGGTGATGGCCGAGACCGCCACGGCATCTGTGGGCGACAGCACCGCCGCCAGGGCAAAGGCCACCGGCAGGGGAATGCTCGGCAGCAGCCAGTGGATGAAGTACCCGGCGCCGACCACGGTGAACAGCACCAGCCCCACCGCCAGGGCCACCACCGGCCCGCGTATGCGCCACAGCTCGCGCTTGGGCATGCGCCAGCCATCGGCGAACAGCAACGGCGGCAAAAACAGGAACAGGAACAGCTCCGGGTCCAGCGCCACATGCAATCCCAGGGTTGGCCAGGCCAACAAGGCACCCGCGCCAATCTGTACCAGCGGCAGCGGCAGTGGCAACACGCGCCCCACCAGTTTCGACACGCTCACCAGCATCAGCAGGATAAGAACGGTATAGGCTGACTGCATCAGCAAGCTTCCTGTGTGATCGGAGAAACGACAGCAAGGCGAAACATCGCCATTGAAACAATATGTTAGCGAGGACCTTCTATTGTGGACCGCTGCACGTTAGTCGCAACCCACCAGCGAATATGTAACACAATGCTACTTGAGACGATGTGACATACATCCCCCCATACCTTCGGGCCCGCAGCCGTGGCGCCAACCCCATCGATACCGCATAATCGCTGCCACCCAATCTTCAAGGAGTATCGGGGACGCCAGGCCACCGCCGGCAGCCCCAGGCATTTCAATGGCTTACACTCTCTACGGCATCAAAGCCTGCGACACCATGAAAAAGGCCCGTACCTGGCTTGAAGAAAAGGCCATTGGCTACGACTTCCACGACTACAAGACCCAGGGCATCGACCGCGACAGCCTGAACCGCTGGTGCGACGAGCATGGCTGGGAAGTCGTGCTGAACCGCGCCGGGACCACCTTCCGCAAGCTCGACGACGCCAGCAAGGCCAACCTCGACCAGGCCAAGGCCGTCGAACTGATGGTCGCCCAACCTTCGATGATCAAGCGCCCGGTGCTCGACCTCGGCGAGCGCACGCTGGTCGGCTTCAAGCCCGATCTCTACGCGGCGGCGCTGGCCTGATCACGCATTACGCTCCATCCCCATTTCGCATGAGGTAATCGCATGTCTCAATCGCTGTTCAGCCTGGCCTTCGGTGTCGGCACCCAGAACCGCCAGGGCACCTGGCTGGAAGTCTTCTACGCACAGCCTGTGCTCAAGCCGTCCGCCGAACTGGTCGCGGCCATCGCGCCGGTTCTCGGTTATGAAGGTGGCAACCAGGCCATCGCCTTCAGCACCGCCCAGGCCGCCCAACTGGCCGACGCGCTCAAGGGCGTTGATGCAGCGCAAGCAGCCCTGCTGACCCGCCTGGCCGAGAGCCACAAGCCGCTGGTCGCCACCCTGCTGGCCGAAGACGGCGCCCTGGCCTCCACCCCCGAGGCCTACCTCAAGCTGCACCTGCTGTCGCACCGCCTGGTCAAGCCGCACGGTGTATCGCTGGCCGGCATCTTCCCGCTGCTGCCCAACGTCGCCTGGACCAACCAGGGCGCGGTCGACCTGGCCGAGCTTGCCGAGCGGCAACTGGAAGCGCGCCTGAAAGGCGAACTGCTGGAAGTGTTCTCGGTGGACAAGTTCCCGAAGATGACCGACTACGTGGTGCCAGCCGGCGTGCGCATCGCCGACACTGCTCGTGTGCGCCTGGGCGCCTATATTGGCGAAGGCACCACCATCATGCACGAAGGCTTCGTCAACTTTAACGCCGGTACCGAAGGCCCGGGCATGATCGAAGGCCGCGTCTCCGCTGGCGTGTTCGTCGGCAAGGGCTCCGACCTGGGCGGCGGTTGCTCGACCATGGGCACCCTGTCCGGTGGTGGCAACATCGTCATCAAGGTCGGCGAAGGTTGCCTGATCGGCGCCAACGCCGGTATCGGCATCCCGCTGGGCGACCGCAACACCGTCGAAGCCGGCCTGTACATCACCGCCGGCACCAAGGTGAACCTGCTGGATGAGAACAACCAGCTGGTCAAGGTGGTCAAGGCGCGCGATCTGGCCGGCCAGACCGACTTGCTGTTCCGCCGCAACTCGCTCAATGGCGCCGTGGAGTGCAAGACCCACAAGTCGGCCATCGAGCTGAACGAGGCACTGCACGCTCACAACTGAGGCTCTGCCTGGGTTTGAGGTGATAAGATCGGGTCTGCTCCTACGGGCAGACCCGATTTTTCATTCCAGGCCCCGCGAACATGTTCCAGCCCTCCCCCTGGCGTACCGATTTCCCGGCCATCGCCGCCCTGCAACGGCAGCACCAGACCTACCTGGATAGCGCCGCCACCACGCAGAAACCCCAGGCCCTGCTCGATGCCCTGAGCCATTACTACGGCCATGGCGCAGCCAATGTACACCGCGCCCAGCACCTGCCCGGCGCCTTGGCGACACAGGCTTTCGAGGGCACACGGGACAAGGTCGCCGCCTGGCTCAATGCAGCCGATGCGCGCCAGATCGTATTCACCCACGGTGCTACCTCGGCCTTGAACCTGCTGGCCTATGGTCTGGAACATCGCTTCGAGGCAGGCGACGAAATCGCCGTCAGCGGCCTGGAGCACCACGCCAACCTGCTGCCCTGGCAACAACTGGCGCATCGCCGCAACCTGCGCCTGGTGGTCCTGCCGGTTACTGACCAGGGGCATGTCGACCTGGAGCAGGCCCTGCAACTGATAGGCCCGCGCACTCGCCTGCTGGCGATCAGCCAACTGTCCAACGTGCTGGGTACCTGGCAACCGCTGACGCCTTTGCTGGCGCATGCCCGCGCCCAAGGCGCGCTGAGCGTTGTCGATGGCGCCCAGGGCGTGGTTCATGGCCGACATGACGTGCAGCAACTGGCCTGCGATTTCTATGTGTTCTCCAGCCACAAACTCTATGGTCCGGACGGAGTGGGCGTACTTTACGGCCGCCAGGATGCGCTGGCGTTGCTGCGTCACTGGCAATACGGCGGAGAAATGGTGCAGATGGCGGACTACCAGAGCGCCAGCTTCCGCCCCGCGCCACTGGGTTTCGAAGCCGGCACCCCGCCGATTGCCGGGGTGATCGGCCTGGGCGCCACCCTGGACTACCTGGCCAGCCTCGACGTACATGCCGTGGCCGCCCATGAAGCCAGCTTGCACCAGTGCCTGGTACGTGGCCTGGCCGATCGCGAGGGAGTTCGCCTGCTCGGCTCGCCCGAGGCGGCACTGGCCAGTTTCGTCATCGATGGCGTGCACAACGCCGATATCGCCCACCTGCTGACAGAACAGGGTATCGCCGTGCGCGCCGGGCACCATTGCGCCATGCCACTGCTCAGGCACCTGGGGCTCGATGGCGCGATCCGCGTATCGCTGGGGCTGTACTCCGACAGCGACGACCTGCAGCGTTTCTTCGAAGCGCTCGACAAAGGCCTGGAGCTGTTGCGATGAACCTTTCGCCAGAGGCCAGCCAAGCGCTGGAAGCGTTCGAACAGGCGCGTGGCTGGGAGCAGCGGGCGCGGTTGCTGATGCAGTGGGGTGACCGCCTGGAGCCACTGGGCGACAGCGACAAGACCGAGACCAACCGGGTGCATGGCTGCGAGAGCCTGGTTTGGCTGGTGGCGGTGCAGGATGACGGCCAGTGGCGGTTCAAGGCAGGCAGCGATGCGCGGATGCTGCGGGGATTGCTGGCACTTCTTCTTGTGCGAGTGCAAGGCTTGGCCAGCGATCAGTTGGCAGCGCTCGACCTGAGCGCCTGGTTTACCCAACTGGGGCTGGAGCGGCAGTTGTCACCGTCGCGCAGCAATGGGCTGCATGCGGTGCTACTGAGGATGGCCGAACTCGCTACCCAGGGCTGAACCACTGCCCCGCGATAGCCTAATCAGCCTTGACCCGCTCCGAAGGGCGCCGCGCCCCGGCTACAAGCTTTTCAACGGCCTTGCTCGCCGCCACCATGCCGAAGGTCGCGGTCACCATCATCACCGCGCCGAAACCACCTGCGCAGTCCAGGCGCACGCCTTCACCGACAAAGCTCTTCTGCAGGCACACACTGCCGTCGCCCTTGGGGTAGCGCAGCTGTTCGCTGGAGAACACGCACGGCACGCCATAGTTGCGGCTGGTGTTGCGCGAGAAGTTGTAGTCGCGGCGCAAGGTCGAGCGCACCCGTGAAGCCAGCGGGTCGTTGAAGGTCTTGTTGAGGTCGCCGACCTGGATCTGGGTCGGGTCGATCTGCCCGCCGGCGCCACCAGTGGTGACGATGGCGATCTTGCGTCGGCGACACCAGGCGATCAGCGCGGCCTTGGCCATCACGCTGTCGATGCAGTCAATCACGCAGTCCATCTGTTCGGTGATGTACTCGGCCATGGTCTCGCGGGTGACGAAGTCGGCCACCGCGTGCACCGTGCAGGCCGGGTTGATCGCCCGCAGACGCTCGGCCATCACCTCCACCTTGAGGCGGCCCACCTGCCCTTCGAGGGCGTGGGCCTGACGGTTGGTGTTGCTCACGCAGACGTCGTCTAGATCGAACAGGCTGATCTCGCCCACGCCGCTGCGCGCCAGGGCCTCGGCCGCCCACGAGCCGACCCCGCCGATGCCGACGATGGCCACATGGGCCTGACGCAGGCGCTGCAAGCCGTCGTCGCCGTAGAGCCGGGCAACGCCGGCGAAGCGTGGATCTTCTGTGCTCATGTGGGTACCTCGAAAAAACCGGCGCGCATTATATGCCAAGGCATGCGCTGCGGGGGGAGCACAGCGCGTGAACACGCCGCAAGGGCGTGGCAGAGCGGCCAGGGGTTGGAACAAAACCTACCGACCCTGCTTTAATGTCCTATCAAGCAAATATATCTGGACGACAAGTGAGCGGCCTGAGAACTACATTCCTTGCCGATAATCCAACGGATTACCTTCTCCGGCACTTGTAGGACCCACGGCCTGCGACAGCGACCCTCGCTCCCCTCTTCGGAACCTCGAACACCTATGTCATCACGTAAATTCGGTCTCAACCTGGTAGTGGTCCTGGCCATTGCCGCGCTGTTCACCGGGTTCTGGGCCTTGATCAACCGCCCGGTGTCCGCCCCCGCCTGGCCGGAACAGATTTCCGGTTTCTCCTATTCGCCCTTCCGCCTGGGGCAGAGCCCGCAGAAAGGCCAGTACCCCAGCGAGGACGAGATCCGCCAGGACCTCGAGCAACTGAACAAACTGACCGACAACGTGCGCATCTACACCGTCGAAGGCACCCAGGCCGAGGTACCGCGCCTGGCCGAAGAGCTCGGCCTGCGCGTGACCCTGGGCATCTGGATCAGCAACGACCAGGAGCGCAACGAGCGCGAGATCGAAAAGGCCATCGGCCTGGCCAATACCTCACGCAGCGTGGTGCGGGTGGTGGTCGGCAACGAAGCGTTGTTTCGCGAGGAGGTCACCGCCGAACAGCTGATCGGCTACCTGGACCGGGTACGCGCCGCAGTGAAGGTGCCGGTGACCACCAGCGAGCAGTGGCACATCTGGAAGGAACACCCGGAGCTGGCGAAACACGTCGACCTGATCGCCGCGCACATACTGCCCTATTGGGAATTCGTGCCCATGAAGGACTCGGTGCAATTCGTCCTCGACCGTGCCCGCGAGCTGCGCAAGCAGTTCCCGCGCAAACCGCTGCTGCTCTCGGAGGTCGGCTGGCCGAGCAATGGCCGCATGCGCGGTGGCGCCGACGCCACCCAGGCCGACCAGGCCATCTACCTGCGCACATTGGTCAACACCCTCAACCGTCGTGGCTATAACTACTTCGTCATCGAGGCCTACGACCAGCCATGGAAGGCCAGCGACGAAGGCTCGGTGGGCGCCTACTGGGGCGTGTACAACGCCGAGCGCCAACAGAAGTTCAACTTTGAAGGCCCGATCGTGGCGATCCCGCAATGGCGCGCCCTGGCCGTGGCCTCGGTAGTGCTGGCGATGATCGCCCTGGCCATCCTGCTGATCGACGGCTCGGCCCTGCGCCAGCGCGGGCGCACCTTCCTCACCTTCATCACCTTCCTGTGCGGGTCGGTGCTGGTATGGATCGCCTACGACTACAGCCAGCAGTACAGCACCTGGTTCAGCCTGACCGTGGGCGTGCTGCTGGCACTGGGCGCCCTCGGGGTATTCATCGTGCTGCTGACCGAGGCCCACGAACTGGCCGAGGCGGTGTGGATCCACAAGCGCCGACGCGAGTTCCTGCCCGTGCAGGGCGACAGCGCCTATCGACCCAAGGTCTCGGTGCATGTGCCGTGCTACAACGAGCCGCCGGAGATGGTCAAGCAGACCCTCGACGCCCTCGCCGCGCTGGACTACCCAGACTACGAAGTGCTGGTGATCGACAACAACACCAAGGACCCGGCCGTGTGGGAACCGCTCAAGGCCCACTGCGAGAAGCTCGGCGAGCGCTTCAAGTTCTTCCACGTCGCGCCCCTGGCCGGCTTCAAGGGCGGCGCCCTGAACTACCTGATTCCGCACACCGCCAAGGACGCCGAGGTGATCGCGGTGATCGACTCGGACTACTGCGTCGACCGCAACTGGTTAAAACACATGGTGCCGCACTTCGCCGACCCGAAGATCGCCGTGGTGCAGTCGCCGCAGGACTACCGCGACCAGCACGAAAGCGCCTTCAAGAAGCTGTGCTACAGCGAGTACAAGGGCTTCTTCCATATCGGCATGGTCACCCGCAACGACCGTGACGCGATCATCCAGCACGGCACCATGACCATGACCAGGCGCAGCGTGCTCGAGGAGCTCGGCTGGGCCGAATGGTGCATCTGCGAAGACGCCGAGCTGGGCCTGCGAGTGTTCGAGAAAGGCCTGTCGGCAGCCTACGCCCACAACAGCTACGGCAAGGGCCTGATGCCCGACACCTTCATCGACTTCAAGAAGCAGCGCTTCCGCTGGGCCTACGGCGCCATCCAGATCATCAAGCACCACGCCGGCGCGCTGCTGCGCGGCAAGGGCAGCGAGCTGACCCGCGGCCAGCGCTACCACTTCCTGGCCGGCTGGCTGCCATGGATCGCCGATGGCATGAACATCTTCTTCACCGTCGGCGCCCTGCTGTGGTCGGCGGCGATGATCATCGTGCCGCATCGGGTCGATCCGCCGCTGATGATGTTCGCCATCCCGCCGCTGGCGCTGTTCTTCTTCAAGGTCGGCAAGATCCTGTTCCTCTATCGCCGCGCGGTGGGGGTCGACCTGAAGGATGCCTTCGCCGCCGCACTGGCGGGGCTGGCGCTGTCGCATACCATCGCCAAGGCGGTCCTGTACGGTTTCTTCACCAGCAGCATGCCGTTCTTCCGCACGCCGAAGAATGCCGACAGCCATGGTCTGCTGGTGGCGATTGCCGAGGCCCGCGAAGAGCTGTTCATCATGCTGATGCTGTGGGGCGCGGCGCTGGGGATCTACCTGGTGCAGGGGCTGCCGAGTTCGGACATGCGCTTCTGGGTGGCGATGCTGCTGGTGCAGTCGTTGCCGTACCTGGCGGCATTGGTGATGGCGTTGCTGTCGTCATTGCCCAAGCCGGCGGAGAAGGCAAGCGAAGCACAGGTCGTTTGATGTAGCGTGGAAGCGGCGGCGCGCCGCCGCTCCCACGAAGCACATCGTGTCCGCAGGCATCATTTGATATAAGATAACGCCCCAGTTTCCCGCCCTGCCTTGCCCCCGGAGTCTTGCAATGACGGCCCCTGCCGAGCTTTCGCCTACCCTGCAACTGGCCTGCGACCTGATCCGCCGCCCGTCGGTCACCCCGGTCGATGCCGACTGCCAGACCCAGATGATGAACCGCCTGGGCGCCGTCGGCTTCCAGCTCGAGCCGATGCGCATCGAAGACGTCGACAACTTCTGGGCCAGCCATGGCACCCAGGAAGGCCCGGTGCTGTGCTTCGCAGGCCACACCGATGTGGTCCCCACCGGCCCGGTGCAGCAGTGGCAGCACGAGCCGTTCGAAGCGCTGATCGATGCCGACGGCATGCTCTGCGGCCGCGGCGCCGCCGACATGAAGGGCAGCCTGGCGTCGATGGTGGTGGCCTGCGAGCGCTTCGTGCACGACTACCCGAACCACCGTGGCAAGGTCGCATTCCTGATCACCAGCGACGAGGAAGGCCCGGCCCACCACGGCACCAAGGCTGTGGTCGAGCGCCTGAAGGCGCGCAACGAGCGCATGGACTGGTGCATCGTCGGCGAGCCGTCCAGCACCACCCTGCTCGGTGACGTGGTCAAGAACGGCCGCCGCGGCTCGCTTGGCGCCAAGCTGACCGTGCGCGGCAAGCAAGGCCATGTGGCTTACCCGCACCTGGCGCGCAACCCGATCCACCTGGCCGCGCCGGCCCTGGCCGAGCTGGCCGCCGAGCACTGGGACGAAGGCAATGCATTCTTCCCGCCGACCAGCTTCCAGATCTCCAACCTCAACTCCGGCACTGGCGCCACCAACGTGGTCCCGGGCGAACTGACGGCACTGTTCAACTTCCGTTTCTCCACCGAATCGACGGTCGAGGGCTTGCAGCAACGCGTCGCGACGATCCTCGACAAGCACCAGCTGGAATGGAGCATCGATTGGGCGCTGTCGGGCCTGCCGTTCCTCACCGAGCCGGGTGAATTGCTCGATGCAGTGTCGTCAAGCATCAAGGCCGTCACTGGCCGCGAGACCCGACCATCGACCAGTGGCGGTACCTCCGATGGCCGCTTCATCGCCACCATGGGCACCCAGGTGGTCGAGCTCGGCCCGGTCAACGCCACCATCCACCAGGTGGACGAGCGTATCCTGGCCAGCGATCTCGACCTGCTGACCGAGATCTACTACCAGACCCTGGTCCGGTTGCTCGCCTGATGCTCGCCTGCCCTCTCTGCCAGGCGCCCCTGGCGCAGCTCGACAATGGCGTGGCCTGCCCCGCCGGCCACCGCTTCGACCGCGCCCGCCAGGGCTACCTGAACCTGCTGCCGGTGCAGCACAAGAACAGCCGCGACCCGGGCGACAACCAGGCCATGGTCGAAGCCCGTCGCGACTTCCTCGACGCCGGCCATTACGCCCCGGTGGCACGCCGCCTGGCACAACTGGCGGCCGAGCGCCAGCCGCAGGCCTGGCTGGACATCGGCTGCGGCGAAGGCTACTACACCGCGCAGATCGCCCAGGCGCTGCCGGCGGCCGACGGCTACGCCCTGGACATCTCCCGCGAGGCGGTCAAGCGTGCCTGCCGCCGTGCGCCCGAGGTAACCTGGATGGTGGCCAGCATGGCCCGCGTGCCCATGGCCGATGCCAGCTGCAGCTTCATCGCCAGCGTGTTCAGCCCGCTCGACTGGCAGGAGGCCAGGCGCCTGCTGGCCCCGGGCGGCGGCCTGATGCGGGTCGGCCCGACCAGCGGCCATCTGATGGAGCTGCGCGAGGTGCTCTACGATGAAGTGCGCCCCTACGCCGACGACAAGCACCTGGCCCTGGTCCCGGCAGGCATGACCCACGCCCACGGCGAGATCCTCGAGTTCCGCCTGAGCCTGGTCGAGGCCAAGGCCCGCGCCGACCTGCTGGCGATGACCCCGCACGGCTGGCGGGCCAGCGCCGAGAAGCGCGCACAAGTGATCGAACAGCCCGAACCCTTCGTGGTCACCGTTTCCATGCGTTATGACTATTTCGTGCGCCAAGACTGAGCACACTGGAGCTTCCCATGCGTCAACCCGATATCGAGATCTACCTCAAGGACGCCGAGGTCGATCACAAGCAGATCGCCGACTGGCTGACCCAGGCCCTTGGCCCGTGCAGCGAATGGAAGCAGAAAGGCCAGACCTTCAAGTGCACGGCCGGTAACATCCCGGTCACCTGGTTACCGAAAGCTGTGGGGAAATGGAACAGCCTGTACCTGGAAAGCGACCAGACACCCTGGGCCGACGACATCGCCTGCGCCCGTGCGGCATTCGCTGCGCTGAACGTCGAAGTGCGTTGCGCGCCAGGTAGCTGGGCGGAAGAAGACGGGGAAGAAGATGCCGATCGCTGGATCCGCATCAGCGCCGACGGTGAAGAGGAAATCACCTGGCGTACCAGCTGAGGCCGTTCGCATCAGGCTGCAAGTTCCACGGACAACTTGCAGCTTGAGCGTGCAGCCGGAAGGCTCAGAGCCCGACTACATCCTCTGCCTGCAGGCCTTTCTGGCCCTGCACGAGTGCGTACTCCACCTGCTGTCCCTCGACCAGGGTGCGATGCCCCTCACCGCGGATAGCCCGATAGTGGACGAACACGTCCGCACCACCTTCGCGCTGAATGAAGCCATAACCCTTGGCATCGTTGAACCACTTCACATTCCCAGTCTCACGAGACGACATCTGAACTACTCCGGATTTTTATTTTGAAGATCGCCTTGCTGGCATGGGCTCACCGCCCGCGCCGACGCAGCTTGCACGAATATCCTGCAAGCGGCAGGCCGAGTATATGACAGGGAACAAAAAAAATTCATGACAGGGGCATTTATGGCGGAATTTTGCTGAACTTACGCAGATACGGCAGACTAACGTGCTGAAAAAACACTGTTACTTCCACCCAGGGCCCACCCCATGACCCGTTCTCCCCTGCGCCGCCTCATCTTCGGCGCCCTGCGTCGCGTTCTCTACCTGTGGGTGCGCTCCGAAACCATCAACCAGTCCTCGCTGACGCTCAAGCTTGACCGCAGCCGACCGGTGTTCTATGCCCTCTCCTCGCCGTCGCTCACCGACCTGGCCGTGGTCGACCACGAGTGCACCAAAGCAGGGCTGCCGCGCCCGGTACTGCCGGTGGCCGTCGGCCCGCTGCAGGAGCCCGCGGCGTTCTTCTACCTGACCCCCGACCCTGACTGGCTCGGCCGGCAAGACAAACGCGGCGCGCCGCCCACCCTCGAGCGCCTGGTCGCGGCAATCAGCCAGCATGCCGAGGAAGACGCACAGATCATCCCGGTCAGCGTGTTCTGGGGTCAGACCCCAGCCAGCGAGTCGAGCCCGTGGAAGCTGCTTTTCGCCGACAGCTGGGCGGTCACCGGCCGCCTGCGCCGCCTGCTCAGCGTGCTGATCCTCGGGCGCAAGACCCGGGTGCAGTTCTCCGCACCGATCCACCTGCGCGAGCTGGTGCAGCACAACAAGGGCCATGAGCGCACCGTGCGCATGGCCCAACGCATGATGCGCGTGCACTTTCGCAACCTGAAGACCGCGGTCATCGGGCCGGACATCTCGCACCGTCGCAACCTGGTCAAAGGGCTGGTGCACGATCCGCTGGTGCGCCAGGCGATCAGCGACGAGGCCGACCGCGAGAAGATCCCCTACGCCAAGGCCGAGGCCAAGGCGCTGTACTATGGCAACGAGATCGCCTCGGACTACACCTACACCGCGATCCGCTTCCTCGAAGTGGTGCTGAGCTGGTTCTGGAACAAGATCTACGACGGCATCAAGGTCAACCACATCGAGCAGGTGCAAGGCATCGCCCCCGGCCATGAAGTGATCTACGTGCCCTGCCACCGCAGCCATATCGACTACCTGCTGCTGTCCTACCTGCTGTTCCGCAACGGCCTGACGCCGCCACACATCGCTGCCGGCATCAACCTCAACATGCCGGTGATCGGCGGCCTGCTGCGCCGCGGCGGGGCGTTCTTCATGCGCCGCACGTTCAAGGGCAACCCGCTGTACACCGCCGTGTTCAACGAATACCTGCACACCCTGTTCACCAAGGGTTTCCCGGTGGAGTACTTCGTCGAAGGCGGGCGCTCGCGCACCGGGCGCATGCTGCAACCGCGCACCGGCATGCTGGCGATCACCCTGCGCAGCTTCCTGCGCTCCTCGCGCACGCCGATCGTCTTCGTGCCGGTGTACATCGGCTACGAGCGGGTGCTCGAAGGCCGCACCTACCTGGGCGAGCTGCGCGGCGCCAGCAAGAAGAAGGAATCGATCTTCGACATCTTCAAGGTTATCGGCGCGCTCAAGCAGCGCTTCGGCCAAGTGTACGTCAACTTCGGCGAGCCAATCCGCCTGAACAGCTTCCTCGACCAGCAGCAACCCGGCTGGCGCGAACAGGCGCTGGCCCCGCAGTTCCGCCCGGACTGGCTCAACGAGACTACCACCCGCCTGGGCGAAACGGTTGCCCGCCACCTCAACGAGGCCGCGGCAATCAATCCGGTCAACCTGGTGGCGCTGGCGCTGCTGTCGACCAGCCGCCTGGCCCTGGACGAACGCGCCCTGACCCGCGTGCTCGACCTGTACCTGGCCCTGCTGCGCCAGGTGCCCTACTCGCCGCACACCACCCTGCCCGAGGGTGACGGCAAGACACTTATCGAGCACGTACTGGGCATGGACCTGCTGGCTGAGCAAAAGGATGCGCTGGGTCGCATCCTCTACCTGGACGAAGCCAACGCGGTACTGATGACTTACTACCGCAACAACGTGCTGCACATCTTCGCCCTGCCGGGGCTGCTGGCGAGCTTCTTCCTCAGCAGCTCGCGCATGAGCCGCGAACTGCTGGGCCAGTACGTGCGGGCGCTGTATCCGTACCTGCAGGCCGAACTGTTCCTGCGCTGGACGCCCGAGCAACTGGACGAGGTGATCGACCAGTGGCTGGCGGCGCTGGTCGAACAGGGGCTGCTACGCAAGGAACAAGACATCTACATGCGCCCCGCGCCCAGCTCGCGGCAGTTCGTGCTGCTGACGCTGCTGGCCCGTACCATCACCCAGACCCTGCAGCGCTTCTACATGGCCACTTCGCTGCTGCTCAACAGCGGCCAGCACACGCTGAACGCCGAAGAACTGGAGGAGCTGTGCGTGATGATGGCCCAGCGCCTGTCGATCCTGCATGGCTTGAATGCGCCCGAGTTCTTCGACAAGACCTTGTTCCGCCACTTCATCCAGACGCTGGTACGTGAAGGGGTCTTGCGCCCCGACAGCGCCGGCAAGCTGGGCTACCACGACAAGCTCGCCGAGCTGGCCGAAGGCGTGGCCAAGCGCGTGCTGTCGGCCGAGCTGCGCCTGTCGATCCGCCAGGTGGCCTTGCACCGCGATGAAACAGCGGAACCCGCGGTGACTGCCTGACTGGCCCGATCACGGACTAAACGATACGCTGAACCTGCTCCACTCTGCTCATAAGGAAAGCCCCATGATCCGCTCCTCCCTGCGCTTCACCACTCTGTGCGCCGGCCTGCTGTTGTCGGCCAGCGCCCTGGCCCTGTCGCTCGGTGACCTGTCCCAGAGCGACGCCTCCGGCGGCCTGAAGGACGCCCTTACCCAAGGCGCGCAGATCGCCGTCAAGCAACTGAGCACCCCCGGCGGCTTCAGCAACAACCCGGACGTGCGCATCGAGCTGCCGGGCAACCTCGGCAAAGCGGCCAAAGCCATGAAGATGTTCGGCAAGGGTGACCAGGTCGATGCCCTGGAAACCAGCATGAACAAGGCCGCCGAGGCTGCCGTGCCGCAAGCCCAGGCGATTCTGGTGGACGCGGTGAAGAAGATGACCGTGACCGATGCCAAGGGCATCCTCAGCGGCGGCCAGGACTCGGCCACCCAGTACCTGAACAAGAGCAGCCGCGAGCAGATCCGCGCCAAGTTCCTGCCGATCGTCAAGCAGGCCACCGACAAGGTCGGCCTGGCCCAGCAGTACAACAACTTTGCAGGGCAGGCCAAAGGCCTGGGCCTGATCAAGGATGACGCCAATATCGAGAACTATGTGACCGAGAAGGCGCTGGACGGCTTGTTCGAAATGATCGGCAAGCAGGAAGAAAGCATTCGCCAGAACCCGGCCGGTGCGGCCACCAGCCTGGCCAAGAAGGTGTTCGGCGCGCTGTGATGTCGAGCTGAAAACCGGTGGGGCTGCTGTGCAGCCCTATCGCTGGCAAGCCAGCTCCCACAGGTACTGCGCAACTCGTGTGGGAGCCGGCTTGCCGGCGATAGGAGGGCAAAGCCCTCCCGCTCGTTCCTCAGTTTTTCTTGACCCTGAACCACGCCGCATACAACGCCGGCAGGAACAGCAGGGTCAGCACCGTGGCGACGATCAACCCGCCCATGATCGCTACCGCCATCGGCCCGTAGAACACACTCCTCGACAACGGAATCATAGCCAGCACCGCCGCCAGCGCGGTCAGCACGATTGGCCGGAAGCGTCGCACCGTGGCCTCGATGATCGCCTGCCAACGCTCCATCCCCGCGGCGATGTCCTGTTCGATCTGGTCCACCAGGATCACCGAGTTGCGCATGATCATGCCGGCCAGGGCGATGGTCCCGAGCATGGCGACGAAGCCGAATGGCTGGCGAAACACCAGCAGGAACAGGGTCACGCCGATCAGCCCGAGGGGCGCGGTGAGGAACACCATGAACATCCGCGAGAAACTGCGCAGCTGGATCATCAGCAGGCTCAGCACCACCACGATGAACAGTGGCATCCCGGCGTTCACCGAACGCTGGCCACGCTCGGAGTCTTCCACCGTCCCGCCCACCTCGAGCAAGTAGCCATCAGGCAGCTCGTCCTTGATCTGCGCCAGCGTCGGCTGGATCTGCTTGACCAAGGTCGCCGGCTGTTCCTTGTCGTAGATATCGGCGCGCACGGTGACCGTGGGCAGGCGGTTGCGGTGCCAGATGATGCCTTCCTCGAAGCCGTACTCCAGGGTCGCCACCTGCGACAGGGCCACGCTCTGGCCGTTGTCGGTGGGCACCGCCAGACTGCCCACGTTGCCCAGCTCACGGCGCTCCTCTGGCGTACCGCGCAGGAGAATCTCGATCAGCTCGTTGTCTTCGCGGTACTGGCTGACGTTGCTGCCGGTCAGTGAACTCTGCAGGAAGCTCGACAGGTGCGCGGTGCTCACGCCCAGCGCCCGGGCACGGTCCTGGTCGATGTCCAGGTACACCGCCTTGCTCGGTTCTTCCCAGTCCAGGTGCACGTTGACCACATGCGGGTTCTCGCGCACCTTGGCCGCCACCTCGCGGGCCAGGGCGCGAACCCTCTCGATGTGTTCGCCGGTAACCCGGAACTGCACCGGGTAGCCTACGGGCGGGCCGTTTTCCAGGCGCGTGACACGCGAACGCAGGTCGGGGAACTGCTGGTCCAGAGTGCCGATCAACCAGCTGCGCAGGCGTTCACGGTCCTCCAGCGACTTGGCCAGCACCACGAACTGGGCAAAGCTCGCCGCAGGCAGTTGCTGGTCCAGCGGCAGGTAGAAACGCGGCGAACCGGTGCCGACATAGGCAACATAGTTGGCGATACCGTCCTGCTGCTTGAGGAGCGCCTCCAATTGCTTGACCCGCTCGGCGGTGTTGTTCAGCGAAGCGCCTTCGGTCAGCTTAAGATCGACCATCAGTTCCGGCCGCCCGGACGCGGGGAAGAACTGCTGCGGTACGAAGCGGAACAGCAGGATGCTACCGACGAACGCGGCGATGGTCAGCACGATCACCGTCTTGCGCCGCCGCACGCACCATTCCACTACACGCCGGACACGCTGGTAGAACGGCGTCGCATAGGGGTCGGGGGCGTGCCCGTCAGCGCCGCGGCGGGCCGCGTGGAGCTTGGCCAGGTCCGGCAGCAGGCGCTCGCCCAGGTAGGGCACGAATACCACTGCGGCAACCCAGGAGGTCAGCAGGGCGATGGTCACCACCTGGAAGATCGAACGGGTGTATTCCCCTGTACCCGAAGCCGCCGTGGCAATCGGCAGGAAGCCTGCGGCGGTGATCAGGGTGCCGGTGAGCATCGGGAACGCCGTGCTGGTCCAGGCATAGCTCGCCGCCTTGAGCCGGTCGTAGCCCTGTTCCATCTTGATCGCCATCATCTCCACCGCGATGATCGCGTCGTCGACCAGCAGGCCCAGGGCCAGCACCAGCGCCCCCAGCGAGATCTTGTGCAGGCCGATGCCGAAGTAGTGCATGGCAGCGAAGGTCATGGCCAGCACCAGCGGGATCGCCAGAGCCACCACCAGGCCGGTGCGCAGGCCGAGCGAGAAGAAGCTCACCAGCAGGACAATGACCAAGGCCTCAACCAGCACCTGAACGAACTCACCAACCCCGGCCTTCACCGCCGCCGGCTGGTCGGACACCTTGCGCAGCTCCATGCCCGCCGGCAGGCTCTGCGCGAGGCGGGCAAACTCGCCTTCCAGGGCCTTGCCGAGCACCAGGATGTCGCCGCCGTCCTTCATCGATACCGCCAGCCCGATGGCGTCCTCGCCCATGAAGCGCATGCGCGGCGCGGGTGGGTCGTTGAAACCGCGCTGTACCTCGGCGACATCACCGATGCGGAAGGTGCGGTCACCGATGCGGATAGGGAACTGGCGAATCTGTTCGACGCTGTCGAAGCGCCCACTGACCCGCAGTTGCAGGCGCTCGCTGGGGGTTTCGAAGAAGCCCGCGGTACTCACCGCGTTCTGCTCGCGCAGTGCCTGCTGCACGGCGGCGAGCGGCACCCCGAGCGTGGCCAGCTTGACGTTGGACAGTTCGATCCAGATCTTTTCATCCTGCAGGCCGATGAGCTCCACCTTGCCCACGTCCTTGACCCGCTGCAGCTGGATCTGGATACGGTCGGCGTAGTCCTTGAGCACCGCATAGTCGAAGCCGGCACCGGTCAGGGCGTAGATATTGCCGAAGGTGGTGCCGAACTCGTCATTGAAGAATGGCCCCTGCGCTTCGGGGGGCAGGGTGTGCTTGATATCCGCGACTTTCTTGCGGATCTGGTACCACAACTCGGGGATGTGCGCCGAATGCATCGAGTCGCGGGCCATGAAGGTGACCTGGGACTCACCGGGCCTGGAGAACGAGACGATCCGCTCGTACTCGCCAGTCTCCATCAGTTTCTTTTCGATACGCTCGGTGACCTGGCGGGCGACCTCCTCGGCGGTCGCGCCCGGCCAAAGGGTCCGGATGACCATGGCCTTGAAGGTGAACGGAGGGTCCTCGCTCTGTCCGAGCTTGGTGTAGGAAATGGCGCCAATTGCTGCCAGCAGTATCATCAGGAACAACACGATCTGGCGGTTGCGCAGCGCCCAGGCGGAAAGGTTGAAACCCATCGGGACTTACTCCTTGGCCGCCAGGTTCACTTCACGGTTGCTGCGGTCCACAGGCCGCACTTGTTGCCCCTCGCGCAGCACGTGGCCACCGGCGGCAACCACCCAGTCGCCGGCCTGCAGGCCTTCGAGCACCGGCACGCTGTCCGCGCCATAAGCGCCGAGGCGCACGGGGACGCGTTCCAGGCGGTTATCCTGGCCGATCCGCCAGACATAGGCCTGCCCCGCTTCGGCGGTCACCGCCGACAGCGGCACCGCCAGCGGCGAGCGTTCGCCATGGTCGATGAACACCCGTGCGCTCTGACCCAGTTCGGCCGGGGTGGCGTTGGAGGTAAAGGCGATGCGCGCGGCGAAGGTGCGCGAACGGGGGTCCGCCGCCGGGGAGAGCTCGCGAATCCGCCCTTCGAATCGCCGGTTCGGGTGCGACCAAAGTTCAACGCTGACTACCTGCCCCACGGCAAAGCGGGCGAACTGCTGCTCTGGGAGGCCTATGGCCACTTCGCGCTCACCATCGGCGGCCAGCGTGAAGACGGTTTGCCCTGCCGCCACCACCTGCCCCACTTCGACCTGGCGCTTGGCAATCACGCCGGCCTGAGGGGCGCGCAACACGGCATACTCGGCCTGGTTACCCGCTACCTCGTACTCGGCCTTGGCTTGCTTCAGACGGGCCATGCCGGCGCGATAGAGGTTCTCGGCATTGTCGAACTGAGAGTGGCTGACCATTTGCCGATGCAGCAGTTTCTGGTAGCGATCGCGCTCGGCGCGCACCAGCGCCAGGTTGGCCTCGGCCGCCGCCAGCTGAGCGCGGTTGGCTTCCAGTTGCAGGCGTACGTCCTGGGGATCGAGTTCGGCCAGCGGCTGCTCGGCCTTGACCCGCTGCCCCTCCTCCACCAGGCGTTTGCTGACCTTGCCACCGATACGGAACGCCAGGTCAGGTTCGAAGCGCGCCCGCACCTCGCCGGGGTAACTGTCGGCGGAGGCGCCAGCCGGTTGTGGTTGAACCACCAGCGCCGGACGCGGCGCGGTGGGCGGCGCGGCCTCCTGGCCGCAGGCGGTGAGCAGCAGCACGGCGGCGGCCGGCAGGGCGAGTGACAATGCACGACGCAACATGATGAATGACCTTTGGCAGAGGGCGCTTTGAATATTTATACTGATGAGTATATTAAATTAGCGAACCTGGTCGGGGAAGCGGGCGTTTCAGAGAAAATGCCGTTTTAGTGATACGACGTACGCTGCAGCCGACCGCCCGCGGACCCGGTAAGATGTGCCCCTTTCACAGAGAATGCGGTCCCTCATGTCCAACGACGCACCCATCGGCCCCGGCCGGCCCAAGGACCTGGCTAAGCGCGAGGCCATCCTCGAAGCTGCCAAGCACCTGTTCCTCAGCCTTGGCTATGCCAACACCAGCATGGATGCGGTCGCGGCGGCGGCAGGTGTTTCAAAACTCACCGTCTACAGCCATTTCACCGACAAGCAGACGCTGTTCGGCGCGGCGGTCATGGCCACCTGCCAGAACCAGTTGCCTGACCTGATGTTCGAGTATCCCGAAGGCGCGGCGGTGGAAGACGTGCTGCTGAACATTGCCCGTGGCTTCCAGGCTTTGATCAGCAGCGACGAGGCCGTCAAGCTGAGCCGCCTGATCTTTGCCCTGGGCAGCCAGGATCCGGGGTTTGGTCAGTACTTCTACGCGGCGGGGCCCAAGCGGGTAATGAGCGGGATGGAGGCGTTGCTGCGTTGTGTCGATCAGCGGGGACTGCTGCGGATCGATAACCCGTGGCAGGCGGCGGAGCATTTCTTCTGCCTGGTGAAGGGGGCGCCGGATTATAGGTTGCTGCTGGGGTGCTCGCCGGCGCTGGTGGGGGATGAGGCTGAGGCGCATGTGCGGGAGGCGGTGGGGGTTTTTATTCGGGCGTTTCGGGGGTAAGGGTTCGGGTTCGGGTTCGGGTTCGGGTTCGGGTTCGGGTTCGGGTTCGGGTTCGGGTTCGGGTTCGGGTTCGGGTTCGGGGCGATTGTTTTGGGTTTTGTGAGCGCATTCGTAGAAGATGTCGACATTTAGTCACCCTGTCGCCTTTACGGCGACCTACTTTTGTCTTGACAAAAGTAGGCAAAACCGTTCGGCTCCGTTCATACGGCCCCTACGCTTCGCTCCGGGGTTCCCTCGCTCCGTTCTTGCTCCCGTGGGTACCGCGCTGTACGCCCC
>NZ_JAOXMC010000169.1:0-274 GCF_026343815.1 Pseudomonas sp. BJa3 | reverse complement strand
GGCAGCCCGGGCCCTCGTGGACACCGCGGGACCCGTCGACATCCTCGTGAACAATGCCGGCCGGGGTGCGGTCGGAACTCTCGAGCAGCTCAGCGACGCCGACCTGCAGGACCAACTCGAGACGAACTACCTCTCGGTTGCCCGCCTCACCCGTCTCGTCCTCCCCGGGATGCGCGAGCGGGGGAGCGGTCGCATCGTCACCGTCACCAGCGTCGGGGGAGCGGTGGGTCAGCCGTTCGCCGACGCGTACTGCGGGGCGAAGTTCGCCGTCGAG
>NZ_JAOXMC010000168.1:0-274 GCF_026343815.1 Pseudomonas sp. BJa3 | reverse complement strand
CGATCTCAGCGGGCGCATCGGCGAGGCGGGCAAGCAGGGCTTCCTGCTCGGCCTGTCGCAGCAGGTCAACAGCCTGCTAGCCACGATCGCCGGCAGCGTGGACGCGGTCTCGAACGTGCTGCGCTCGCTGTCCCAGGGCAACCTGACCGCCCGCATGGAGGGCGATTTCCATGGCGTGTTCGCCACCATGCGTGATGATGCCAACGCCACCGTCGCCCAGCTGACCGACATCGTCGGCCGCATCCAGGACGCGTCCACCTCGATCAATACCGCC
>NZ_JAOXMC010000167.1:0-274 GCF_026343815.1 Pseudomonas sp. BJa3 | reverse complement strand
GGAGGCGCGACTGGAAACGCGCCTGCTCGATCTGCAGATAGGCATTCACGTGCTCAATCTCATCGGCGAGGGTCACGATCTCGGACGGCCGTTTCAGGTTCTTACGGAAAAAGGTCGACAGAAACTGCACCAGCTGCGCGGCCTGATCGCTGTCGCGGCGGATCACCGCTTTGAGCGTGTTGAGGGCGTTAAACAGGAAATGCGGGTTGACCTGGGCATGCAGCAGCTTAATTTCGGACTGCGTCAGCAGGGCTTTCTGCCGTTCATACTGCCC
>NZ_JAOXMC010000166.1:0-274 GCF_026343815.1 Pseudomonas sp. BJa3 | reverse complement strand
GGCGTTTCGGCAGCCGTCGCCCAGCCGGTGCAGAGCCAGCCCACGGGCGTCGTCGCCTTCGGGCCGCAGCGGACCGAGCGGATCGAGGCCGAACTGGTCCCGATGTCGCAATGGGTCGCGCCCGGTTCGACGACCGTGGTGGCGGTGCGCCAGAAGATCGCGCCCGGCTGGCACACCTATTGGCGCAATCCGGGCGACAGCGGCGGTGCGACCAGCCTGATCTGGACCCTGCCCGCCGGGGTGACGGCCGATCCGATCCTGTGGCCCCTGCCCA
>NZ_JAOXMC010000165.1:0-275 GCF_026343815.1 Pseudomonas sp. BJa3 | reverse complement strand
ATGCCTGCCGGTCGCCGTCATCGAAGGCCGCGAGCTGGAATCCACACGTGTCGCCACCGAGGCCGGTGCCGGCACCTGCGTGGGCCGCGCGGTGCCGCCGAACGAGGTGCGCATCATCCGCATCGTCGATGCGCCGATCGACGACTGGAGCGACGTCGAGGTGGTGCCCAATGGCGAAGTCGGCGAGATCACCGTCGCCGGGCCGACCGCCACCGACACCTATTTCCGCCGCGATGCCGCCACCCGCATCGCGAAGATCCGCGAAGCGCTGCCCG
>NZ_JAOXMC010000164.1:0-275 GCF_026343815.1 Pseudomonas sp. BJa3 | reverse complement strand
CCGGGCCAGGACGGTCAGGAACGCTGGATCTGGCTGCGGCTGAAGCTGATCGCCGACATCGGTCTGGCGGGCCTGCCCAATGCCGGAAAGTCGACCTTCCTATCGGCCGCCAGCGCCGCAAAGCCCAAGATCGCCGACTATCCGTTCACCACCCTGGCCCCGAACCTGGGGATGGTGGACCTGTCGCCGTCCGAGCGGTTCGTCATCGCCGACATTCCCGGCCTGATCGAGGGCGCCAGCGAGGGCGCGGGACTGGGCACGCGGTTCCTGGGCCA
>NZ_JAOXMC010000163.1:0-275 GCF_026343815.1 Pseudomonas sp. BJa3 | reverse complement strand
CAAAGTGAAAATCCATTTCCAAATTTTTCAACGATTACGCGTTTTTCACACGCCATTATCATAAGCGATTTTCTCGATCATCCTGAAAAGATTATCCGAGATTTAACCCTTTTATCGACAAAACAAGTCTCCGCTCATTTAATTGAAATTGCTGATCCTGCAGAAGAAACCTTTCCCTACAAAGGCCATACAGAGTTTTTTGATCCCGAAACAAAAGAAAAGCATATTTTGGGAAAAGCAGAAGATCTTCGTGAAAACTATTGCCAACTCTACCA
>NZ_JAOXMC010000162.1:0-275 GCF_026343815.1 Pseudomonas sp. BJa3 | reverse complement strand
AAGCGGACGGCGTCCTTCAGCACGGCGGCGTCCAGGCTGTCGGCGATGGGCTTGCGCGTCGTCTTGTCGGCCCACTTGCCGGCCGCGCCCTCGTCCACCTGAACCAGCAGGGGGTTCAGGTCCAGGTCGTCCAGATGCGAGCCGCCGCGACGGACCTGACGCAGCAGGTCGGTGCGGCCGATGATCTCGTCCATCGTGCGCGCGCCGATGGAGGCCAGGATTTCTCGCGTCTCCTCGGCGATGAAGGTGAACAGGTTCACCACCTTGTCAGGCGT
>NZ_JAOXMC010000161.1:0-275 GCF_026343815.1 Pseudomonas sp. BJa3 | reverse complement strand
AACGTTCTTTATTCACAAGATCAGCGATGTTAATTCCATGTGCACTAGCGATTTCAAGAATTTTTCGCCGTGCATTTTGCTTTTCTTTTGCTTGCCGTTTTTTTAATTCCACCTCAATTTGGGTACGCATCTCTTGTAGTTCATCAAAATTCATATTTTTAAGATTATTCACCTTATCACTCCCCTTGCAAAAAAAGAATTTCACTTTGCCATATTTTTAACACAATTATAGACGATTTTTGTCTATTTGTTATCGAAATTTAAATTACGATAAA
>NZ_JAOXMC010000160.1:0-275 GCF_026343815.1 Pseudomonas sp. BJa3 | reverse complement strand
CCAATCGTGGGGCCAGAATCCAACTCCATCCTCCGAGAACACCGCATCTCGATGGTCTTGAGTTCGGAGACCATTGCGGTGGTTGCAACGTGGAATGTTGCGACGTTCAGCGCTTATTGTGTGCGCGGCATCGCAGGCTGCAGCTATTGAACTACTTCAAGTTTCGCGCGCGCCTGATGCTGGAAACGACCGGCGTCCCACCGCCCGTCGTGGCATCACGATGCGGTTCCCGGACACAAGAGCAGAGATGCGAAGGGCGTTCCATCGCCGTCTCA